>RPQJ01000096.1 GCA_003819815.1 Lysobacterales bacterium
CGGCACGGAAGATATCCCGCTGCCCGAGGGCTCGGAAGTGTCGCGCGCCGGCCCCCCGCCCGAACTCGTCTCCGGCGGGGCCATTTTCACTGTCGACATAGTGCAGGGCGGCAGCCAGTACACCCGCGCGTACTTCTGGAAGCAGGGGGTGCTTAGCCAGGTGGGCGGGGACTCCGCGAGGTTCGCCTGGGTAGCCGACCCGTATGCACTCTACACGAGCGGCTACGAACTGCGGCTGCTGGACACCAGCTCGGGTTCTTCGCGAAGCATTCTTGGGGCCGACTACGCGGCCGGGGCGACGGTCGCGCGTGACGGTACGGTCGTCTTCCCCAGCGGTCTGGAAATCGTTCGCGACGACGACGGCGTACAGACGCTCGTGGTACGGGACGACCAACAGCCACCCGATTTTCCGGTCGTGGACGGCGAAACGGTCGTCTACTCGGGGGCAGCCAACGAAATCCGTCTCGTCGAGCGCGGGATCCAGACCTTGCTCAGTGGCAGTCGACCATACGATGTACGGCCGCCGCTCCACTACCAGGTGCGACAGGGCTGGGTCGCATACACGGACACCGGGGACTCCGGAATCGTCCACGTGTACACGAGGGATCCGACCGGCGCGGGGTCGCGCCGCACCGATCTCAACGTCAGTACCTGGATTGAACTCCTTGGAGATGACGGCGAACTGATGGTTGCCAGTCCACAGAACGCTAGCCGCTACTTCACTCGCGGAGCATCTCCGGTCTACGTGAGCAGCGACACCGGCAGGTCATACCAGATCGACGGCCAGTGGTACGTCTCCATCGGGCGAGCGCTGCTGGCGGTGGACACCAGCGATTAGGATCGCGAGCCTACCTGCGGTGCCACTGACCGTCGCGCTTCACGAGGCCGTTCTTCTCTGCGCACAGCCGCTCGGCATCCGCGCCGCTGGCGCCCACGTCGCCGAGGCCGCCCAGGCCTCCGGCCGACTGCATGCGCTGCTCCTGGTTGATGCACTGCTGCATGATCGCAGCGTTCTCCTCGAGGCGCGCGGATTCGATCAGTTCCGCTGGCGGCTGCCGCGAGCCGGACCAGTACCAGTAACCGAGGCCGAGGACGGCCAGAATGAGCACCAGCTTCGCCATGCGCAGGCTCCCTGTCGGTGTTTTGTCGAGTGTACCGTGTCCGATTTCCAGCGCACCGTAGCGTCGATGGACCTTACATATTCCCGAGCCGGGCCCGCTTCGGTGCGCCGGTCGTAGTGGCTAAGTCGTTGACGCGCCCCAGAGCGTTCGTGTCGGCGCACAAATTGCATGACGTAGGATCGGCACTTTCGAGTCGATGTCCGCCGCTGCCGTGGGCGGTCGCTCAACTGGAGGAGACGATGGTAAGGAAACAGGGAAGGTTGATCGGCTGGGCCTCGTGTCTGATCGCCTGCATGGCGACCGGATCGGTCCATGCGGCCGCCATCCAGCTGGGGCAGCTCGATCTCGGCGTCTGGCGCGAATTCGACGACGGCGCCTACGTGCAGATCGGCGACGGGTATCTCCGCTACGACGCCGGCAGCGTCCGCCAGCAGTACGAGGACTGGCTGGCCGATATAGCGGCCTGCGAAGCCGACCCTGACTCCGACAGGTGCTGGAACTCGGATTCCCTCGAGATCGAGTATCCGGTCGTTTCAGCGTCTTTCACGATGTACGGGCACACCTTTCGCGACGACGAGATCCGTTGGACGTACAGCTACGATAACTGGGGCCGTCCCGAGCTCCGCGGTGTGAGCGTCGAAATGGGGCGCCAAAGGCAGGACCCGTATCTGTACTTCGCTGCCGGCGATGAAGATGGTCTGCTCGAGTACAAAATCCTCGGCAATTTCGGCTCCTGCACTTTTAGCGGGAGTTGCGGTGGCTTCGAAGTCGGCGCCGGCTACGACGAGGACTACCGCCACTTCGAGTGGCAGGAAGTTGCCGTGCCTGCCCCCGAGCCGGCCTCGCGGCTGACCTTCCTGGTTGCTTTCCTCGCGCTGCTCGGCATCTCGCGCCGACGCGAAGTACGGATCGCGCGCTTCAGCTAGCCCGTTCGACGGCGCACGCGTACAGCGCGCACGTGTCGCCCGACTCCGGCATCACCACGTCGCGCTCGTATTCGAGCCCGAGCTTGCGCAGCAGCCGGACCGAAGGTTCGTTGGTCGGCAGCACGACGCCGAGCACGCGGGTCAATCCGAACGTCGGCGCCCACTCCATGACGGCGCGCGCGCTTTCCTCCGCATAGCCCTGCGACCAGTATGCCGGCAGGAACGCAAAGCCGATGTCCGGCGCCTCGAGGAAGGGCCGCCGGACCAGGCCGCACAGGCCCATGGACCGGCGCGTCCCGCGGTGCTCGACGACGTACATGCCGTAGCCGTGCGCCGCGTAGCTCGCCGCCATGCGCTCGGCGACGTAGTCGCGTGCCTGGGCCACCGTGCGGACGCCGCGATCGCCGATGTTGGCGACGAAGGACGGTTCGTTAAGGAGTTCGAGCACGAAGGGGGCGTCCTCCGCGCCGGCGTGGCGCAGCTCCAGTCGACCGGTTTGCACGAGTGCCATCGGCCCCGATTCAACCACGTGGCCAAGGCACGGTCGAATCGGCGGTCAGCAGCCTCCGTGCCGTCGCGCCCCGGACGCCACTTACCTCACAGGGTTCCGGTCCCGCTCAACGCGACCGACAGTGCCGTGTCGGTGGCGCTCGTTGCGACCGTGAGACGAGCGGTCTTCGAGCCCGTGCTCGTGGGTGCGAAGCGCACGGAGATGGTGCAGCTGCCGCCGGCCGGGAGGCTCGACGGGCAGGCGCTGGCGTACGTGAAGTGCGACGCGCCCGTCCCGGTCACGCCGACGCTCGATACGGAGTACGCTGCCGTGCCCCTGTTCGCGAGCGTCACTCCGAGCGCCGTGCTCGTCGAGCCCACCGTGCGGCTGCCGAACGCGAGCGACGCAGGCGATATCGCCGCTGCCGGTGTCACCGTCACGACTCGCGACTTGCCGAACCCGGTTGAGGGGAGGGCGGATATCGTGGCGGACGACCGGGCCCGCACGGCGTTGGTGCGCACCTCGAACGTAGCTGCCTGAATGCCTATCGGGATCGTCACGCCCGCCACCGCCGGATACGCGATCGACGCATTGCTGGTCGACAACGGAATGGTGATGGGCCCCGGGCCGGCCTTGCACTCGAGGTTGACCTTGCCGACCGACGTCGTGCCGCCGACGACCGTGCTGGGAGTCAGCGACACCGACCCGACTCCCATCGGCCGCACCGACAGCGGCTGGCTCAACGTCGTGCCTGCGAGCGTGGCGCGCACGTAGCCGTTCTGGATCGCGGCCACGGGTACCGTCTTGAGGGTGAGCGACTTCGTCGTGGACCCGCCGGGCACCGTCACGGTGGCTGGCGACGTTACCGACGAAAGCGTGTCGGCGATCGACACCGCGAGCCCCGACGCGGGCGCCGGTTCGCTCAGGGTCACGACCGCGGTCACGGCCTTGCAGCCGGCCACGGTGGTGCTCTTGAGCGAAAATCCCGCGAGCGTCGCGTTGCTCTCGTCGTCGTTGATCGTGACCGTCGTCGAGCTAGCGGCCCCTTGCAGCGCGCCCTGGGCAGTCCCGAGGTCGACCGCGAACGTCTCGGGCGGCTCGAGCGTGGCGTTGTCGACGAGTTGGACGGTGATCGACTTCTCGACGATTCCCGGCGGAAAGACCAGCGTGCCGAGGCTCTGCACGTAGTCGGAGCCCGCCGCGGCCGTTCGAGCCCACGTCCGGTAAGGGACGCTCACCGTGCCTGCGGTACCGCCGGAGCGGACGACGGGAATCCGGACGGAACCTGCGCCTTCGCTGGCGGAAATCGCGGCGGACTCGAACGAGACCGCCTGGGTCGGCCCCACCGGGACACTGCCGGTGATCGTGTAGCCGCCGATGCTCGCGTAGCTCGAGTAGCCGGTCAGCGGCGTGCCCTGTCCGGCGCCGGACACCTCGAGGTAATAGCGTCCGGCGGGCAGGCTCGCACGGACCCTCGCATTCGTTTCCGCCGCGGGCTCGCTCTCGACGAGCAGCGCACCGTCCACATCCAGCAGCCGGGCACGCACGTCGAGATTGGCGCCCCGGTTCGACGCGACGACGAAAGGCGCGCGCCAGGCGGGCGTCACGGACAGGTCGACGACGCCTGCCGAGCCGGCCTCCACGAGGAATACGTCGACGTCGCCGGCGGCGCCGATGGTGCCGCGGTTGTTCCGGTCGCGGAAGAAGTCGTCACTGTCGTGCAGTTCGCTCGACGGCGTCGTCGAGGCGACGGTTCCCGCGCTTGCGACGATCGGCGTCGCGGCGCTGCGCGTCGAGGCGTGGTCCGCCGCCGCGTCCGACAGCTGGCTTCGCATGATCGACAGGTCGTCCTGGAAGTTGTTCGCCCCCGTGTATTCGCCCTTGCTCCACTGGGTGACCTGCGCTGCGTAGCCGGCACCCATGATGGGAGCCCAGCTGGTGTAGCCCGTGCCATGGCCGTAGTAATACTCGCTCGTCGAGTTGTCGGGGTTCCGCTGGCCGTCGTGCGACAGGCCGAGGTTGTGTCCCAGCTCGTGGCTTGCCGCCTCCGCGACGTTGTGCTCGTTGTAGAGCACCTCATGGAACACGAGCGCGGGCTGGAAATACGCATAGTCCGGCCGCCCCCAGACGCCGACGTAGGCCACGCCGCCGCAGCCGGAGCAGAAGATCAGGATGCCGTTGCGGTCGTACTGCCGCGTGACGAGCACGTGGCCGGTCTGTGGTCCGAAGGCCGGCGGCGGCTCGGTCGTCACGTCGATGTCGTAGGGCGCGTAGTCCTCGGCCACGCGTTGCCAGATTTCCGCGATGCTCGCGGATTCGGCCTCGGTGAACGACGCGTAGTCGGTGTCGAGGCTGTAGGGCAGGGCCTGCAACGAAGGCTTCTGCGCGGTGTTCCAGCCCGTGCCGGTGATCACGTGGCCGCGGAAATTGAGGTAGACCGTGCGGGCCGCGCCGGGCCGGCTGTGCAGCGTGAAGACAGTCGCAGGACCGACGCTCGACGCAGCGATCGACGGGACAGCTTGCGTCGTCATGCCGAAGGGTGCTCGGCCGGCAGTGCGCGGCTCGCCCACACGTTCGATTGCGCCGCGGAAGTCGTCTTCGTAGAACGGGTGGCCCTGCGTGTCGACGCGCAGGGTGGCGACGTCCTCAGACGGGAAGGAAAATCGATGCAGCGCGTCCATCGCTTTCGCCCTGATCGTCGGCGTGAGTCGCTCGAGGTCGGAGCGCAGCCTGCCGGGCGGCAGCTGGTCGATCGTGAACGGAGCGTCCGCGCCGTACGTACGCGGAGCCGCCGCGGAGCTTTCCGCCGCACCGGGTGCCGTCGGCTCCACCAGGAGGGCGACTATCCCGAAGACTGCAACGAACGTATTTCGTGCAGACCGCCGTCCCGACGCGCATTCAGTCCGATGCCGTCCCATGGCCGCACTCCCGTCGTCTTCGTCGGCGATGCTTCCCCGGCACCGCTCCGCTTGTTCATCTAGCATACGGTTGCTTCGAGGGCAAGGCGGCAGCGACGCCGCCTGGCCCACCCCCGGGTGCGGCCGATCTCCGTATCCGACGAGCCACGAGCACGACTGCTAAGATTCCCTCGGACTCGCGTCGATCGGCGACGCGCGCGGCGGCCCGGAAGGCCGGTACCCGGATCTGGTGGCGAACCTCGATGAACGACAAACCCCGGCGACTCAGGGACGAAGCCTCGCTGCCCGCCTCGGCGCGGATCCGCTCGCGCATCGTCGCGGCTCGCAAGCGCTTCCACGCCAACGACAACATCGCGGCGTTCCTCGAGCCGGGCGAACTCGAGGAACTCCTCGACGAGGTCGAGGGCAAGATGAAAGCCGTGCTCGACAGCCTCGTGATCGACACCGAGAGCGACCACAACACGCAGGACACCGCGCGACGCGTCGCGAAGATGTACCTGAACGAGGTGTTCCGCGGCCGCTACGTCGCGCCGCCGCCGGTCACCGAGTTCCCGAACGCGGAGCACCTGAACGAACTCATGATCGTGGGCCCGATCACGGTGCGCAGTGCCTGCAGCCACCACCTGTGCCCGATCCTCGGGCGGCTGTGGATCGGGATCATGCCGAACGAGCACTCGAACCTCATCGGGCTCTCGAAATACTCGCGGCTCGCCGAGTGGATCATGAGCCGGCCGCAGATCCAGGAGGAGGCGATCACGCAGATGGCCGACCTGCTCATGAGCAAGGTGAGCCCGGACGGGATCGCCGTCGTGATGGAGGCCGACCACTTCTGCATGCACTGGCGCGGCGTCAAGGATGACCGCACGAAGATGCTGAACAGCGTCATGCGGGGCTCGTTCCTCAAGGATCCGACGCTGCGCCGCGAGTTCCTGTCCCTGATCAAGCTCACCGACTGAGGTTGCCATGCTAGTCCGCCTGCTGTACGCGAGCCGCGCCGCCGAGCCGCTGATCGGGCCCGTGCTCGATTCCATCCTCGAGCAGTCGCGTGCCCACAACCCGAAGGCGGGCATCACCGGGGTGCTCTGCTACAGCGACGACCTGTTCATCCAGGCGCTCGAGGGCGGTCGCGACGAGGTCAACGACCTCTACAACACGATCGTGCGCGACCGCCGCCACACGCAGGTGCGGATCCTCTCGTACGAGGAGATCCGCGAGCGGCGGTTCGGACACTGGACGATGGGCCAGGTGAACCTCGCCAAAGTGAACCCGGCGCTGCTCCTGAAGTACGGCGAGCGGGCGGAACTCAACCCGTTCACCTGCTCGGGGCAGGCCTCGCTCGCGGTGCTCGAGGAACTGATCGCCACGGCGCAGATCGTCGGACGCGGCTGACCGCGCGTCGCGGCGTGCTTGATATAAGTTAAATCCGTCACTTACGAGACTTTCGTCGCGCTTTCCTGAAGAGTCTCTGCGATCATTGCGTCCTACTGGCCGGGCACGGTTGCCCGGCGACCGCACGCCCGGGAGCCGCCGTGAAGATCGCATTGCAGGGATACGCACTGGCCACGACGCTGGCCCTGGCCGCGGCGCCGGCCTGGGGGCTCAAGACGGAAGTCCTCTTCGGCGGCCCCCAGGCTTCCGCCCAGAACGCATTCCCCTTCAGCACGCTGCCCGGGTCCTACGGCTACGAGAGCAGCCGCTACCAGCAGGTGTACTCGTCGAGCCTGTTCGACGGCCCGATGCGCATCGAGGAACTCGTCTTCTACCCGACGGGAAACCTCGGCGCGACGCTGGTTCCCGCGCGGGTCGAGATCCGCCTGTCGACCACGGGCCAGGCGATCAACGAGATCGACGGCCGCCCGTTCGACGACAACCTGGGCCCCGACGCGGCCCTGTTCGTGAGTTTCGACGGCGGTTCTGCGGTCACGGGGGCCGAACTCGCCTTCGGCGGGCGGCCCTACCGGTACGACCCGTCGCTCGGCAACCTGCTGCTCGACATTCGACTCTTCGGTGCACCGGACGGCCACACCGGTCCGTTCTTCGCCGCGTTCGCGCCGAACGGGACAGGGCCGCTCGTGAGCCGCTGGCACGACTTCGGCACCGCATTCGACGATCGAGGGCTTGCCACGGGATTTCGCGGCGCCGTCCCCGAACCCGGGACGTTGCTTACGCTGGGCCTCGGGCTCGCGCTGGTGGGCGTGGCGGTGCGACGGCGCGCGACCTGAGCACCCGACTCAGCCGGCAGAGCCTTCCGCAGTCTTGCGCTTCGCCCGCAGCTCTTCCCGGACGCGGGCGTATTCCTGAGCGTACGCTTCCTTGAAGGGGTGGGGCAGCCCGTCCGGTCCGGCGTTCTGCAGGATCACGCGGTAGAACTCGGCGTAATGCTCCCAGTACTTCGGGCGCGGGTCCTGGCCGGGTGCCAGGGCGCGGGCGCGGCCCTGCTCGAACTGGTCGGCGACGTTCGCGGGCGCCAGCTGTCCCAGCACGGCCTCGAGGCCCGAGCGCACGGCGGCCTGCAACGCCGCCTCGTGGTCCCTCGCGTCCTGCAGCACGTCGCGCAGCGCCTCGACCGGGCCGCCGTAGACGCGGCCGTGCGATTCGAAGAGCCTGAGCAGCGCCTGCTCGACGCTCGTGGAGTTGCGCAGCGGGTTCGCGCCGGAGGACGAGCCGCTGGTGGTCGTGGGCAAGGCCTTCGCGCGTGCCTGCGCGAGATCCGTGAGGCCCACGACTGCCTCGCGGAGCAACTGGCCCGCGACGAGCGGCAGCATCGATTGCGCTTCCGACGAGAGCCCCGAGAGCTCGATGCCCGCGCCGCGGCAGAATGCCTGCAGCGCGGTGCGCAGGTCGTTCCAGGTGGCCGCCTGCTGGTGGAAAGGCACCGTCTGCTGGCGCGCGTCGAGCCGGCTCTGGCGGCGCGCGACTGCCTCCGTGAGTTCCTGGCGCGTCATCGCCCGCGTCTTCATCGCCCACTCCGGCGTGCCCGGCCCGGGCGGAGGCGGGCTCTGCACGGGGCGGACGGGCTGCGTCGAAAGGTGCGTGCGGCCACGCTCGTCGGGCGGCGGATTGAGCGGCGTGTGCGGGCGGTCGGGCACGCCGGTGTCGTCGGGCGCGGCAGGCTCGACGGCGAACTTCTGGCCGTAGACGTTGCGGATCGGCATCGAGCCCGAGTCCTCGATCTCGCGCGGCGTGAGCAGGCTGTCGAGGTCGAGCGACGCGCCGAGGCCGGAGTCGAGGTGCTTCGCGGCCGAATGCTCGTCGGCTGCGGCCGGCAGGAAGTCGATGCGGGCGTCGACGCTCACGATCAGGTCGTAGTCGCCGATGCGGAGGCGATCGCCGTCCCGCAGCACGAGCGGGCCCGTCGCGGAGACCGGTTGCTCGGCGTCGTTGACGTACACGCCATTCGTGCTCGTGTCCTTGAGCCAGTAGGCGCCGCCACGGTACTCGATCTCGCAGTGGTGGCCCGAAACCAGACGCTTCGCGTCGGGCAGTACCCAGTCGTTGTCCGGAGAACGGCCGATCGTGCCGCCGTTCACGCCGAACACGCGTGAGCGCTGCTCGCCGAGCTCGCGGTAGTGATCGCTGATGACGCGCAGCTTGATGGCCATGGCTCGGACCACCTTGTAATATGCCGGCACCCGCTACCGCAAGCACGCGCTTCACGATGCCGGCCTCCCATCTGTACAAGGTCGTGTTCCACAACCAGGGCAAGGTCTACGAGCTCTATGCCCGCAAGGTGGGGCACGGCGGGCTCTTCGGCTTCGTCGAGGTCGAGGAACTCATCTTCGGCGAGCGCTCCGCGGTCGTGGTGGACCCGTCCGAGGAGAAGATCAAGGCGGAGTTCGACGGCGTGAAGCGCACGTACCTGCCGCTGCACTCGATCATCCGCATCGACGAGGTGCGCAAGTCGGGCGCGAGCAAGGTGGCGCAGGCCGAAGCGTCGAACGTTACGCCGTTCCCGTTCCCGGTCTACACGCCCGGCGAGCCGGGCCCGCGCGGCAAGTAGCGCGCGCCGCGCGGCTGTCGCGGCTGGCTGCGCACCGCGCCCTCCGGTATCATTTCGCGCCCCTGCCAGCCGGCGGCGGCACCTCATGCTCACACACAGCGGCGCGCCCGCAGTTTCCGACTTCCGACTCGCCAAGCTGCTCGCGGGAATCCGCGAGCGCGTGCCCGCGGTCGAGCGGCTGGATTCGCGCTACCTGCACTTCGTCGATCTCGCGGGCGAGCTCTCCGCGGCCGACCGCAAGGTCCTCGAGTCGCTGCTGCAGTACGGCCCGGCCGACGAGGGCGGTGCGCCGGCCGGCGAGCTGCTGCTCGTCGTGCCGCGGTTCGGCACGGTGTCGCCGTGGTCGAGCAAGGCCACGGACATTGCGCACGTGTGCGGGCTCGCGAAGGTGCGCCGGATCGAGCGCGGCGTGGGTTACTACGCCACCGCGGCCCGCGCGCTCGACGAGAAGGAGTGGGGTGTCGTCGGCGCCGCGCTGCACGATCGCATGACCGAGAACGTGCTTCGCGACGTCGCGGCAGCCGCAGCGCTGTTCCACCACTCGAGCCCGCGACCGTACGCCAGCGTGCCGCTGCTCGAGCGTGGCGCGGCGGCCCTGGAGGCGGCGAACGCCGAGCTCGGCCTCGCGCTCTCGCCCGACGAGATCGAGTACCTCGATCGTGCCTTCCGCGAACTCGGCCGCGACCCGACGGACGTCGAGCTCATGATGTTCGCGCAGGCGAACTCCGAGCACTGCCGGCACAAGATCTTCAATGCGGACTGGATCGTCGACGGCGCGGCGAGCCCGAAGTCGCTGTTCGGCATGATCCGCAACACGCACGAGCACAATCCCCGGGGCGTGCTGTCGGCCTACCGCGACAACGCGGCCGTGATGGAAGGCTGGCCGGGCCGGCGCTGGTTCGCGCCGCCGGGCGGCGGCTCCTACGGCGGCAGCGACGAGCCGATCGACATCCTCATGAAGGTCGAGACCCACAACCACCCGACCGCGATCTCGCCGTTCCCGGGCGCGGCCACGGGGTCCGGTGGCGAGATCCGCGACGAGGGCGCGACGGGCCGCGGCTCGAAACCGAAGGCAGGCCTCGTCGGCTTCAGCGTGTCGAACCTGCGCATTCCCGGGGCCGTGCAGCCCTGGGAGCAGGACGCAGGCCGTCCGGACCGCATCGCGTCGGCCCTGCAGATCATGATCGAGGGGCCGGTCGGCGCCGCGTCCTTCAACAACGAGTTCGGGCGGCCCGGCATCTGCGGATACTTCCGGACGTTCGAGCAGCGCGTCGAGTCGCCGGGCCGCGCGCCGTTCCGCGGGTACCACAAGCCGATCATGATCGCCGGGGGTCTGGGCAACATCCGTCGCGAGCACGTCGAGAAGGCCGCGGTCGTCCCCGGCGCGAAGATCATCGTGCTCGGCGGGCCCGCGATGCTGATCGGGCTCGGCGGCGGCGCCGCGTCGTCCGTCGGCGCGGGAGCGAGCTCGGCCGATCTCGACTTCGCTTCCGTCCAGCGCGGCAACCCCGAGATCCAGCGTCGCGCCCAGGAAGTGATCGACGCGTGCTGGGCGCTCGGCGACGAGAACCCGATCCTGCTGATCCACGACGTCGGCGCGGGCGGGCTGTCGAATGCCGTGCCCGAGTCCGTCGCGCACGGAACCACGGGCGGCGACATCGACCTGCGCCGCGTGCCGAGCGACGAGCCCGGGATGTCGCCGCTCGAGATCTGGTGCAACGAGGCGCAGGAACGCTACGTGCTGATCGTCGCCGCCCCGCAGCTTGCCGCGTTCGGCGCCCTGTGCGAGCGCGAGCGCTGCCCGTTCGCCGTGATCGGCGAGGTGACGTCGGACGGAACGCTCCGCGTCGAGGACCCGCAGTTCGGCAACGTGCCGGTCGACATGCCGCTCGCGACGCTGCTCGGCAAGCCGCCCCGCATGACGCGCGACGTCAGTCGCCTGCCGCACGCGTCGGATGATTTCGACCCGGCGCAGCTCGACCTGCGCGATGCCGCGTTCCGTCTCCTCAGGCTGCCGACCGTCGCCGACAAGACGTTCCTGATCACGATCGGCGACCGCTCCGTCGGCGGCATGATCAGCCGCGATCCGCTGGTCGGTCCCTGGCAGGTCGCCGTCAGCGACGTCGCGGTCACCGTGAGCGACTATTTCTCGAATCACGGCGAGGCGATGGCGATGGGCGAGCGCACGCCGCTCGCGCTGCTCGACGCCGCAGCTTCCGGTCGCATGGCCGTCTGCGAGGCCGTGACGAACATCCTCGCCGCGGACGTCGGTCGCATCGAGGATGTCCGCCTCTCCGCGAACTGGATGGCCGCGTGCGGCGAGCCCGGCGAGGACGCCGACCTGTACGACACTGTGCGGGCCGTCGGCGAGGAACTGTGCCCGGCGCTCGGCATCGCGATTCCGGTCGGCAAGGACTCCTTGTCGATGAAGACGGCGTGGACCGACGAGGCCGGACCGCGCAAGGTCGTGGCGCCTGTCTCGCTGATCGTCTCCGCGTTCGCGCCCGTCGAGGACGTGCGCCGCACGCTGACGCCGCAGCTGCGGACCGACCGTGGACCGACGCGCCTGCTGCTCGTCGACCTCGGCGGCGGCCGCAACCGCCTCGGCGGGTCGTGCCTCGCGCAGGTGTACGGCAAGCTCGGCGACGTGCCGCCCGACTGCGACGATCCGGGCCTTGTCCGCGCGCTGGCTCAGGCGATCACCCGACTGCGTCGCGAGGGGCGTCTGCTTGCCTATCACGACCGTTCCGACGGCGGCCTTTTCGTCACGCTGTGCGAAATGGCGTTCGCCGGCCGCTGCGGAATCGAGGCGAGTCTTGGCGAGTCCGGGCAGGCCGCCGTCGCGGCCGCGCTCTTTGCCGAGGAACTCGGCGTCGTCATCCAGGTGGCGGAAGGCGACGTCGCGCACGTGAGCGAAGTCCTGCGCTCCGCGGGCCTCGGCGACTGCGTGCGCGAGGTGGGGCGGGTCGTCGAAGCAGGCCGCGTCTCGGTTCTGGACGGGGGCGGGCGCGAAGTCTTCACCGCGAGCCGGACGGAGCTGCGCCGCGCCTGGTCCGAGACGAGCTGGCGCATGCAGGCACTGCGCGACAACCCGGAGTGCGCCCACGAGGAATACGCGCGCGCCACCGACCCGAACGATCCCGGTCTCCACGCCCGGCTTACCTACGATCCGGCCGGGGACGTGGCGGCGCCGTACGTAGCGGTCGGCGTGCGGCCGCCCGTCGCGATCCTGCGCGAGCAGGGCGTCAACAGCCAGGTCGAGATGGCCGCCGCGTTCCACCGCGCCGGCTTCGACCCCGTCGACGTGCACATGACCGACCTCATCGCCGGTCGCGTCTCGCTCGACACGTTCCGCGGACTCGTCGCCTGCGGCGGATTCTCCTACG
>RPQJ01000097.1 GCA_003819815.1 Lysobacterales bacterium
AGCGTGTCGATGTCCGCGCGCGAGCTCGGCGAGGAGTGGTTCGAGTCGGAGCCCCTCAAGGCCGCGCTCGCGGCACTCGCGGTGCACGGCGTCACGCTGGGCTCCTACTCCGCCGGCACCGGTTACACCCTGATCCACAACTGGCTGAACCGCGGCGGTCTCGGCCACCGTGCCGCGGATCCGGGCCGACTCGCGGCGGCGCTGGTGGCCGCGGTGCGCGCGGCCGGCGGCGAGTTGCGCACCGCGGCCCCGGTGTCCCGGATTCTCGCGGACTGCCAGCAGGTGAAGGGCGTGCGGCTCGCGAATGGCGAGGAGATCGCGGCTCCGGTCGTGGTCTCCGCGGCCGATCCGCGGCGCACGCTGCTCGGGCTGCTCGGCGCGCCCGAGCTGCCGCCCGAGTACGTCTGGCACGTGCAGTCGATCAAGATGCGAGGCTCGGTCGCGAAGGTGCATCTCCTGACGGACGGTCGCCACGGCCTGCCCGAGGGCACGCTCGTCGTGGCGCCGACGCTCGCGTACGTCGAGCGCGCGTACGACGCGTCGAAGTACGGCGAGATCTCGACGGAGCCTTATCTCGAGGTGACGACCTCGGGTCCGGTCGTCTCCATCCACTACCAGTATGCGTCCTACTCGCTGCGCGACGCCGACTGGACCTCGGCGCGCACCACGCTCGAGCGGCGCGCCGTCGACACGCTCGCGCGCCACGCGCCTGCGCTTCGCGACTCGATACGCGAGATCCGCTCGATCACGCCCGTCGACCTCGAGCAGCGGTGGGGACTCACGGAAGGCGACCTGAACCACGGGCAGCTGATCCTCGACCAGCTCCTCTTCATGCGCCCCGTGCCCGGCGGGTCCGATCACCGCACGCCAGTCGACGGCCTGTATCTCTGCGGCAGCGGCGTGCACGGCGGCGGTGGCGTGAGCGGCGCAAGCGGCCGCAATGCCGCCCGCGTGGTGCTCGCGGACCTGGAGCGCGGCCAGAGCTGACGCCGTCCCCGGCGGCGCAGCCTCCCTTCAGGCGCGCCGCAGCATCATCACGTTGCCGGACACGGCAAGCACGGCGCCGGCGATCGTCAGCGCGTCCGGGCGGAACGCCTCGAACGCCATCGAGACGGCGAGCGCGATCACGGGCGTCATCACGCCGATCGACGCCGTCGGGCCCGGGCCGATGCGCTCCTGCAGCGTGAGGAAGCAGGCGAAGGTCAGCACGGAACCCGCGAGCGCCAGGTAGAAGAGCGCGATCCACCACGATGCGACGGCCGGCAGCGCGAAGCTGTGGCCCTGCATCACCGCCACGAGGGCCGCGGCGGCGGCGCCGTACAGCATCCCGTACCCCAGCGACGGCCAGAACGGCAGGCGGTGCGCGCGGTTACGCACCGCCGTCAGGCTGCCGACGGCGGAGAGCAGCACGGCCGAGACCGTGAAGAGCACGCCGAGCATCGTGTCGCCCGGTCCCGAGTCGCGGCCGAACTCCGGCCAGAACATCAGTGCCACGCCCGCGAGCCCGAACACGCCGCCGAGCAGGAACCGCGCCGTCACCTCGAGACCGAAGAGCGCGCGTGCCCCGAGCCCGGTGATGATCGGCGAAGCGGAATAGCCGATCGCGACGAGCCCCGAGACAACGTGGCGCTCCGCGTAGTACACGCACACGTACGACACGCCGTACATGAAGACGCCCTGCAGCGCGAGCATCGCGTGCTGCCGGGCGTCGAAGGAGAGCGGCAGGCGGCGGGCGGCGCACACGCCGAGCACCACGGCGCCCGCGATGCCGAAGCGCAGCGCGACGCCCACTTCCGGCGATGTGTACGGGAGCTGGAACGTGATCGCATACCACGTCGTGCCCCAGACGAGCACGCAGGTCGCGAAAAGCTGCCAGCTGCGGATCCGGTGCATCGATTTCGCTGCGCGCGAGGCGAGATCGCCCCGGGTCGCGCTCAGCGGCCTGCCGCGCGCCGCCGATGCCGCATCCACGCGTACGCCGGCACGCCCGCCGCCGCAAGCGCGAGCGACCACAGGAAGGGCTCCTGCCCGAGGCCGATGAACGCGAAGACCGCGTAGGCCGTGCCGAGGAGGCCGAGCACCGCGAGGTCGGCGCTCCCGGGCCGCTGGCCGCGACGCCAGAGCACGAGGAGCGCGTACGCGCAGAGCAGGTACAGCGGCAGGTTGGCCCCCGTCACGACGAGCGTGAGGAAGGTGAATCCCTCGACCAGCGACTTGCTGAAGTTCATCAGCACCATCGCGGAAGCGAACACCGCCGTCATCACGAGTGCCACGACCGGGGCGCCCCGCGCGTTGCGGCGGCCGAGCGCGGCGGGCAGCGTGCCGTGGCGTGCCATCGTCGCCGTGAGTTCGCCCACGAGCAGCGTCCAGCCGTTCAGTGCACCGAGCCCGCCGATCACGACGAACGCCGCGAGCACGCGGCCCGTGTCGCCGGCGACGTGGAGGTTCAGCAGGTCGACGAACGGCGCGTTCGACTGCGCGAGCTGCGCCTGCGGTATCAGGAGCAGCGCCATCGCCGATACCGTCATGTAGATCGCGGCGGTCACGAGCGTGCCGACGACGGTCGCGCGCGGGATGGTACGCGCAGGATCCTTCACGCGGCCGGCGGGCACCGCAGCCGACTCGATGCCGAGCATCGCGAAGAGCGCGACCGTCGAGGCCGCCATGACGTCCGCGAGCGTGATCGGCGTCATGGGCACCGTGCGGGCATAGGCGGCCGGATCGGTCACGAGCAGCCACCCGCCGAGCAGCATGAGGACCAGCATCGGCAGGAGCTTGAGCAGCGTCGTCGCCACCTGCACCCGGCCGCCCGTGCGCGCGCCGAGTGCGTTCACCAGAACGAAGAGCCAGACCAGGGCGAGAGACACGGCCGCGGGCGGCCATGCGGTAGCCGCCGGGAGCACCTGCGACAGGTATCCCACGACGCCGATCGCGATCGCGGCGTTCGTGATCCAGCACGAGACCCAGTAGCACCAGATCGCGAGGAACGCCGGCCACTCGCCCGCGGTGTCCCGGATGTAGCCGTACGGTCCGTCGCTCGCCGGGTACTCGCGCGCGAGGCGTGCGAAGACCCTCGCGAGCACGATCATGCCGGCGACGGTCACGGTCCAGCCGATGAGCGCGTTGAGGCCGTACGGCGCGAGCGAGGCCGGCAGCAGGAAGATGCCGATGCCAATCGTGTTGCCGACCACGAGCGCCGTGCACATCCAGAAGCCGAGGTCCTGGCCGGGCCGTTCAGCCGGTGCCGGGGCGCCGCCGCTCACGGGCGCGCTCCGGTTGCCGCATCGCGTGCGTACGCCGCGCGCAGCAGTTCGTGGAAGTGCCAGACGCCGGACTCGCGGCGCGGGCAGAGGCGTCCCGCCTCGTACCGCCCGGAGGCGATGCCCTTCTGCACGGCCTCGCAGATCGCGAGGTCCTCGATCTGGATCTCGTCGCTCATCGCCTTGTCACTCTCGATCCGCGCGAGGGACGCGGCATCCTGGGCGTAGAAGTAGTCGAACTCGACGCGCGTGCGGTCGGGCCCCAGCGGCAGGACCCGGTTGGCCTGCAGCCGCCCGGGCATCACGTTCAGCATCACGTTCGGGTACACGAAGTAGTACCAGGCCCGCCCGTCGCCGTAAGTCTCCGAGGTGTCACGGAGCGGCGAGTGCTGCAGCGAGTACCACTCGTGCAGCTCGGTGTCGTACGCGCGGTAGTCGAGCGCCTTCGAGAGGCCGGGATGCACCAGCGGCAGGTGGTAGCCCTCGAGGAAGTTGTCGACGTAGACCTTCCAGTTGCAGGCGACCTCCCAGGCATCGCGGCGCGTCCAGCGCATCGCGCCCAGGTTGACCGGGGCGATGCGCTCCGCGATCCCGGCGTAGACGGACTCGAACGGCGGCGCGGACTCGTCCAGCGCGACGAACACGAATCCCTGCCACTCCGCGACCCGAAGCGGCGGCAGTCGATGATCTTCCGCCCGGAAGTCGAGGGCGTCCTGCATCTCCGGCGCCGCGACGAGCCGGCCTTCCTGGTCGTAGAGCCAGCCGTGGTAGCGACAGCGCAGTGCGCCGAGGCCCTTGCCGCTCGAGTGGGCCAGCGGCCCCGCGCGGTGCCGGCACACGTTCGGAAACGCCCGCAGCACGCCGTCGCGTCCCCGCAGGAGCAGCACCGGCATCCCCGCGACCTGTTCGACCACGTGGTCGCCCGGCGCCTCGAGCTGCGCGCGATGCGCGACGAACTGCCACGTCCGCGCGAAGACCGCGCGGCGGTCGAGCGCGAGCATGTCCTCGCCCAGGTACCAGCGCGGCTCGAGCGCGCGGGCGCGTCGCAGCGACTCCGGATAGTGGCGCACGTCGGCCACGGTGTCCTCGCCCATGACGCCCTCCCCTCGCTCTTCGTTCAGCCCGCGGCGATGCGCGCGGGCGCGTCTACTGCGCCGGGCCGGCGCCCGATGCGGATCCACTCGACGATGCAGAGCACCACCGCGATCGACCCGAGCGCCGCGGTGAAGTAGAACACCGGGGCATACCCGAGCTCGTCGATGGCCTGGCCCACGGCACCGCGTCCGAGCGAGCCCACCAGGAACGTGAGCGACGAGAGCAGTGCGTACTGCACCGCGCTGTAGCGCTTCGAGGTGATGCCCGACAGGTAGGCGACGAACGCGGCGCCCGCGAGGCCGCCCGCGAGGTTTTCACCCGCGATCGCGAGGAGCAGCCGCGAGAAGCGCTCGTCGGCACCGAAGCCCGCGGTGAGCGAGTAGAAGCCCGTCGAGCGGCCGAAGGCGTCGAGCGCCGCGCCGCCCTGCGCGAGGTCGGCATAGAGCAGGTTCGTCGCGGCAGCGAGCGCGGCACCGATCACCAGGGTCGGCATGCGCCCGAACAGCGCGAAGCTGAGCGCGCCGAGCGCGATGCCCGCCATCGTCATGCCCACGCCGAAGAACTTGCTCGCGATCGCGACCTGGTCGTTCGTGTAGCCGAGCTCCTGCAGGTAGAACGGCAGCGCGAACGGGCCCCACGTCGTGTCCGTCAGCCGATACGTGAGGATGAGCCCGAGCGCGAGGATTGCGGCCCAGCCGAGCCGACCCACGAGCTCGGCGAGCGGCAGCACGAGAGCGCGATACGCGTGGCCCACCGCCGCGTCCAGCGTGCCGGAGAAGCTCGCCGCGGGCACGGCAGCCGCTTTCCGCGCCATCCGGTTCAGCACGGCGGCGACGATGGCCGGAACGACGACCGTCGCGACGACGATCAGCGGCGCGTAGAGCTTGACGAAGGCGGTGGCGTCGGGACGCTCGCCGGGTGCGGCGCCGAGCGAGCGCACCATGAACGTGATGACGGTCGCGAGCGCCCACGCCCAGCCCGTGCCGATGATCGCGATCGCGATGCGGCGTGCGCGCACCGGCACGCCGTCGTGCAGCGCGTCCTCCCCGCCCGGGCCCGCAGCCGACGGGCGTGGCGTGTCGGGCGCGAACATCGTGGCCGCGGCGATGCAGAGCATCAGCACGCCCATCGACGCGTACACGGCCGGCCAGCCGATGCGGGCCGCGGCGACGAGCGCGAGCGCCCCGCCCACGAGCGTCGCGATGCGGTAGCCGAGCTGGTACACGGCCGACAGCAGCTCGAGCGTCGCGGACTCGTCGGCCACGTCGACGCGCCACGCGTCGACCACGATGTCCTGCGTCGCCGAAGCGAAGGCCGCGAAGCCCGCGAGCAGCGAGAACCAGCCGAGCGCCGACTTCGGGTCGAGCTGCGACAGCAAGAGGAACGTGAGCCCGACGGTGATCTGTATCGGCAGCAGCCACGAGCGCCGGCGGCCGAGCCGCTCGAGCCCCGGCAGCACGACGCGGTCGACGAGCGGCGACCACAGGAACTTGAACGAGTACGCGAGCCCGATCAGCGAGAAGACGCCCATCGTCTCGAGGTCGACCCCGGCCTCGCCGAGCCACGCGTACAGCGTGCCGAGCAGCAGCGCATAAGGCAGCCCCGCGGCGAAGCCGAACGCGAGCATGATCCCGAGCTTGCGGCTGCGGAGCGCCGCCGCGAGCAGGCGCAATCCCCCGGCCGCGGGCTGCGTCGGGTTCGGCGAGCTCACAGGTCCACGTCGATCGTGAGCGGGGCGTGATCGGAGAAGCGCTGCGCCTTGTAGATGTCCGCCGCGCGGACGCTGCCGCGCAGCCGCGGGCTCAGCACCTGGTAATCGATGCGCCAGCCCACATTCTTCGCCCATGCCTGCCCGCGGTTGGACCACCAGGTGTACTGGTCGGGCTCGAGATTCACCTCGCGGAACGCGTCGACGTAGCGCTCGTCGCCGAAGAGTCGGTCGAGCCAGGCCCGCTCCTCCGGCAGGAAGCCGGAGTTCTTCTGGTTCGAGCGCCAGTTCTTCAGGTCGATCTCGCGGTGGGCAATGTTCCAGTCGCCGCACAGCACGTAATCGCGGCGCCGGCGCTTCAACGTGCCGAGGTGCGGCATGAACGCGTCGAGGAAGCGGTACTTCGCCTGCTGCCGCGCCTCACCCGAGGAGCCGGAGGGCAGGTACACGGAGACGACGCTGAGGCCCTTGAACTGCAGCTCGAGGTAACGCCCCTCGGCGTCGAACTCCGGGCAGCCGAATCCCGCGACGACCTCGACCGGTTTCACGCGCGAGTAGACGGCGACGCCGCTGTAGCCCTTCTTTTCGGCGTCCTGGTAGTAGCAGTGGTAGCCCTCCGGGCGGAAGATCGGGTCCGCGAGCTGGTCGGCCTGCGCCCGGGTCTCCTGCACGCAGACGACGTCCGCGTCCTGCGTCGCGAGCCAGTCGTAGAAGCCCTTGCGGGCCGCGGAACGGATGCCGTTGGCGTTCAGCGTGACGATGCGCATGGCGGCGCAGTATAAAGTACGGCCATGCACCAGCCCGACTTCATCCGCCTCTGCCTCGACCTCGGCGTGCTGCGCTACGGCGAGTTCACGCTCAAGTCCGGCCGCCGGAGTCCCTACTTCTTCAACGCCGGGCTCTTCAACACGGGCCGCGCGATCGCGGGGCTCGGGCGCCACTACGCCCGCGCGGCGGCAGTGTCGGGGGTCGAGTTCGACATGCTCTTCGGCCCGGCGTACAAGGGCATCCCGCTCGTCACGGCGACGGCCGCCGCGCTCGCAGAGCACGAGCACCGCGACGTCCCGTTCGCGTTCAACCGCAAGGAAGCGAAGGACCACGGCGAAGGCGGCACGATCGTGGGCGCCCCGCTCGCGGGCCGCGTGCTGATCGTCGACGACGTCATGACGGCCGGCACCGCCGTCCGCGAGTCCGTGGAGATCATCCGCTCGCACGGCGCGACGCCGGCCGGCGTGCTGATCGCGCTCGATCGCGAGGAGCGCGGCCAGGGCGAGCGCTCGGCCGTCCAGGAAGTCCAGGAAACCTACGGCCTGCCGGTCGTGAGCGTGCTGCGCCTGCGGGACCTCATGGCGCACCTCGAGGCAACCGGCGACACGGCCGTGCTCGGGACGGTCCGGGCCTACCGGGATCGCTACGGCGTCTGAACGGAACCCGGGGCCATGACGCGGGTCACAAACCCGGCGCCCGGACGTTAGCGCGCGGGCCCCGCCGGGCGCAGAATCCCCGCATGCAGCACACTGCCGGAGCTCTCCGTATGCCTTCCCGACTGCTCGGGTCCTGCCTGCTCGCGCTGGTGATGACGCCGCTCGTGCCCGCGTCCGCCGAGCGCCTGACCGGCGACGAGGTGTATCGCTGCCGCGACGCCCGCGGGCAGTCGCACTTCGGCCAGAACATCCCCGCTCCCTGCATGGACCTCGACGTCGAGGTGCTCGACCGCTCGGGCCGCGTGATCCGCACCATTCCCGGGCGTCGCTCGCTCGAGCAGGCCGCGCAGCAGAAGGCGGCCGAGGACGCGGCGAAGGCCTCCGAGCAGCGCGACCGCACCCTGATCGCGACCTACCTCTCCGTGGCCGACATCGAGCGGCTGCGCGACCAGCGGCTCGAGCTGCTCGACCAGCAGTCGCGCGTGACCGAGCAGTACATCGCGAATCTGAGGGAGCGCGAGTCGCGGCTCATGGGCGACGTGCAGCGCTTCCGTCCCTACAGCGACGACGAGGCAGCGCCGCCCGTGCCGGATCACATCGCCGAGGAGATCGTGAACACCGTGAACGGCCTGCAGGTCTACGAGCAGGAACTCGCGAAGAACACGGCGGAGCGCGCGAAGCTGCGCGCGGAGTTCGGGGCCGACATCGCCCGCTTCAAGGAGCTCAGGGGCCTCAAGTAGTCCCGGAGCTGCCGAATCCGCCCGCACCGCGCTCGGATTCCGCGAACTGCTCGACGACGTCGAGTTCCACCTGCACGACGGGCACGACGACGAGCTGCGCGATGCGCTCGCCGGGCGTGATCGTGTACGCGCCCTGCCCGCGGTTCCAGCAGGACACCATCACCTGGCCCTGGTAATCGGAGTCGATCAGGCCGACGAGGTTGCCGAGCACGATGCCGTGCTTGTGGCCGAGGCCCGAGCGCGGCAGCAGGACAGCCGCGAGCGCGGGATCGTCGAGGTGGATCGCGAGGCCCGTGGGCACGAGCTCGGCCTGCCCCGGGGCGAGCGCAAGCGGCGCGTCGAGGCACGCCCGGAGGTCGAGGCCCGCCGATCCCGGCGTCGCGTAATGGGCAGCGGGAATTCCCGGCCGAGGCGCGGGTCGAGCAGGCGCACCTGCATCGCTCGTCGCTTGACGGTGCTCATCGGGCTGCGATGCTGCCGGCGCCGCGCGACGCGCCCGGCTCCGCGCCGGATGCCCGCCCGGCGCCGTAGCGCTCGGCGATCAAGGCGACCAGCGCGTCGGCGAGCTCGCGCTTCGGCGCACGCCCGAGCTCGCGCCGCCCGCCCGGCCAGTAGACCGTGAGCGCGTTGTCGTCGCAGTCGAACGCGAGCCGGTCGCCCACCTCGTTGGCCGCGATCATGTCCAGCCGCTTGCCCTCGAGTTTCGCGAGCGCGTTGCGCTCGACGTTCTGCGTCTCCGCGGCGAACCCGACGACGAACGGCCGTGGCGAGCCGGCCGCGACGGTTGCGAGGACGTCCGTCGTGCGGGTGAGCGCGAGCACCAGCGAATCGCTGGTCTTCTTGATCTTCTCCGTTGCGGGTTGCACCGGACGGTAGTCGGACACCGCCGCGGCGGCGATGAAGATGTCCGTGCCGGGCAGCTCCGCCGCGACCACGTCCATCATCTGCTCGGCGGTCTCGACGTCGATCCGCCGCGTGCCCGCGGGTGTCGGCACGGCGACCGGCCCGCTCACGATGACGACCTCGGCGCCTGCGGCGCGCGCGGCCTCCGCGACGGCGTAACCCATCTTGCCGGAGCTGCGGTTCGTGATGAACCGCACCGGATCGATGCGCTCGCGCGTGGGCCCGGCGGTGATGAGCACCTTGCGGCCCCGGAGCGCGCCGCCGGCGTCGGCGCATGGCGCGAGCAGCGCCTCGGCGATCTGCGCGGCTTCGAGCATGCGGCCGGGCCCGGTCTCGCCGCAGGCCTGGTCGCCGGACGCCGGCCCGAGGATCGTGACGCCGCGGCCGGCGAGCATCGCGACATTCGCCTGCGTCGCAGGATTCGCCCACATCAGCCGGTTCATGGCCGGCGCGACGGCAATGGGAGCCTCGGTCGCGAGGCACACGGTCGAGAGGAGGTCGCCCGCGAACCCGTGCGCGAGCCGCGCGAGAAAGTCCGCGCTCGCCGGCGCGACGACCACTCGGTCCGCCCAGCGCGCGAGTTCGATGTGGCCCATCGCCGCCTCGGCCGCCTCGTCCCACAGGTCCGAGCGGACCGTGCGGCCGGAGAGGGCCTGGAAGGTGAGCGGCGTGACGAACTGCCGGGCGCCGTCGGTCATCACCACCTGCACCTCGGCGCCGCGCTCGCGCAGGCGTCGCACGAGCTCTGCGCTCTTGTACGCGGCGATGCCGCCCGTGACACCGAGCAGGACGCGGAGCGGGGGGTTGGCGTTCATGCAGCCGATTCTGGAGTTGCGACGGCGCGCGAGGCAACGGTACAGGCCGCAAATCCGCGCGAACGGCCTGACCCCATAACCGCCGGTTACTTCTGGCAGGCGGGGCAGAAGTAGGTGGAGCGCTGTCCCTGCACGAGCTGGCGTATCGGCCTGCCGCAGCGCCGGCACGGCTCCCCGGCGCGCTCGTAGACGTACAGCCGCTGGCGGAAGTAGCCCGGCGTGCCCTCCGCGCTCACGTAGTCGCGCAGCGTCGTGCCGCCCTGCCGGATCGCCTCGCCGAGCACGGCCTGTACCGCCGCCACGAGCCGTTCGTAACGCCCGGCGCCGATGCGGCCCGAAGCGCGCTGCGGGTGGATGCCGGCCCTGAAGAGCGCCTCCGAGGCATAGATGTTGCCGACGCCGACGACCACGCGCTGGTCCATCAGGAACGGCTTGACCGCGACGCGCCGGCCGCGGGACTCGCGATGCAGGTAATCGGCATCGAAGCCGGGTTCGAGGGGTTCCGGCCCGAGGTCCGCGAGCAGCGGGTGAGCTGCGGGGTCCCCGGTCAGCCAGTGCAGGCTGCCGAAGCGCCGCGGGTCGTTGAAGCGCAGGCAGCGGCCGTCGTCGAGGCAGAGATCGTAGTGGTCGTGGGCGAGCAGCGGCGTCGAGGCCGGCAGCACGCGCAGGCTACCCGACATGCCGAGGTGTGCGAGCAGCGAGCCGCCCTCGACGTCGACGAGCAGGTACTTGGCGCGACGGCGCACATCGAGGACCGCCCTCCCCGGCAGGACCCGCTCGATCGCGCGGTCGACCGGCCAGCGGAGGCGGGGCTCGCGCAGCACGAAGCCCGTGATCGCGCGGCCTGCCAGGGCGGAGCGGATTCCCCGGCGGGTGGTTTCGACTTCGGGCAGCTCGGGCACGAAGGAAATATGTCAGACACGATTTCGGAAATGAAAAGGCCCGCCGATGGCGGGCCCTCTCGAAAATATGTCAGGCACCTTTTCGGGGGGCCGCCGCTACTTGATCTTGGCTTCCTTGTAGGTCACGTGCTTGCGGGCCTTCGGGTCGAACTTCTTGACCTCGAGCTTCTCCGGGTGGAGCCGCTTGTTCTTGGTCGTCGTATAGAAGTGACCGGTGCCGGCGGTCGAGAGCAGCTTGATCTTGTCGCGCATGGCTCGGTGCTCCGGGTCAGACCTTGACGCCCTGGGCGCGCAGCTCGGCCACGACGGCCTCGACGCCCTTCTTGTCGATCGTCCGCATGCCGTTGCCGGAGACGCGCAGCGTCACCCACCGCTTCTCGCTCTCGAGCCAGAAACGCTGGGAGTGGAGGTTCGGCAGGAACCGGCGCCGACGCCTGTTGTTGGCGTGGGAGACGGTGTTGCCGCTCATCGGCCGCTTGCCGGTGACCTGACAGACTTTCGACATGGCTTGATCCTCAGGACGGGGCGGACCGGTTGGCCGCTCCCGCAAAAACGAGCCGCGTTTTATACCAGCGACGGCCTCTGCGGGCAAGCGACGACGCGCATTCAGCATCTTTCAGAACGATTCAGTCCTTGCCAAGGACTCGCCCGTGCCGGTACCGGAGAGTCGCCCCTCGGCAGCTCGCGGCAATCCCGCCGCGGCGCCGGAGGGAAATCATCATGAAAATCAGATATTTGATCCTGTCTGCCTGGCTTGCGTGCGGAACGGTCGCCGCGACGGCCCCGGCCCACGCCACGGGCCGCTGGGTCGGCCCGGCCTCGCTCGAGGGCGCGTGGCTGGTCGCGATCCGGCCCTACGTCTGCGCGACCGGCGTCGACGTCCCGAACGCGCCGCCCGTGGTCTCGTACCTGCTGTTCGGGCGCGGCGGCACGCTCGTCGAGACGACCTCGAACCCGGCCTTCGACCCCGGCCAGCGCAGCCCGGGGCTCGGGACCTGGGAGCGCACCGGCCGGTCGACCTACCGGTCGGTGATCCGGGCGTGGATCCAGTTCGACAGCGCCGGGGGCCGCTACAAGCGTGGTCGCCAGGTCATCGACCAGGGCATCGAGTTCAACGAAGAGGGCACGGCCTGGACCAGCAATGCAAGCGTGACCTTCTACGACGCCGCTGGCGAGATCGCGCTGGCGGGGTGTGCGCGGGCGACGGCCGAGCGGCTGGACTGATCGGGATCGGTGGCCGTGCCGGCCGGCACAGGGAGGTGCCGTCCGGGCGGCTGCCGGACCGCGGCGAGACCGCACCCCTCGCGCGACCGGCCTACGGCTAAAGGAGCCCGCGCTCCGCGAACGAGACGCACGCGCCGTCACCGACGACAATGTGGTCGAGCACGCGGATGTCGACGAGCGCGAGCGCCTCGCGGAGCCGGCCGGTGATGAGCTCGTCGGCCTGGCTCGGCTCGGCGACGCCGGACGGGTGGTTGTGGGCGAGGATGACCGCAGCCGCATTCCGCGCGAGCGCCAGCTTGACGACGTCGCGCGGGTGCACGCTCGCGCCGTCGATCGTGCCGCGGAACACCTCGTCGAAACAGATCACGCGGTGCCGGTTGTCGAGGAACAGGCAGCAGAACACCTCGTGGTCGCGATCGCGGAGGCGCGCCCTCAGGAACTCGCGCGTCGCCCGCGGGTTCGCGAGCGCGGGCCCCATCTGCATCAGTTCCGCGTAATGGCGCCGCGAAAGCTCGAGTGAGGCCTGCAGCAGCGCGAACTTCGCGTTGCCGAGGCCGCGCACGCGGCAGAGGGCGTGGCGCTCGGCCGTGAGAAGCCCCCGCAGCGAGCGGAACTCCGTGAGCAGCGCGCGGGCGGTGTCGAGCGCGGAGCGGCCGCGAGTGCCCGTCTGCAGCAGGATCGCCAGGAGCTCGGCCTCCGAGAGCGTGGC
>RPQJ01000098.1 GCA_003819815.1 Lysobacterales bacterium
CCAGGACAACCCGTACCTCGACGCCGTCACGCGGCGCGCGGCCGAGGAGGGCGCGGACGTGGTGCCGGTGTGCGGCGCCATCGAGGCCGAGATCGCGCAGCTCGACGCGGCCGACCGCATGGCGTTCCTCGAAGAGCTGGGCCTGCACGAGCCCGGCCTCGACCGCGTGATCCGGGCGGCCTACCACCTGCTCGGTCTGCTGACGTTCTTCACGGTGGGACCGAAGGAAGCCCGTGCCTGGACGAGCCACATCGGCGCATTCGCGCCGCAGGCCGCCGGCGAGATCCATACGGACTTCGAGAAGGGGTTCATCCGCGCCGAGGTGATTTCCTACGACGACTACATCGCCTGCAAGGGCGAGCTCGGCGCCAAGGAAGCCGGCAAGATGCGCCTCGAGGGCAAGGACTACGTCGTCCGCGAGGGCGACGTCATGCACTTCCGCTTCAACGTGTAGACGAGGGGACGCGCCCCGCCGCAGACGAAGTGGAGCGTCCCCCGCGATTCCTCAGTTCGGCAGCGGCACGTTGTCCTTGACCGCGTCGAGCGCGTCCTTGAGGCCGAACTTCTTCTTTTTCGGCTTCTCTCCCTCGGCCGGCGCCGCCGGCTGCTCGCCCGGCGGCGTGGTCGCCGCGTCGCCCATGTCCATCCCGTCCATCGCCGGCATGCCGAGCATTGTCATGGCGACGGATTTCACGCGGACCTTGAGCGCCCACTCGGGCTCCCACGCGACCTTCGGATCCGCCGGGCGCGCGGGATGCGCGAGGTTGAGCTCGCTTCCGTAGGCGATCATGCGCAGCATCGCGCCTGACGCCTCGCCTTCGCCGAAGATGCCCTTCGGCACGTCGCAGCGCGTCGTCGCGGGCGCGAGCAGCACCTTGTCCTTGAGCCACTGGTCGACGGACTTGTTGGTCTGGTAGTCGACGAGCCCGAAGCCCGAGTCCGGCAGCTCGCTCGACGTCCACAGCGTCATCTCCGCCGTGCCCGACTCGTCGCCGCGACCGCCCATGGCCGCGATGAAGTAGGCGCGTGCGTGCGGCACCGGCTGCCACGAGAGCTGGGTGACGCCGTCGACCTGCGCCTGCTGGAGCGCGATCGGTGGCATGAGGTCCTGCGCCGGCGGAATCGTGAACTTGAAGCTCTCGGGCACGCCGTCCCCGGCGAACGAATGCGGTCCTGCGAAGCTCGCGCCGGCAGGCACCAGCCGCGCGTCCTGCGGGTTCGGCCACACCGGCCGGCCGGGCGCCGCGTGCGCGCCCCGCTGGGTCGCGCGCCGGCCGCGGAAGATCTCGCCGAGCTGCTGCGTCGTGGCAGTCGAGAAATCGAGCACCTTGGGCTGGCCGTCGCGCACCGCGGTGCCGCAGCCCCAGTAGAGCTTGATCCGGCCCTTGGGCGGCTCGGCGGGCTCCTCGATCGTGTCGTCGGGCCGCTCCGGCACGGGCTTCGCCTGCGGCAGCACCTTGAGTGCGAGGCTCGGCGCGAGCTGCGTTCCCGCCGGCACTGCCTGGGTCGCCTCGGCGAGGGACGGATTGCGGCTCGTGCGCACCGTCACGTCGACGAAGCTGCCCGCGCCGCCCGTCTGGGTCATGCCGAACTGGTTGCCTTGCGGCTTGCCGCCCATCAGGGCCGAAAGGGGATTGCCGGCGCCTCCGCCCATCATCATTCCGGCCATTCCGCTCGGCATACCAGGGGATGAAAACGTCGCGATGTCGATCCAGCCCTGCGCGATCGGCGGCTTGTCGGCGGGCCGCGATGCAGGCGCCTGCTGGGCCACGACGGCCGGGGCGATCATCGAGCAGGCGAGCGGTATGCAGATCCGGAGCGCTGGATGACGGTTCATCGCGAAACCCCCTCGGCGGCCGTGGCGTGGATTGCCGATCGAGTCTGGCACGAACGGGGCGGGCCGCACAGTAATGAACAGCCATTCACCTTGACGGCGCCGGGGGGCCTCTGGACAATTCGCGGTCCCCAGCGGCCCGCATTCGCCCGGGTCGCGCCGGCCGGAACCTCGTGGTGAGGTAGCTCAGACGGTTAGAGCGAGGGATTCATAACCCCTAGGTCGGGAGTTCGATTCTCCCCCTCACCACCAACCCCGCTTCTTCGCGCCGATCCCGGCAGCCGCCAGCCGGTTTCCGGAACTGCCTGACACGACAGCCGGATCGCCTGGGGTTCAGTCCTTGTCCGAGAGCTCCCGCCACAGGAATTCGTAGGCCATCGCCGCCATGAACGCCGCCTGCTGGTTGTTGGCCGCACCGCCGTGCCCGCCCTCGATGTTCTCGTAGTAGAGGACATCGTGGCCCTGCTCCTGCATCCGCGCCACCATCTTGCGCGCGTGGCCCGGGTGGACGCGGTCGTCGCGGGTCGACGTCGTGAACAGGGTGCGCGGGTAGGCCTTCCCCTTCGCCAAGTTGTGGTACGGCGAATACTGCTGCAGGAATGCCCACTCGTCGGGCTTGTCGGGATCGCCGTATTCGCCCATCCATGAGGCGCCGGCGAGCAGCTTGTTGTAGCGCTGCATGTCGAGCAGCGGCACCTCGCAGACCAGTGCGCCGAAGAGCTGCGGGTAGGTGGTGAGCATGTTGCCGATCAGCAGGCCGCCGTTGCTGCCGCCCTCGGCGCCGAGGTGCGGCACGCTCGTGACCCCGCGCGCCACCAGGTCCTGTGCCACGGCGGCGAAGTCCTCGTAGGCCTTGTTGCGATTGGCCTTGAGCGCGGCCTGGTGCCAGCTGGGGCCAAACTCGCCGCCGCCGCGGATGTTGGCGACCACCAGCACGCCGCCGCGCTCCAGCCAGCCCTTGCCGCGACCGCCCGAGTAGTACGGGGTCTCCGAGACCTCGAAGCCACCGTAGCCATAGAGCAGCGTCGGGTTGCTGCCGTCGAGCTTGATGTTCCTGGACCCGACCTGGAAGTACGGCACGCGGGTTCCGTCCTTCGAGGTGGCTTCGTGCTGTGTCGCGACCAGCCCCTTCGCGTCGAAGAACGCCGGCAGACTCTTGAGTGGCTCGGGCGGACCCTCGCCGGCGGTGCCGAGCGCGAGCGTGGTCGGCGTGATGAAGTCGGTCACGGTCAGGAAGTAGTCGTCGCTCTCGTCGGCGTCGACCGGCTCTGCCGAGACGGAGCCGAACTCCGGCAGGCCTGGCAACGGAGCTCGCACCCAGCCGTTCCGGCCGGGTGTCAGAACGTAGAGCCTGCTCTTGACGTTGTCGAGCACGTTCAGGATCACGCGCGACTTCATCGGCGAGTAACCGGCGAGCGAAGTCCGCTCGGTCGGCTCGAACAGCACGTCGAACGCGCGCTTGCCCGACATGAACGCATCGAAGTTCGCGGCGAGCAGCGAACCTGACCTGTAGGTCCTGCCGCCGACGGTCCAGTCTTCGCGGAGCTGCAGATACAGCCAGTCGCGGTGAACCGCGGCGTCCGCGCTGTCCTGCTTGTCGATGCGGACGGGCTTGCCGTCGCGCAGGACCGACTGCTCGTTCGTGTAGAAGGTGATGAAGCGGTGGAAGAAGTCGCGCTCGAAGCCGGGCGTGTGGTCGCGTTCGGCGTAGGCGCCGACGTCGTCGGGCTTGCCTTCGAACACGACCGGCGCGGCCTTGAGCTCGCCGCCGCGCTTCCATACCCGCGCCGTGCGCGGATATCCAGACGTGGTCATCGAGCCCGGGCCGAAGTCGGTCCCGACGTAGACCGTGTCGGCGTCGATCCAGCTCACCGAGCTCTTGGCCTCGGGCACGAGGAAGCCGTCCTTCACGAACGTCTGCGACGGCAGGTCGAATTCGCGCACCACGACGGCGTCGGCGCCGCCGCGCGAGAGCGAAACGAGACAGCGCTGGTACTTCGGCCGCAGGCAGTCGGCGCCGCGCCAGACCCAGTTCTCTCGCTCGGCGCCGGCGAGCGCGTCGAGGTCGATCACGATCTCCCACTTCGGCTCGACCTTGCGGTACTCGTCGAGCGTGGTGCGGCGCCACAGGCCGCGTGCGTGATCCTTGTCCTTCCAGAAGTTGTAGTAGTGTCCACCGATCTTCTCGACGAACGGAATCTTCTGGTCGGAGTCGAGGATCGCCAGGATCTCGGCTTCGAGCTTCTTGAAACCTTGAGTCTGGGCCAGCTCCTTCACGCTCACCGCATTCCGCTCGCGGACCCAGGCCAGCGCCTTGTCGTCGGTGATGCCTTCGAGCCAGAGGTAGGGATCGTCGGAGCCGGGCGCGTCGGCGGCGCGGGCGAGCGGCGCGGACGCGAGGACGAGCGTCATCAGCAGGGCATGACCACGCATGGCGGGTTCCTCGATGCGACGTGCAGGACGGGGCCCGAGTGGCAACGGCCCGCAAGCGGCGCGCCATCGACAGCCCGGGTCAGGGCAGAGCTCATCGGGGCAGACTCGGCCGCTCCAGGCCAAGATCGGGCGCTGCCACGTCCTGCAGAATCCCTCTCCGCAACGTGTCCTTCGCGCACGTCTCGCACAGCACGAACTGCGACCTCGGCCCATGGAACGCGGGGCGGCCGTCACCCCCCTTCGGCGGACCGAGATACTCCGTCAGCTCGCGCAGACGTTCGGGCACGGCGAGCAGGTGCCGGCCGCGCACGGGCAGTTCCTTCAGCCTGACGTAGCCGTTGTCGGTCGCCCAGTGCGCGGGCACGTTCAGGATCCTGAGCGGGCCGGTGCGCGTTGGCTTGTCGCAGCTCGCGCAGTTGGGCCCCAGCTTGAACACGTAGATGCTCCCGTCGGCGGTCGGCACGAAGACGCTGCCGACGAGCCGCTCGAGCAGGTGGCGCTCGAGTTCGCCGGTCGGGGCCTCGCGCAGCCCGGTGAACATCGTCGTCTGCGCAAGCTGGTCGATGTCGACCTTGTGGTCCCGCGGCCGGAACTCGCTCTGCGCGAGGCCCGCCGCGACCGTCGAGATCACCTGCTCGACGTACTCGTCCTCGCTCCGCAGGCCGCCTGCCGACCGCCGGCCGTCGCCGCGCAACTGCATGCGGTGCGAAAGCCAGTAGGCGATCCACCAGCCGGCGGACGCGAGGAGCGCGGCGCCGAGCGCGGCGACGAGGACGTGGTACCAGAGTGCGAAGGCACCGGGCACGAGCCTCGAATAGACCGTCATGAGCAGCACGCCCACGACGGAGCCCACGACGGCTCCCGTGTAGGCGTACGTCCACATGCGCTCGATCGCGCTGCGCAGGCTGCGATAGTACTCGCCGACTTGCCGCTCCACGGCCGAGGCCAGTCCCTGCTCGCGTAACCAGCGGCGCCAGTACGCCGGGCTGTCTTCCTGTTGCGCCACCGTTCTGCTCTTCGACCTAGGGTCCCCCGGCGTCAAGTGTACTTGGCTCGACTCGAATTGCACTGCTAGCATCGCTCGATGTCCGACATAGACGCCCGCCTCGCGAACCGCATCCTGGCAGGCCTCGTTCTCGGTGCGGTCGCCGGCGCTATCGTGCTCGCCCTCGGCAGCCGCATGCCGGGACTGCTCGCCGGGGCCCAGTGGCTCTCGACCACGCTGTTCGACCCGCTCGGGCAGGTGTTCCTGCGGATGCTGTTCTTCGTCGTGATCCCGCTCGTCTTCGCGTCGCTCGCGAACGGCGTGCTGCAGCTCGGCGAGCTGTCGCACCTCGGGCCGCTCGCGGGCCGCACGTTCACGCTGTTCTTCGCGAACATGGCGATCGCGGCGGTCCTCGGGCTCGCGATGATGAATCTCCTGCAGCCGGGCAACCGTCTCGACGACGAGACGTCCGCGCGGCTCGTGCAGGAGTACAGTGGCCAGGCCTCGAAGCACCTCGAGACGAACGCCGCGCGGCCCGACGTCACGCCGATGACCATCGTCGACATGTTCATGCCGCGGAACCTCTTCGGCGCGTTCGTCGGCAACCAGCGCAACGTCCTCGGCGACGTGCTGCCGCTCATCCTCTTCGCGATCTTCGTCGGGGCGGCCGGGCTCGGGCTGCCTAAGGGACGCCGGGCGGGGCTGCAGCACGGCCTGGAGACGGTCACCGAGCTCATGACGGGCATCGTGCGGTTCGCGCTCAGGATCGCGCCCTACGCGGTCCCTGCGATGATCTTCAGCGTCATCGTCAAGGTCGGCTTCGACATCCTCGTCGCGCTCGGGCTCTTCGTCGCCGGTTGCATGTTCGTGCTGCTGCTGCACCTCTTCGGCACGATGTCGATCTGGCTGCGTTTCCTCGCTGGGCGCAGCCCCCGGCAGTTCTTCCGCGACATACGCGAGGTGCTCGTCACGGCGTTCTCGACGAGTTCGAGCAGCGCGACGCTGCCGGCCGCGCTCGCCGTCTCCCGCGACCGCCTCGGCATCTCGCCTTCCACCTCGGGCTTCGTGCTGCCGCTCGGAACGACGATGAACATGAGCGGCACGGCGCTCTACGAGGGCTGCGTGGTGCTCTTCATCGCGCAGGTGTTCGGCGTCCACCTCGACCTCGCCCAGCAGGCGACGCTGGTGCTGCTCTCGGTGATGAGCGCCGTCGCCGTCGCCGCGATCCCCGGCGGCTCGCTGCCCCTGATTGCGGGGCTGCTCGTCGCATTCGGCATACCGCCGGAGGGCATCGGCATCATCCTGGGCGTCGACCGCCTGCTCGACATGACGAGGACGATGGTCAACGTCGGGGCCGACCTCGTGACGACCGCGGTCGTGGATCGCGCGGCGGTCGCGGCGCGCGCTTAGGTACAAGCCGCGCGCCGTCCGGCGCTCGCGGGAGGCGGACCGGGCTTATGCTTGTGCGACGGGAAAGTCGCCCGTAGCGGGAGACGGCCATGGCGTCGCTCGAAAACATCCTCGTGCTCATGGAGCCGGGCCGCGAATCGCAGCCCGCGTTCGACGCGGCGGTCACGCTCGCTCGGCGTTTCGGGTCTCGGCTCGAGCTGCTGACCGTCGACTACCAGGACCTGCACCCGGGCTATTTCGCACCACCCACCGCCACGCTGCAGGAGTTCCACGACTCGGTCACGGCTGCCCACCGCGCGGAGCTCGAGCGCGCCGCGCAGCGGGCCTCCGCAGCCGGGGTGCCGGCGATCTACGAGTCGCTCTGGGGCACGCCGTTCCACGAGATCGCGCTCGCGCGCGCCGCGGCGACGCGACCCGACCTCGTCGTCAAGCACAGCGAGCACCACACGCGGCTCGAGCGCACCCTCTTCACGGGCTCGGACTGGCACCTGATCCGCGAATGTCCTTTCCCGCTCCTGCTCGTGAAGGCGCCCGAGCGGCTGGCCGGGCGGCCGATCGTCGTGTGCGTCGACCCGATGCACGCGCACGACAAGCCCGCTGCGCTGGACCACCAGCTGCTCGACACGGCGGCGGGGCTCGCGGGCCCGCTCGGTGCCGAGGTCCACGCGCTGCACGTCTTCTCGGTGCCGGTCCCCGTCACCGTCGTCGGGGACGCCTACGTGAGCGCTGCGGTCCAGGCACCCGACGAGCGGACCGTGGAGCAGGCGACCACGGCGTTCCGCGAACTCGCGCGCCGACACGAGCTGCCGCTGTCGCGTGCCCACCTGCGCGTCGGCACGCCGGCCCGGGAGATCCTCGCGACGGCGCAGTCGCTCGATGCGGGGCTCGTGCTGATGGGCGCCGTATCGCGACGCCGTCTCGATCGCTGGCTCGTCGGCAATACGGCCGAGTCGGTGCTCGATCGGCTTGCATGCAACGTCTGGGTCGAAAAGCCGCGCAGACCCTGAGGCGTCAGCCTCTCGCGCGCGGCAGGCTCGCGAGCGCCCGCTCCACCGACTCGTCGTCCGACGTGTCGACGTCGAGCGTCGCGGGGCGTTCCGCGTCCGTCAGCGGCTCCCAGTAGCCTTGCTGGCGCTCGAGCAGTGCGACGTCCGCTTCCGACGCGTCGTGCCCGGCCGCCCGACGTGCCCCCACGCGTTCGCGCAGCACTGCGAGCGGCGCGTGACAGTGGAGCACCACGGCTCTAGCACCCAGCCCGCGGGCGACCGTCAGGAACGCCAGCCGCTCGCGGGCGCGCAGGAAGGCCGCGTCGACGACGAGCGATGAGCCGCCGTCGATCGCCGATCGCGCGCACTCGAGCAGGCGGGCATACGTGCGCTCGTTGAACTCGAGCGTGTAGATGCCGCCGTCGGCCGGCGATCGCGAATCTTCAAGGGGCCCGAGCCCGGCGAGGCGCTTGCGCTCCACGTCCGAGCGCACCTGCAGCAGGCCGTGTTCGCGGGCGACGCGGTCGGCGAGCCACGTCTTTCCGGAGCCCGAGAGTCCACAGGTCAGCACGAGCAGGGGACTGCGCGGCTCGAGACGCTGCCGTGCCCACGCGAGATAGCCCACCGTCTGCGCGTACGCCTCCCGGGGCGCCGCGCCCGGGGAGGCGAGCAGCACGCGCAGTGCCGCGACTTTCGCCCTCACGAGCGCCCGGCAGGCTTCGTAGCAGGGCAGAAGCGCAAGCGCCTCGAAGTCCCCGAGCCGGTCCAGCCAGCCCTGCAGCGCGGCGCGGGCGAGCCCGGCGTGCCCGCGTTCCGCAAGATCCATCGTCAGGAAAGCCACGTCGTTCGCGACGTCGATCCAGCGCAGTGCGTCGTCGAATTCGATGCCGTCGAAGGGAACGAGGCGACCTCCCCACCGCACGACGTTGCCGCAGTGCAGGTCCCCATGGCACTCGCGGACGCGGCCCCCGGCGCGCCGCGACTCCATGAGCTGCCTGCGGCGCTCGAGCTCGGCCTCGACGCGGATGGCCAGCGACTCGAGCCCGCATTCGACACGTACGTTGGCCGGCAGTCGTCCGAGCGCAGCGAAGTTGTCTCGCGTGACGCGCCGCACGGCGGCCGGCGAGCCGAATTCACTGTCCTGCCCCGCGACGCCGGCCTGCGCGTGCAGCTCGCCGATTGCGCCGCCGAGCCCGCGCAGCTCCGCCTCGGCGGCCGCGCCTGCCTCGATGAGCGCGACGAGTTCGTCGCTCGCATCGAACTGTCGCATCCTCACGGCGTGCTCGATCGGAGGACCGGCCGCATCGACGCGTGGCCTGTCGGTCGAGCCCCCGATCGCGGCGACGCCGAGATACATCCCGGGCGCGTGGCGCCGGTTGAGGCGGACCTCCTCCTCGCAGCACCGTCGACGCAGCTCCGCCGTCGAGTAGTCGAGGAAATCGAGCCTGAGCGGCTTCTTGAGCTTGTAGGCGAACTCGCCCGTGAGCAGCACCCACGACACGTGCGTCTCCGCGAGCCCTATTGGCACGGTGACGGGATGCGGATAGGCCCGCGCGTCGAGCAGGCCTCGAATCAGCGGCGGAAGGTGCGTGTGCGTTCCTGCGCGCGACATCGGCCGGATCAGGGGAATGAGCGGTCGACCGCGGCCGCCAACGCCACGAGGGCCGGCGATATCGTCGGCACGATCGGCACCGGATCCACGATGCGCCGACAGGGCCCCGGCAGGCTCGCAAGCTCCCGGCCCGCGTGCTGCCGGATCTGGTCGAGTGGCGGACGCGCGAGGCGGCGACCGTCGCGCATCACGGGCTCGAGCAGCGGCCGGCCGGGCAGTCGCTCGTCGACGAGGCCGATCGCGTCGCGCGCGATGCGGCCGTCGGCGTCGAGTTCGCGATACACCTGCTTGCGGCCGGGCCAGGTCGCCTTGCCCGTCGAACGCTTGCGGCGCGGCTCGCCGTCGTATTCCTGCAGCTTGTAGACACACTCGAGATAGGGCGCGTCGGCCGAGACGTCGAGCCGGGTGCCCACGCCATAGGAATCGATCGGCGCGCCGGCCGACCGCAGCCGCTCGATCGCGAACTCGTCGAGGTTGCCGCTCGCGACGATGCGCACGTCGCTGCAGCCGCCCGTGTCGAGGATCCCGCGCACCTCGACCGCATACCCGCCGAGGTCTCCGCTGTCGATGCGCACGGCGCGCACCGGCACGCCTTCACGGACGAGACCGACGACTGCGTGTGCCGCACGGATCGTGTCGTAGGTGTCGATCAGCAGCGTGACTCCCCGCGGGTGCACGCGCGCAAAGTCGCGGAACGCGGACACCTCGTCGCCGTGTGCCTGCACGAAAGAGTGCGCCATCGTGCCGGTCACCGGGATGCCGAACCGGCGGCCGGCGTCGACCGTGGCCGTGAAGTCGAAACCCGCGAGGTAGCACGCGCGGGAAGCGAGAAGGCCGGCCTCGGCGCCGTGCGCACGCCGGAACCCGAAATCGGCGAGGCGCGCCGTGCCCGCGGCGAGGCGGCAGCGCGCAGCCTTGGACGCCACGAGGCCCTGGTAGTGCAGCAGGTTGATGAGCCGGCTCTCGACGAACTGCGCCTCGGGCAGCGGCGCCACGACGCGCAGCACCGGCTCGTTCGCGAAATGCACCGTGCCTTCGGGCATCGCGTCGACGTCGCCCGTGAAACGCAGCGACGCGAGCCGGTCGAGCGCCACGCGGGTGTAGAGCCCCGTCGTCGCGAGCCAGTCGAGCTCGCCAGGATCGAAACGCAGCGTCTCGAGGTAGTCGAGCGCCTGCTCGAGTCCGGCCGCGACGAGGAAGCCGCGCTGGGCGGGCAATTCCCGGACGAAGTACTCGAACACGGCGGGACGCTCGAGGCCGAGCGCCTGATAGGCCGTGATCATCGTGAGCTGGTAGAGGTCCGTCAGCAGCGCGGACGTGGCGGGCGGTGCCGATTGCGCGCTCACCCGGGAGTCTCCATCGCGGCGAGCACGTCGTCGGTCGTGACGATCGTGCAGCCAGACGCTGCAAGCTCGCCGACCGCCCGCTCGCCATCGCCGGGCCGTGCTTCGACCGCGGCCACCGCGTCGCGCAGCACGACGACGTCGAGGCCGGCGCGCCGGGCGTCGCTCCCCGTCGCGCGCACGCAGTAGTCGGTTGCGAGACCCGCGACGAACAGGCGGCGAATGCCGCGCCGATCGAGCTCGGCCGCGAGCGGCGTGCCATCGAGCGCGGAGTAGGCGTCGCGGCCCGGTTCCGTGGCCTTGGATATGACGAGATCGTCCGGCGACCGGTGCAGCCGGGTGTCAAAGTCCGCGCCGCGAGTGCCCGCGACGCAGTGGTCGGGCCAGGGTCCACCCTGCGGGTGGAACGAGCAGTGACCGGCCGGGTGCCAGTCGCGGCTCAGGATGACGGGCAGCCCGCGCGTGCGCCAGGCGTCGAGAAGCCGGTTGAGCGGGGCGAGGATCGCATCGCCGCCCGCGATGCCGAGCGCTCCGCCCGGCAGGAAATCGTTCTGCACGTCGACCACGAGGAGTGCGTCCCCGCGGTCCGGTGCCGGGCCGACTTGCTCGCGATTCACGGCGGATTCGCGCCTCGCTGCCGCGTCTCCGGCCAGTGTACGCTTGCCGGGCGCCGCGGGAATCCCTGCGTGCAATACTTATACCCGGAGCCGCCCCCGGTTCGACAATGAAAGCGTCCCCGTCGGGGGACGCAGCGGAGGAACGAGACAGTGACCATCCCCGTACAGATCACCTTCCGCCACATGGAATCCTCTCCCGCGCTCGAGACCCGCGTGCGCGAGCTCGCCGACCACCTCGGCGTGTTCAGCGACCGCATCCTCGGCTGCCGCGTAGTCGTCGACTCGCCCCACCGGCATCACCACCAGGGCAAGGTCTTCAACGTCAAGGTGCAGCTCGCGCTGCCCGGCGAGGACGTGGTGGTCGACATGGAGCGTCCGGACCGGGACGGACACGAGGATGTCTACGTCGTGCTGCGCGACGCGTTCGACGCGGCGAAGCGCCAGCTGCAGCAGCGCATGGCCGCCATACGCGGCGACGAGAAGCGGCGCGAGAAACTGTCCTGAACGACTATCGGACGCGCGCAGCCGGGACGATGCACCCGCCGCTGGTCTTCGCGCCGCGCACGAGCGGGGCGTTCGGCGAGCGCGTCGCGCGCGCGGCGGGGCTCGAGCTCGCGCCGATGGAGGAGCGCGAATTCGAGGGCGGCGAGCACAAGACGCGGCCGCTCGTCAGCGTGCGCGGCCGGCACGTGCACGTCGTGCAGTCGTTGAGCGGCGATGCTGCGGCGAGCGCGAACGATCGTCTTTGTCGACTGCTCTTCTTCGTGGCAGGCCTCAAGGACGCCGGCGCGCTCCATGTCACCGCCTGCGTGCCGTTCCTCGCCTATGGCCGCAAGGACCGCCGCACCAAGGAGCGCGACCCGGTCACGCTGCGCTACGTCGCGCAGCTCTTCGAAGCCGTCGGCACGGACCACGTGATCGCGCTCGACGCGCACAACCTCGCGGCGTTCGAGAACGCGTTCCGCTGCCCCGTCGACCACCTCGAGGCCGCACCGCTGATGGCGGACTTCCTCGCGCGCGAAACCCGCGGGGCGCCGGCCAGCATCGTGTCGCCCGACATCGGCGGTGCGAAACGTGCACAGCGGCTGCAGGAGCTGCTCGCGGCCCGCACCCGCGGCGACGTCGGATTCGCGATCGTGGATAAGCGACGCAGCAGCGGGGTCGTGAGCGGCGGCGACCTGGTGGTGGGGCCCGTCGAAGGCCGGCACGTCGCGCTGGTCGACGATCTCGTGAGCGCGGGAACCACGCTGATGCGCGCGGTGCAGGCGTGCCGACGCGCAGGCGCCGTGCGGGTCGATGCGTTCGCCACGCACGGCGTTTTCGAACCGGAGGCAGCGCAGCTCCTCGGTCCGGACGGTCCCGACCGCCTGGTCGTCACGGACTCGATCCTCCCGACGCGGCTCGACGGTCCGGCCGCAGCCGGGCGCCTGGTCGTGCTCGAGGTGTCGGCGCTCTACGGCGAGGCGATCCGTCGCCTCTCGCACGGCGGATCGGTCGTCGCGCTGCGCGAGCTGGAGCCAGCCCGCGGCTA
>RPQJ01000099.1 GCA_003819815.1 Lysobacterales bacterium
ACTGCTGGGCGTGTTCCTGCCGCTCATCACGACCAACTGCGCGGTGCTCGGCGTCGCGCTCCTGAACCTCCAGCGCCAGCACGGCCTGCTCGAGTCGCTGGTCTACGGGTTCTTCGCGGCCGCCGGCTTCGGCCTCGCGCTCGTCGCGTTCGCCGCGCTGCGCGAGCGGTTCGATGCCGGCGACGTGCCCGCGACGTTCCGCGGCGCGCCGATCGCGCTCGTCACGGCGGGCCTCATGGCACTCGCGTTCATGGGATTCGGCGGGCTCGCCGGCCGATGAGCGAACCGACGCTGCTGCCGGCCGTCGCGATCGCGGCTGCGCTTTCCGCCGCGGCCGGCGCGGCGCTCGGCTGGGCCGCGTCGCGCCTGCGCCCCGACCCGGGTTCGCTGGTCGAGCGCATCGACGCGCTGCTGCCGCAGACCCAGTGCGGACAATGCCGGTACCCGGGCTGCCGGCCGTACGCCGAGGCGATTGCCGCCGGCGAGGCCGACATCGATCGCTGCCCGCCAGGGGGCACCGCGACGGTGCATGCGCTCGCGACGCTGCTCGACCGCCCGGTGCGTCCCGTCGACGAGCAGTACGGCATCCCCGGGCCGGCGCGCATAGCGGTGATCGACGAGGAGCGCTGCATCGGTTGCGCGCTGTGCCTGCCGGCCTGCCCGGTGGACGCGATCGTCGGCGCGCCACGCCTGCTGCACACGGTCGTCGCGGCGCAGTGCACCGGGTGCGCGCTGTGCCTGCCGCCCTGCCCGGTCGACTGCATCGAATTGCAGGACCCAGGGAATGCCCCGCCGCCCGTCGCACGACGCCGGGGACAGCCTTGAGCGCACTCCCGCGCCCGGTGGGCGTGCGACCCGACGCGCGCAAGTCCGCGGCGCTCGCGAGGCCGATCGCGGTGCTGGCTGCGCCAGAGTTCGCGGTGCTGGCGCTTGACCAGGGCTCGGGCACTGCGAGTGTGCCGGTCGTCGCGGTCGGTGATCCCGTGCGGCTCGGGACGCTCGTCGCGCGACCGGCGGCCCCGGATTCCGTTTCCCTGCACGCGCCGGTGTCAGGCCGCGTTCGTGCGATCGAGCAGCGCCCGCTCGTACACGGCGACGGGCTCTGCGTGGTGATCGAAAACGACGGCGCCGAGCGCCTCGACACCGCGGTCCGTCCGGTCGGCTGGAACGGGCTCGCGGGCCCCGAACTCCTCGAGCGGCTGCACGAGGCGGGCATCGCGGGCCTGGGGGGCGCGGCATTCCCGGCCGGCGTCAAGCTCGCAGCGGCGCGAACTGCGGACGTATCGATGCTGCTGCTGAACGGCGCGGAGTGCGAGCCCTGGATCTGCTGCGACGACGCGCTGATGCGCGAGCGCGCGGCGGACGTCGTGCTCGGCGCCCAGGTGATGCTCGCGGCATCCGGGGCCGACAGCTGCGTCGTCGCGATCGAGGACGACAAGCCGGAGGCCGTCGCGGCGATGACGACAGCGATCGACGCGGCAGGCGACGCACGCATCACGCTCCGCGCGTTGCCCGCCGTGTATCCGCTCGGCGCCGAGCGCCAGCTGATCGACGCCGTGACCGGTCGCGAGGTGCCCCACGACCGGCTGCCGCCCGCGATCGGGGTCGTGTGCCAGAACGTCGGCACCGCCGCCGCGGTCGCGAGGTGGGTACGGACCGGCTGGCCGGCGATCGCGCGGATCGTGACGGTGACCGGGAGCGGCGTCGCCGAACCGGCGAACGTCGAGGCCCGCATCGGCACGACGGTGGCGCAGCTCGTCGCCGCCTGCGGCGGCTACTGCGGCGAACCGCTGTCCCTGATTGCCGGCGGCGCGATGACGGGCCGCGCGCTCGGCACCGACGCGGCGCCCGTCACCAAGGGGCTTGCGTGCGTGGTCGCCGCAACGGCGTCGGACCTCTCGCCTCGCGGTCCCGAGCGGCCGTGCATCCGCTGCGGCGACTGCTCGGCAGCCTGCCCCGCCTACCTGCTGCCCCAGCAACTGCATCGCGCGGCGCTCGTCGACGATGAGGCCGGGCTCGCGCGGCTCGGGCTCGCCGACTGCATCGAGTGTGGCTGCTGCGATTACGTCTGCCCGAGCGGCATCCCGCTCGTCGAGCGCTTTCGCGCTGCCAAGGCTCGCAAGCTCGAACGGGACATCGACCGTCTTCGGGCCGAGGAAGCGCGCGGACGCCACGAAAGGCACCTGCGCCGCCTCGCTGCGGAGGCGGAAGCGGAGCGCCGAGCATTCGACGAAGCCCGGCGCCGCGCCCGCCCGGCCGATCCGGGGTGACGCCCGTGGAGTTCCGCACGTTCCCGGCCCCTCACGTCGTCGGCGGCTACACCGTCCCGCGCGTGATGTACCAGGTGCTCGTCGCGCTGCTGCCCGTCGCGATGGCGCACGTGTACGTCTACGGCCCCGGGCTCGTGCTCCAGCTCGCGGTCGCGGCCGCAACGGCGCTCTTGTGCGAGGCCGCGGCGCTGCGGCTGCGGCACTGGGACGCGTCGCTGCCGCTGCGCGACGGCAGCGTGCTGGTCACCGCCGCGCTGCTCGCGCTGTGCGTTCCACCCGGGCTGCCGCTCTGGCTCACGGCGCTCGGCGTCGCGTTCGCGGTGCTGCTCGCCAAGCACGCCTATGGCGGCCTCGGCCAGAACCCGTTCAACCCGGCCATGGTCGGCTACGTCGTGCTGCTCGTGTCGTTTCCAGCGGCGATGACGAGCTGGCCCGAGCCCGGTCCGCCGTGGGACGCCATCACCGGCGCGACCGCTCTCGACGCGCTGCGCACCGGGCTGCGGCAGAGCTACACGATGGAGGAACTGCGCGCCGGCCCCGCATTCGGCACGATCGGCGGTGCCGGGGCCGAGTGGATCAACGTCGCGGCGCTCGCGGGCGGCGCCTGGCTGCTCGCGCGGCGCGTGATCCGCTGGCACATCCCGGCCGCGATGCTGGCCGGCCTCGCGGCGCCTGCCGCGCTGGCGCACGCGCTGGATCCGGGCGCCCACGCCGGTGCAGCGTTCCATCTCGCAACGGGTGCCACGATGCTCGGCGCGTTCTTCATCGCGACGGACCCGGTGTCGGCAGCCACGAGCGACCGGGGCCGGCTCGTCTACGGGGCGGCGATCGGGCTGCTGACCTGGATCATCCGCACGTGGGGCAGCTATCCGGACGGCGTCGCGTTCGCGGTGCTGATCGCGAACGCGTTCGTCCCGCTCATCGACCGCTACACCGTGCCGAGGATCCATGGCCACGCCCGCGAATGAACGGGGCGCGCGCCGGGCGGCACGCGCAGCTCTCGTGCTCGCAGCGGCGGCAACCGTCGCGGTCGGGCTCGTGGCGCTCGTGCACGACGCGGCGCGGCCGAGCATCGAGGCGGCGCAGCGGGAGCAGCAACTTGCGCGGCTGACGTCGGTGCTCGGCGACATCCGCTACGACAACGATCCGCTCACCGACACGGTGTTCGTGCAGGACGAGGAGATCTTCGGCGGGGCGGGACCGGTGCCCGTCCACCGCGTGCGACGCGGCGGACGCACGGTCGCGCTGCTGCTCGAAGTGCCGGCTTTCGGCGGGTACTCCGGCACCATCGCGCTCCTCGTCGCAGTCGACCCGGCCGGACGGCTGCTCGGCGTCCGCGTGACCGGGCACCGCGAAACGCCGGGCCTCGGCGACTTCATCGAAGAGCGCCGCTCGGACTGGATACGCGGCTTCGACGGCCGGTCGCTGGCCGAACCGCCCGCCGCGCACTGGCGGGTGCGCAAGGACGGCGGCGACTTCGACCACTACACCGGAGCGACGATCACCTCGCGGGCCGTCGTGGAGGCGGTGCGGAACGCGCTGCTCTTCGTCGAGCGTCACCGTGCGGCGCTCTACGCCGAGCCTGCGGAGCCGGGCGCGGGCTCGCCCGCTAGAATGCCGAAATGAGCGTCGTCGGCGTCGTCCACAACGGGGTGTTCGAGCAGAATCCGGGCGTCGTCCAGCTCCTCGGGCTGTGTCCCCTGCTGGCCGTCAGCACGTCGGTCTCGGGCGCACTCGGCCTAGGGCTCGCGACGCTCGCGGTGCTGGTCTCGAGCAATGGCCTGGCCGCGGTGGTCGGCCCTCGCCTGCCGCGGGAGATCCGCCTGGCGGTGTTCGTGATCGTGATCGGTGCGCTGGTCACGGCCGTCGAACTCGCCATGGCGGGATGGTGGCCCGGCCTGCACGCGACGCTCGGCATCTTCCTGCCGTTGATCGTCACCAACTGCCTCGTGCTCGCTCGCGCGGAAGCCTTCGCTTCCCGCGAGCCGATCGGCCGGGCCGTCGCCGACGGCTTCGGCATGGGCCTCGGTTTCCTGCTCGTGCTGGTCGCCCTGGGGGCGAGCCGCGAGCTGCTCGCGAACGGCACGCTCGGCGCGGGCCTTTCGCTGCTTGCGGGCGGCGGCACGGCCAGCGCCGGCTGGCGCCTGGTTCCCGAGGGGCACGGATTGCTGCTCGCATTGCTGCCACCGGGTGCATTCCTGCTCCTCGGCCTGATGCTCGCGGGCCTCAATGCGCGCGCAGCGCGACGGCGGCGACCGGAACCCACGGCGTTCGCGACGCCTCCCGTCGCGGAGTCACGGCGATGAACGCCACGCGGCGGCGGCAACTCTTCGAGCGGCTGCGCTCGGCAAACCCCGAGCCGCGCACCGAGCTCGAGTACTCGACGCCGTTCGAGCTGCTGGTCGCGGTGATCCTCTCGGCGCAGGCGACGGACAAGGGCGTGAATCTGGCGACGCGCAGGCTGTTCCCGGTCGCGAACACGCCGCAGGCGATCCACGATCTCGGCGTCGACGGCCTCGCAGGGTACGTGCGTACCATCGGACTGTACCCGGGCAAGACCCGCAACATCATCGCGACCTGCCGTCTGCTGCTCGAGCAGCACGCCGGCGAAGTCCCCCACGACCGCGAGAGTCTCGAGGCGCTGCCCGGGGTCGGCCGCAAGACCGCGAACGTCATCCTGAACTGCGCTTTCGGCGAGCCGACGATGCCCGTCGACACGCACATCTTCCGTGTCGCGAACCGCACCGGCCTCGCGCCGGGCCGCACGGTCCGTGAGGTCGAGGAGGGCCTGCTCGCGCGGGTGCCGCAGGAGTTCCGGCAGCACGCCCACCACTGGCTGCTGCTGCACGGCCGCTACGTGTGCACGGCGCGCCGACCCGCCTGCCCGGGCTGCCTCATCGCGGACCTGTGCGAATACCCGGACAAGACGCGCGCCGAGGCCGCCACGCCCGCAAAGGCCACGCAGCGGGCCGCCCCTCGGGCCACGCCCCAGGGCGCTCCGCGCCGGCGCAGGGCCTGAGTCGTGCCGTTCTTCCACGACCAGGGCCGCGACAGCCTCCGCCGGGCGTACCTCGACGCGTGGCGCAAGCGCCGCGAGGGACGGCCTCTCGAGCCGCTCGAGGACCAGATCGCCACCGTGATCGAGCAGCATCCCGAGTACCTCGACGCGCTCGGGGACGAGAGTAGCGTCGACCGCGACTACACCCCCGAGTCCGGCGCGCCGAACCCGTTCCTGCACATGGGGCTGCACCTCGCGATCCGTGAGCAGGTCGCCACGGACCGCCCGCCCGGCATCCGCGCGATCCACGAGGCGCTCACGCGTCGGCTCGGGGCCGTCCACGAGGCGGAGCACCGCATGCTCGAACGCCTCGGCGAGGCGCTCTGGCTCAGCCAGCGCAGCGGCCTGCCCCCGGACGAAGCGCGTTACCTCGAGTCGCTCGAGTCGCTCCTGCACCGTCGCAAATAGCGCCCCGGAGGCCCGCCGGCTGGCCGGCGACGGCGGCTTCCGGGTAGGCTCGCCGCATGGCCTCTCCTCCGACACACGCAGGTTCGCTGTCCGGCGTCGGGCTCGGGCTGCGGCGCTCGATGCTCCCCGAACTCGCGGCCCGCGACGACCGCATCGACGTCGACTTCTTCGAGATCGCGCCCGAAAACTGGATCGGCGTCGGCGGTGCCTACGGGCGACGGCTGCGCGACCTGACCGCACGCTATCCGCTGGGGACCCACGGGCTTTCGCTGTCGATCGGCGGCCCGGCTCCGCTCGACCGGGAGTTCCTGGCACGGCTGCGCGCGTTCCTCGACGACCACGGCGCGCGCTGCTACTCGGAGCACTTGAGCTACTGCTCGGACGACGGCCACCTCTACGACCTGATGCCGATCCCGTTCCGCGAGGCGGCCGTGCGCAGGGTGGCCTCGCGCATCGGCGAGGTGCAGGACGCACTCGGCCGCCGCATCGCGGTGGAGAACGTCTCCTACTACGCGGCACCTGCGCCCGAGATGACGGAAATCGAGTTCCTGAATGCGGTGCTCGACGAGGCCGACTGCGACCTGCTGCTCGACGTCAACAACGTCTACGTGAACTCGGCCAACCACGGCTACGACCCGCACGCATTCCTCGCGGCCGTGCCGGCCCGGCGCGTCGTGTCGATGCACGTCGCGGGACACTACGTCGAGGCCGCGGACCTGCGCATCGACACGCACGGCGCCGGGGTCTGCGACCCGGTGTGGGAACTGCTCGGCGCGGCGTATCGCCACTGCGGCGTGAAGCCCACGGTGCTCGAGCGCGACTTCAACATTCCGCCGCTCGACGAGCTGCTCGCCGAGGTGGCCGTCATCCGGCGCCTGCAGGAAGCGGCAGCCGAGCCCCTCTGCAGCGCGGGCACGTCGTGAAGCCGAAGGGCGAGCCGGAGCTCCTCGACCTGCAGCGGCGCTTCGCGGCGCACCTGCGCGATCCGTCGACGCCGCCGCCGCCGGGCCTCGAGGACCGACGCCTGGAGGTCTACCGGGAACTCTTCTTCAACAACGTCGCGGAACTGCTGCGGGGCACGTTTCCGGTCCTCTCGTCGATCCTCGGCGGGGAGCGGTGGCGCCGGCTCGTACGCGACTTCTACCGCGACCATCGTTGCCGGACGCCGCTCTTCCTCGAGGTGCCGCACGAGTTCGTCGAGTACCTCGACGCCCGGCAAGCGCGGGCCGACGATCCGCCGTTCCTCACGGAGCTCGCGCACTACGAGGCGGTGGAGCTCGCGCTCGGAGTCGACCCGACCGACCTCTCGACGATCGCGGTGGACCCGACGGGCGACCTGCTGGCCGGCGTGCCACTGCTGTCGCCGCTCGCGTGGCCGCTCGCGTACCGCTATCCCGTGCATCGGCTCTCGCCGGCCTTCCAGCCTGCAGCGCCCCCTCCGGAACCGAGCTGCTACATCGTCCGGCGGGACCGGCACGATCGCGTGGGCTTCCTGCAGGCGAACGCCGTCACGCTGCGGCTCGCGCAACGGCTCGGCGAATTCCCGGACCTGACGGGAGCCGGGCAGCTCGAAGCGCTCGCCGCCGAGCTGCCGCAGCTCGACCCGGCGACGGTGCGAAATGGCGGTGCCGATGCTCTGAGTCGATTCCTGGCCGAGGACGTGGTCCTCGGCACGCGTCGCCCCTGAACGATCGCGGATCACCAGCCCATCGGCAGGCCGAGCAACGCCTCGAGCCTGCGGTTGTACGGCTGGAAGTACTCGTCGAGCCGCTCGGCCGTTGCCGGCGCCAGCGGCTCGTAACGACGCGTGTTGCGGGCCTCGAGCCGCACGCTGTCGATGGGCGGCAGCCCGAGGAATCCGAGCGTTCGGTTCAGCGTGGCGAGCGGATTCGCCACCATGTCCTCGAAGCGGAGCACGAGGAACTGCTCGCGCGGAATCACCGCGAACCACCGCTCGAGCTGCTCCACGTAACGCCCTCGCGCGAGATAGCTGCAGTGCTGGTGGGCCTCGCTGCGGGCCAGCGTGCCGGCGGCGAGCCGTCGCTCGGCGTCGCCGAGCCTCGCTTCCTCCGCCGCAATCGCCTCCTCGAACCCGAGACGCTCCCGCCCCTTGTCGCGCTCGTGCCAGTAGTGGGAGTACGCGCGCCGCACCGGATTCCGGAACAGCACCACGTACCGCGCCTGCGGCAACAACGCCCGCGCGCGCGCGGGCACCGCGGGGTGGAACAGGTAGTACGGGCTGCTGTCGAGGTTGAGCCCGGGCTCGCCGGACCGGCCGAAGTGCGCGCGATACCACGCCTCGCCACGTTCGTGATTGAGGTCGAAGTAGTGGACTTCCTTGCGCAGCGGCGCCACGACGCCGGGGTGCTGGGCGAGGTAATAGTGCAGCGAGGACGTGCCGCTCTTCTGTGCCCCGAGGATCACGGCATCGGGCAGCGCACGCGCCTCCGCCATGCGCTTGCGCAACTCGAGGCGCCGCGCGGGCTCGAGCAGTCCTGCGAGCCGCAGGGCGCGGGTCAGGCTCGGGTTCACTCGACCGGTCCTGCGCTCACTTCGCGCCGTGCGGCTTGCGGCGCGGCAGGTAGAGGTCCGTGAGCGTTCCCTCGTACGCCTCGGCCGCGAAGGCGACCGTCTCGGACAGCGTCGGGTGCGGGTGGATCGTGAGCGCGAGATCCGCCGCGTCGGCACCCATCTCGATCGCGAGAGCCACCTCGGAGATCAGGTCGCCGGCGTTCGAGCCGACGATGCCGCCGCCCACGACGCGGCGCGTGGCCGGATCGAACAGCAGTTTCGTGTGGCCTTCGTCGCGGCCCAGCGCGAGCGAGCGGCCGCTCGCGGCCCACGGGAACGAAGCCTTCTCGAAGGGGATTCCGCGCGCGGCCGCGTCCGTCTCGGTGAGTCCCACCCAGGCGATCTCGGGGTCCGTGTACGCGACCGACGGGATCACTCGCGCGTCGAAGTGGCTCTTCAGGCCGGCCGCGGCTTCCGCGGCCACCTTGCCCTCGTGCGTCGCCTTGTGGGCGAGCATCGGCGGACCCACGACGTCGCCGATCGCGTGGATGTGCGGAACGTTCGTGCGCATCTGGCGGTCGACCGCGACATAGCCCCGTTCGTCCACCACGAGTCCCGCGGCTTCGGCCCCGATGCGCCTGCCGTTCGGCGTGCGACCGACGGCGAGCAGCACCTTGTCGTAGACCTGCGGCGCGGGCGCGCCGGTGCCCTCGAACGTCGCGCGCAGCCCCTCGGGCCGGGCCTCGAGGGATGTGACCCGCGTGCCGACCAGGATGCGCTCGCACCGTGCCGCGAGGCGTTTCTCGAGCGGCTTCACGAGGTCGCGATCGCAACCCGGCATCAGTCCCGGCGTGAGCTCGACCACGGTGACGCGCACGCCGAGCGCGGCGTAGACGGTCGCCATCTCGAGACCGATGATGCCGCCGCCGACGACGAGCAGGCTGCCGGGCAGCTCGAGCTCGAGCGCGCCGGTCGAGTCGATGATGCGCGGGTCGTCCGGCAGCCCGGGCAGCCTCACGGACTCCGACCCGACCGCGACGATGCAGCGGTCGAAGCTCACGCGCCGGGCCTGCCCGCCCTCTTCGACCGAGACCTCGTGCGGCGACGCGAACGTCGCGACGCCGCGGATCACGGTGATCCTCCGCTGCTTCGCGAGCTGCACGAGCCCGCCCGTCAGGCGCCCGACGACGCCGTTCTTCCAGTCCCGCAGCTTCGGCGCGTCGATCCGCGGCTCGCCGTAGGAGAGGCCGTGGGAGGCCATGCCGCGAACGTCGTCGACGAGCTTGGCCGCGTGCAGCAAGGCTTTCGACGGGATGCAGCCCACGTTCAGGCACACGCCGCCGAGCGTGGGCCAGCGCTCCACGAGGCCCACCTTGAGCCCGAGGTCCGCGGCGCGGAAAGCCGCCGTGTAGCCGCCGGGCCCTGCCCCCAGCACGAGGAGGTCGAATTCGTAAGCGTGGGCGGCGACCGGCGCGCCAGCCTCGCTCGCAGGCTTGGCCGCCGGAGGCGCGGGCGAAGCCTTGGCTGGCGCGGCCGCGGCGGCCTCCGCAGGAGCAGCCTGCATCGGCGGGATCGGCACCGTGTCGAGGTACGGCTCGCCGCCGTAGGGCTCGGACACGCGCAGCGAGGCACGCTGGGTCGTGTCGTCGAGCGAGGCGTCCGCAGCCGCGGCGGGCGAAAGAGTTGCGATCAGCGAGCCCGACGACACCTTGTCGCCCGGCCTGATCGCCACGCTCGCCACGGTGCCGGCGGCGGTCGATGGCACGTCCATCGTCGCCTTGTCGCTCTCGAGCGTGACGAGCGGCGTGTCGATCGCGACCTGGTCCCCCGGACGCACCAGCACGTCGAGCACCGCCACCTCGGCGAAGTTGCCGAGGTCGGGGATGCGCAGCTCGTTCGCCTTCGGGTCGCTGGACGGGCTCAAGTCGTCGGTCCTTCGGTTGCGGCTCGCGTCACGGGATCGCCTGCAGCAGCGCGGGCACGTCCGCGAGCGCCTTCGCGAGGAAGCCCGTGTAGCGGGCGGCGTCGGCGCCGTCGATCACACGGTGATCGTACGACAGCGAGAGCGGCAGCATCAGCCGCGGGACGAACTGTCCGTCGACGTACACCGGCTTTTGCGCGGCGCGCGACACGCCGAGGATGGCGACCTCGGGCGCGTTGATGATCGGCGTGAACGCGGTGCCGCCGATGCCGCCGAGGCTCGAGATCGTGAAGCACCCGCCCTGCATCTCGGCGGCGGCGAGCTTGCCGGCACGGGCCTTCTCGCTGAGCGTGGCGAGCTCGCGGGCGAGCTCGAAGACGTCCTTGCGGTCCGCGTCACGCACGACCGGCACGACGAGGCCGTTCGGCGTGTCGGCTGCGAAACCGACGTGCAGGTATTTCTTCATCACGAGCTCGCCCGCCTCGGCGTCGAGCGACGCGGCGAAGTGCGGGAACTCCTGCAGCGCCTGCACGCAGGCGCGCATCACGAAGGCGAGCGGCGTCAGCTTGACCCCGCGCGCAGCCGCGTCGTCCTTGAGTCGCTTGCGCGCCTCCTCCATCGCGGTGATGTCGGCCTCGTCGAACTGCGTGACGTGCGGGATGTTGACCCAGCTCGCGTGCAGCCGCGGCCCGGCGATTTTCTTTATGCGCCCGAGCGGCCGCCGCTCCACTTCGCCGTACGCCGCAAAATCGACGACGGGAACCCTCGGCAGGGCAGCGCCCGGCGTCCCCTCGGTGAGCAGCCGCTTGACGTACGCCTTGACGTCCTGCTCGACGATCCGGCCCTTCGACCCGGTGCCGCTCACCTTGGCGAGATCGACCCCGAGCTCGCGGGCAAGCCGCCGGATCGACGGGCTGGCATGTGACCGCGAGAAACCGGGCTCGTCGATCGGCGCGGCAGCTGGCGCGGCCCGGGACTCAGCCGCCGGGACCGGCACGTCGGCCGGCTTCGGCGCAGGCTGCGCAGGAGCAGCCGCAGGCTGCAGTGACTGGATCGCCGGGAGGATCGCCTCCTCCGTTCCCTTGACCGGAGCTGCCGCCGCGATCGCCTCGCCGACGGTCTCCGGCTCGACGAGCGCGATGACGTCGCCCTTCGAGACGCGCCCGCCTCGCTGCACCTTGAGCTCGCGCACGACGCCCGCGACGGTCGACGGCACGTCCATCGTCGCCTTCTCGGTCTCGAGCGTGATCAGCGTGGCGTCCGTGGCGACGTGGTCGCCCGGCTGCACGGCCACTTCGATGATCTCGACGTCCTTGTAGTCCCCGATGTCGGGGACGCGCACTTCGGTGAGGTTCGCCATGGCCCGGCCCGCTCAGACGGTGACCGGATTCGGCTTCTCGGGGTCGAGCCCGAAGCGCCGGATCGCGTTCGACACCGTGGCGAGATCGAGCATGCCCTCGTCCGCGAGCGCCTTGAGCGCGGCGAGCGCGACGTAGCGGCGGTCGACCTCGAAGAAGCCCCGGAGGGCCGCGCGCGAGTCGCTGCGGCCGTAGCCGTCGGTCCCCAGCACGTGGTAGCGGCCCGGCACCCACTGGCGGACCTGGTCTGGCACCGTGCGGATGTAGTCGGTGGCCGCGACGAACGGGCCCGCGTGCCCCTCGAGCAGCTGCTGCACGTAGGGCACGCGTGGCGGCTCGCCGGGGTGCAGCAGGTTCCAGCGGTCGGCGTCGAGCGCCTCGCGGCGCAGCTCCGAGAAGCTCGGCACGCTGAAGACGTCGGCCGGCACGCCGAACTCCTGCTCGAGCAGGTCGGCGGCGGCGAGCACCTCGCGGAGGATCGTGCCCGAGCCGAGGAGGTTCACGCGCACCTTGCCGCGCGGACCGCTGCGGAGCAGGTAGCCGCCCTTCAGGATGCCGGCCTCGGCGCCCTCCGGCAGCGCAGGGTGCGCGTAGTTCTCGTTCATGCACGTGACGTAGTAGAAGACGTTCTCCTGCTCGGCGTACATGCGGCGCAGCCCGTCCTGGACGATCACGGCGAGCTCGTACGCGTACGTCGGGTCGTAGGCGACGCAGTTCGGGATCGTGGTCGCGACGAGCTGGCTGTGGCCGTCCTGGTGCTGCAGGCCCTCGCCCGCGAGCGTCGTGCGGCCGGCCGTGCCACCCACGAGGAAGCCGCGCGCCTGCATGTCGCCCGCGGCCCAGATGAAGTCGCCGACGCGCTGGAACCCGAACATCGAGTAGAAGATGTAGAACGGGATCATGCTCACGCCGTGGTTCGCGTACGAGGTGCCGGCCGCGATCCAGCTGCACATCGCTCCGCCCTCGTTGATCCCTTCCTCGAGGATCTGGCCCTTCTTGTCCTCGCGGTAGTAGAGCAGCTGGTCGGCGTCCTGCGGCG
>RPQJ01000100.1 GCA_003819815.1 Lysobacterales bacterium
CATGTGGGCCGTGTGGTCTTTCTCGTTGACCACGAAGTGGAGGTCGCGTTTCAAGATCCGGGCGATCCGGTCGGCCTCCGAATACTTGCGGACGTCGTCGTAGGCCGGGCCGGAAATGATCAGCGGCGTGCGCGCCTCGTCGATCAGGATCGAGTCGACTTCGTCGACGATCGCGTAGGCGAGCCCGCGCTGCATGCGGTCTTCGAGGCGGAACGCGAGGTTGTCGCGCAGGTAATCGAAGCCGAACTCGTTGTTCGTGCCGTAGGTGATGTCGGCGGCATAGGCGGCACGCTTTTCGTCCGCCGTCTGGCCCGCCTTGACGACGCCGACCGAGAGGCCGAGGAAGCGGAAGATGGGGCCCATCCACTCCGCGTCGCGGCTCGCCAGGTATTCGTTGACCGTGACGATGTGCGTGCCCTTCGCCGGCAGCGCGTTCACGTAGGCGGACAACGTCGCGACCAGCGTCTTGCCCTCGCCCGTGCGCATCTCGGAGATCTTGCCGAGGTGCAGCACCATGCCGCCGATCAACTGCACGTCGAAGTGCCGCAAGCCCAGCGTGCGGCGCGAGGCCTCGCGCACCACCGCGAACGCCTCGGGCAGGACGTCGTCGACCGTCCGTCCCGCCGCGAGCTGCTCGCGGAAATGGACCGTCTTCGCGGCGAGGTCGGCATCCGACAGCGCCTGCAGCTCCGCCTCGAGCGAGTTGATCTTCCGGACGATGCCTGAGTACTGGCCGATCAGCCGCTGGTTGCGACTGCCAAAGATGCGAGCGAGCCAATTGGCCACGGGGGCTCCGGGTAGGCGTGGGGCGGGGAAAGCCGCCAATTTTACAGGAAGAGGGGGTCGGGGGTAGTGAATAGGGGCGTCGGAAGCGCGGACCTGGTGGTCGCGCATGGACGTGATCAGGGAGACAACCCCGCCGTCGGAAGGTTCACCCTCCGACTACCCCCTGTGCACGATCCCCTGCCCCCTCGGTCGTCCTCAGGGCGACTGCAGGTACCGCATCGGGTTGACCTTGTTGCCGTCGCGCTCGACCTCGAAGTGCACGTGCGTGCCGGTCGAGCGGCCCGTGCTGCCGATGATCGCGATCGCCTCGCCCTTCTGCACCGTCCGGCCCTCGCGCACGAGGTTGCGGGAATTGTGGCCGTAGCGGGTGACATAGCCGGTCGGGTGCGTGATCTCGACCACGTAGCCGTAGCCGTCCTTGTAGCCCGAGTACGTCACGAGCCCGGGACCGGTCGAGATCACCTTGCTGCCCGGCGGGGCGGCGAAATCGACGCCCGAGTGGAAGGCGCCCCGGCCGGTGAACGGGTCCGAGCGATGGCCGAAGTGCGAGGAAATCCAGCCGCCGACGATCGGCCAGCCGCCCGGGATGATGCGCTCGCCGAGGCTGCGCGACGACATCAGGCTCTCGAGCACCACGAGCTGCTGCTGGCGGTTCTCGAGCTGGGCCTCGAGCGTGTCGAGCGCGGCGGTGAGCTCCGGCACCATCGCGGAGCCGCCGTCGAAGGGCACGCCTTCGGGGCCGCCGACCGGCGGCGGATCGTCGAAATTGAATTCGCCGCGGTCGAGGCCGGCGAGGTCGGTCACGCGGCGGCCGAGCGCATCGAGGCGGATCAGGTGGGCGTTCAACTTGCCGACACGCTCGGCGAGCGCGTCGACGGTGCCCTGCATCTGGCCGCGGACGGCATTCAGGTCGAGGCGTTGCTGGTCGAGCTCGCGGGCGAGTGCCACGCGGTCGAGCGAGCCGGCGACGAAGCGGCCGAACTGCAGGCCCGCCGTGAACACGATGCCCGTGAGCAGCAGCGCGCCGGCGGCGAATGCGAGTGCCGTGCGAGGCTGTGCGAGATCGATTTCGCGGACGCGGCCGGTCCGGCGCGACGTAAATTGCAGATTCATTGCGGCGCTGACCCTCTTCGCGACCGTCGAGCTTGCGCGCAGGCGCCCCCGGGTGGAGCGGAGCTGCGTCACACATCAAGCCGGACGTGTCGGCAGGGGGAAGCGCGCTTCCCGGAACCGGTGCCAGGAACGAACCTGGCGGCCGGGAGGTGGACCCGTCCAATGGCAAGGCGGCAGACTATGCCGGAACGGGCTGCGGCTGGCAATCGAGTAGTCGCCTTTATAAATCATCAATTGACAATGTCCGACCCTCTCAAGCCCCTGTTTTCGGGATCCGGTTCTGCGCTCGAAGCGCTGGCGCGTCGTGCCGCGGAAACGACGGCGCTTGCGGACGTCGTGCGCAGCGCGCTGCCCGAGCTCGTGCGCCCTCACGTCGTCGCAGCCGTGCGACGCGGCGAGGACCTGGTGGTCATCGTGGATTCCGCGGCCTGGTCGGCGCGCGTGCGCTATGCGGGCCCGCGGCTGCAGGAAGCGCTCGCCGGACGCGGAGAACCGGTCGCGGGCAAGGTCCGCGTGCGGGTGGGACGCTACGGCTAGGCGGTTGCCGCGGCGGCAGCCACGTAGGAAATCGGCGCGTCCTGCAGCGTCTCGAACGTCACTTCTTCCCAGGCCGAGGCGTCGGCCACCAGCGTGCGCAGCAGGCGGTTGTTCAGGCCGTGGCCCGACTTGTAGCCGCTGAACTCGCCGATCAGGCTGTGGCCGAGCAGGTAGAGGTCGCCGATCGCGTCGAGGATCTTGTGCTTGACGAACTCGTCCTCGTAACGGAGGCCGTCCTCGTTCAGGACGCGGTAGTCGTCGAGGACGATCGCGTTGTCGAGGTTGCCGCCGAGCGCGAGGTTGCGCGAGCGCATGTACTCGAGGTCGCGCATGAAGCCGAACGTGCGCGCCCGGCTCACTTCGCGCAGGAACGTCGTGGTCGAGAAGTCCATCGAGGCGACCTGCGAGCGGCGCTTGAACACCGGATGGTCGAACTCGATTTCAAAGTTCACCTTGAAGCCGTCGTAAGGGTCGAACCGCGCCCACTTGTCGCCGTCCTCGACCTTGACGCTCTTCTTGATGCGCACGAACCTCTTCGGCGCGTTCTGCTCCTCGATGCCGGCCGACTGCAGCAGGAACACGAACGGTCCCGCGCTGCCGTCCATGATCGGCACTTCGCCCGCGCTCAGCTCGACGTAGAGATTGTCGATGCCGAGGCCCGCGAGCGCCGACATCAGGTGCTCGACGGTCGAGACCCGCGCCTCGCCCACGGTGAGCGTCGTGCCGAGCGTCGTCTCGGTGACGTTCCCCGCACGCGCCGGGATGTCGACGGGCTCGTCGAGGTCGGTCCGCTGGAACACGATGCCCGTGTCCGCGGGTGCCGGCCGCAGCACCATCAGCACCTTCTTGCCGGTGTGCAGGCCCACGCCGGTGGCGCGGATCGAGTTCTTGAGCGTGCGTTGCTTGAGCATGGCAGCCGGAAATGGTACCAGATTTATTTATCGGATCCTAAGTCATTGAATCGAATGACTTTCTGGCACCCGACCCCACCGGCGGGCCCGGGCCTCGCGAGCCCGGGTCCGCCGCCTTGAGGCCACACCCGTCGGTCAGTCCGCCTGGCGGCGCAGGAACGCCGGGATGTCGAGGTACGAGTCGTCGCCGTCGGCGCGGAAGTCGTCGCCGACCGCACGCTGCCGCCGACGGAACGCCGCCGGGGTATCGAGATCCGCGTAGTTGTTGTCGAGCGGACGGCGCGGCGCGCGGCCACCGGCCACCACCTCGACCTTCGGCTGCGAGGTGACCGGCATGCCGCGGACCGCGGCCGGGCGACCGATGCCCGTCGCCACGACCGTCACGCGGATCTGGTCCGTCATCTCCGGATCGATCACGTAGCCCACGACGACCGTCGCGTCCTCGGACGCGTACTGCTTGATCGTGTCGCCGACGACGTGGAACTCGCTGGTGCGGAGGTCCATGCCGGCCGTCACGTTGATCAGCAGGCCGTGCGCGCCCGAGAGGTTCACGTCCTCGAGCAGCGGGCTCGAGATCGCGGCCTCGGCGGCGGCGCGGGCGCGGTTCTCGCCGGTCGCGGCGCCCGAGCCCATCATCGCCATGCCGGTCTCGGCCATCACGGTGCGCACGTCGGCGAAGTCGACGTTGATGAGGCCCGGCCGCGTGATCAGCTCGGCGATGCCCTGCACGGCGCCCTGCAGCACCTGGTTCGCGGAGCGGAAGGCGTCGAGGAGCGTCGTGTCGCCGCCGAGCACCGTGAGGAGCTTCTGGTTCGGGATCGTGATGAGCGAGTCGACGTACTTGCCGAGCTCGCCGATGCCCTGGTCCGCGAGCGCGTGGCGCTTGTTGCCTTCCATCTCGAAGGGCTTCGTGACGACGGCCACCGTCAGGATGCCGAGCTCCTTCGCCACCTGGGCCACGACCGGCGCGGCGCCCGTGCCCGTGCCGCCGCCCATGCCGGCCGTGATGAAGATCATGTCCGAGCCGTCGACGAGCTCGACGATGCGGTCACGATCCTCCATCGCGGCCTGCCGGCCGACTTCCGGGTCGGCGCCCGCGCCGAGGCCCTTGGTGATGTTCGAACCGATCTGCAGGCTCGTCTTGACCTTCGAGTGCTTGAGCGCCTGCGCGTCGGTGTTGATGCAGATGAAGTCGACCCCCTCGATGCCCGAGGTGACCATGTGCGCGACCGCGTTGCCACCACCGCCGCCGACGCCGACGACCTTGATGATGGCCCCCTGATTCTCCGTGTCTGCCAGTACGAACATTGTGTGCCGCTCCGATGATGTGAAGTGGATTGAACCCGCGCCGTCGTCGCACCGGAGGAGCCCATCGCCCCATTTCCATGCGCGCCGCCGGCAAAAAGAAACCCGTACCGCCGCTGCCCTCTCCCTCTGCCCTGTCCCCTGTCCCCTTCTTCCCTACCCCCTATTCCCTGCCCCCTAGAAATTCCCCTGGAACCACGCCCGCATCCTGTCCACGACGCTCCGCATGCCGTTCGCCACGGGCGCGACGCGTCCGCGCCGCACGTAGTTCTCGCGGCCGAACAGCAGCAGCCCGACGCCGGTCGAGTGGATGGGATTGCGGACGACGTCGCCGAGGCCGCTCACGCCTTGCGGCAGCCCGAGCCGCACCGGCGCATGGAAGATCTCCTCGGCGAGCTCGATGACGCCTTCCATCTTCGCGCTGCCGCCCGTGATCACGACGCCCGCCGCGATCAGTTCGTCGAAGCCCGAGCGGCGCAGTTCCTCCCGCACGAGCGCGAGGATCTCCTCGTAGCGCGGCTCGACGACCTCCGCGAGCGTCTGGCGCGCGAGCCGGCGGGCCGGCCGGTCGCCGACGCTCGGCACCTCGATCGTCTCGTCGGGGTTCGCGAGCTGCGACAGCGCGCACGCGTACTTGATCTTCAGGTCCTCGGCGTGGTGCGTCGGCGTCCGCAGGCTGAGCGCGATGTCGTTCGTGACCTGGTCGCCCGCGATCGGGATCACGGCGGTGTGCCGGATCGCACCGCCCGAGAACACCGCGATGTCGGTCGTGCCGCCGCCGATGTCGACGAGGCAGACGCCGAGTTCCTTCTCGTCGTCGGCGAGCACGGCGTAGCTCGAGGCGAGCTGCTCGAGCACGATGTCCTCGACCTGCAGGCCGCAGCGCTGCACGCACTTGACGATGTTCTGCGCCGCACTGTCCGCGCCGGTGACGATGTGCACCTTCGCCTCGAGCCGGACGCCGGACATGCCGATCGGCTCGCGGATGCCTTCCTGCGAATCGATCACGAACTCCTGCGGGAGGATGTGCAGGATCTTCTGGTCGGCCGGGATCGCCACGGCACGCGCGGCGTCGATCACGCGGTCGACGTCGCCCGGCGTGACCTCCTTGTCGCGGATCGCCACGATGCCGTGGGAGTTCAGGCTGCGGACGTGGCTGCCCGCGATTCCGGCGAAGACCGAGTGGATCTCGCAGCCGGCCATCAGCTCGGCCTCCTCGACCGCGCGCTGGATCGACTGCACCGTCGAGTCGATGTTGACGACGACGCCGCGCTTCAGGCCGCGCGAGGGATGGGACCCGACGCCGACCACTTCGATCGTGCCGTCCGGGCCGAGCTCGCCGACGATCGCGACGACCTTCGAGGTGCCGATGTCGAGTCCGACGATGAGATTGCGTTCAGGCTTTCTAGGCATCAGGGGTCGCGTCCTCCTGCGGGGCGACGGCGACGGCGGGCCGGGGATTCCAGCCGACGCTGAATCCATTGGTGTAGCGCATGTCGACGTAGACGATCTCGGCGGAGCGCTTCGCGACGAGCGGACCGGCGAGGTTGATGAATCGGTCGAGTCGGTCGGTGACGTCGAGGCGGCCCAGCCGCACGCGCACGCCGTTGCCGAGCGCCAGCTCCCACGCGCCGCGCGCGTCGAGCCGCACGCCCGTGAGGCGCACGCCGGCCTCGAGCAGCCGGCCCTGCGACTCGAGGTACAGCTGCGCGACGACGCCCTCGCTGCCCTCCGGCCCCTCGAGCAACGGCAGCTCGGGCGGCACGTAGCGCGCGTTGCGGATGAAGAGTTCGCCGCGCGCGTTCAGGAGCCCGCTCTCGTTCCAGCGTGCGGCGGCGACCTCCTCGGTCACCACGAGCTTCAGGGCGTCCGGCCAGCGGCGCTGCACGACCGCGCGATCCACCCAGTCGATGCGCTCGACGCGCTTGCGCACCTGCTCCAGGTCGACCGAGGCGAGACCGCCCTGCACGACTTCGACGACGGCCGCCTCGATCTCGGGCGGCGAGACCCGCTGGAACGTGCCCTCGACCTGCACGCGGCGCACCGGCCGGTCGAGCACCAGCACGAGCGTCCACGCGAGCACGGCGCACGCGGCGACGACGCCGAGCGCGCGCGCGATGGCCCGCCAGTCGACCCGCTCGTGCCACGACGGCTCGTCGGCCTTGGGCCGCACGCGGTTGCGCTTCTTCCAGGGCAGCAGGTTCATCGGCGCCCCTCGCGTGCCGGCAGGCTCGTCTCGAGGACGCGCCAGACGAGCTCGTCGAACTCCATGCCGCGCTGCCGGGCCGCCTTCGGCACGAGCGAGTGGCTCGTCATGCCGGGCGCGGTGTTCACCTCGAGCAGCCAGAGGCGTCCCGAGCGGTCGCGCATGAAGTCGACGCGGCCCCAGCCGGCGCAGCCCGCCGCGAAGAACGCCGCGAGCGCGAGGCTGCCGAGCTCCTGCTCGGTCGCGCCGCTCGCGCCGGGGCAGAGGTACTGCGTGTCCTCCGCGACGTACTTGGCGTGGTAGTCGTAATACTCGCCCGCCGGCACGATGCGGATCGACGGCAGCGCCTCGGTGCCGAGCACGCCGACGGTGAACTCGTCTCCTTCGATCAGCTGCTCGACGAGCAGCGCCCCCTCGTACCGGGCGGCAAGCTCGACGGCGGCCGCGAGGTCCGCGTCCTTGAAGCAGCGGCTCACGCCGACGCTCGAGCCTTCGCAGGCCGGCTTCACGATCACGGGCAGGCCGATCTTGCGCGCGGCGGCGATGACGTCCTCGCCGCGGCCGAGGCTCGCGTAGGCGGGCGTCGGCAGCCCGAGCGACAGCCACACCTGCTTCGTGCGGATCTTGTCCATCGAGAGCGCGGAGCCGAGCACGCCCGACCCCGTGTACGGCACGCCGAGCGCGTCGAGCAGGCCCTGCAACACGCCGTCCTCGCCGCCGCCGCGGTTGCCGTGCAGGATGTTGAAGACGCGGTCGTAGCGCGGACCACCGGCGCCCGTGAGCGCGCGCACGAGCTCGGGGATGCCGTCGACGGCGGTCGCGTCGACGCCACGGCGCAGCAGCGCCTCGAGCACGTTGCGGCCGGAGTCGAGCGAGACCTCGCGCTCGGCCGACGTGCCGCCCATCAGCACGGCGACACGCCCGAACTCCCGGGGATCCGTGACCTGGGTTGCCGTGCGCGTCATGCCACACCTCCAGCGGTCGCCCGGGCCTCGAGCGCCGCGGGCAGGTCGTGAGCGGCCGCACCGATCGTGCCCGCGCCCATCAGCAGCACCACGTCGCCGTCGCGGCCGACGCCTGCGAGCACGGCGGGCAGCTCATCGAGCGACTTGAGCAGCACGGGCTCGACGAGCCCGCGCGAGCGGATCGCGCGGCACAGCGACTTGCCGTCGGCGCCCGGTATCGGCGTCTCGCCGGCGGGATACACCTCGGCGACCACGAGCGCGTCGGCGGTCGACAGCACCTGCGCGAACTCGTCGAGCAGGTCGCGCGTGCGCGTGTAGCGGTGCGGCTCGAACACGAGCACGATGCGCCGCCCCGGCCACGCCTGCCGCGCGGCGTCGAGCGTCGCGGCGATCTCGGTCGGGTGGTGGCCGTAGTCGTCGACGACCGTCGCGCGACCGAACGCCGCGTCGACGTCGCCGAGCACCTGCAGCCGCCGGTCGATGCCCTGGAATCCCGCGAGCGCGCGCTGGATCGCGGCGTCGTCGATCTCGAGCTCCGTCGCCACGGCGATCGCCGCGAGCGCGTTCAGCACGTTGTGCCGGCCCGGCAGGTTGAGCACGATCCTGAGCGGCGCGCCTTCGTGGCCCCGGCGCAGCACGTCGAACACCGACTGGGCGCCGCGACGATCGACGTTCACGGCGCGGACGTCGACGCCCTCGCCGTAACCGTAGGTGACGTAGGGCCGCGCCACCTGCGGAACCAGCGCCGCGGCCTCGCGGTCGTCGGCGCAGATCACGGCGAGGCCGTAGAACGGCAGATTGTGGAGGAACTCGACGAAGCTCGCCTTCAGCTTCTCGAAGTCGCCGCCGTGCGTGCCGAGGTGGTCCGCGTCGACGTTCGTGACGATCGCGATCACCGGCTGCAGGTGCATGAACGACGCGTCGCTCTCGTCGGCCTCGGCGACCAGGTAGCGGCCCGCGCCGAGCCGGGCATTGGTCGCGGCGCTCTTGAGGCGCCCGCCGATCACGAACGTCGGGTCCTCGCCGCCCTCGGCGAGCACGCTCGCGACGAGGCTCGTCGTCGTCGTCTTGCCGTGCGTGCCGGCGACCGCGATGGAGTAGCGGAAGCGCATCAGCTCGCCGAGCATCTCTGCGCGCTTCACGACCGGGATGCGCGCAGCGAGCGCCCGGGCCACTTCCGGGTTCGACTCGTTGATCGCGCTCGACACCACGACCACGTCCGCGCCGTCGACGTTCCCCGCGCGGTGCCCGAGCATCACCTTCGCGCCGAGCGACTCGAGCCGCGCGGTGACGCCGCTCGGCTTCAGGTCGCTGCCCTGGACCTCGTAGCCGAGGTTCAGCAGCACCTCGGCGATGCCGCTCATGCCGCTGCCGCCGATGCCGACGAAGTGGATCGAGTGGATGCGGCGCATGCGGTCCTTCATCGCGCGCCTCCTGCCGCGGCGACGCAGGCGTCCGCGAGCCGTTCGTCCGCGTCCGTGATGGCGGTGCGCCGCGCGGCGGCGGCCATCTCGGCGAAGCGTGGCCGTCCCGCATCGAGCAGCTCGCGCAGCAGCGCCGCGAGCGAGACGGGCGTGAGCCTCGACTCCGGCATCAGCTTCGCCGCACCGGCCCGCACGACGTACTCCGCGTTGCGGGTCTGGTGGTCGTCGACCGCGGCCGGGAAAGGCACGAGCACCGCGGGCACGCCGGCGGCCGCGAGTTCGGCGACGGTGAGCGCGCCGGAGCGGCACACGGCGAGGTCCGCCCAGCCGTAGGCGCCGGCCATGTCGTCGATGAATGCGCGCACGTCCGCCTCGATGCCGCGCGAGCGATAGGCCTGCACGGTCTCCTCGAGACCGCGCGCGCCCGTCTGGTGCAGCACCTCGGGCCGCAGGTCGACGGGCAGCTCCGCGAGCGCGGCGGGCACGACTGCGTTCAGTCGCGCGGATCCCTGGCTGCCGCCGAAGACGAGCAGCCGCGCGCGTCCTGACCGTGCCGCATAACGCCGGTCGGGCGGCGGCACCGCCGCGATCTCGGGCCGCACCGGGTTGCCGACGCGCTCGGCTTTCACGCGGCGGCCGAAGCTGCCGGGGAAACCCTCCAGCACGCGATCGGCGAGCCGCGCGAGCAGGCGGTTCGTCAGGCCGGCGACCGCATTCTGTTCGTGCACGACGAGCGGCCGGCGAAGCAGCCACGCCGCCACGCCGCCGGGCCCCGAAGCGAATCCGCCCGCGCCGAGGACGACGCTCGGGCGATGCTTGCGGACCGCCTTGATGGCCTGCAGCAGCGCGATCACGAGCCGGAACGGTGCGGCGGCGAGCGTCGCGAGGCCCTTGCCGCGCAGTCCGCTCACGCTGAGCCACTCGACCGGTATGCCCTCGGCGGGCACCAGTCGCGCCTCGATCCCGCGCTGCGTGCCGAGCCACACGATCCCGTAGCCGCGCCGCGCCAGCACGCGCGCGGTCGCGAGCGCCGGGAAGACGTGTCCTCCCGTGCCACCCGCCATGATCAGCGCGACGGGCCGCGTCATGACCTGCGCGCCTCCCGCGAGACCGCCGAGCGGCCGGTCATGCGCGTTTCGTGGTTCACGCGCAGCAGCACGCCCAGCCACGCGAGCGTGACGAGCATGCTGCTGCCGCCGTACGAGAGCAGCGGCAGCGTCAGGCCCTTCGTGGGCAGCAGCCCCATGTTGACGCCGACGTTCACGAACGCCTGCAGCCCGAACCAGATGCCGATCGAGGCCGCGACGTAGGACTGGAAGGTGAGCCCCGCGTGGGCCGCGTTGCGCGCGATCACGAGCGCACGGCCGACCAGCACGGCGACGAGGCCGAGCACGATCACGACACCGAGGAACCCGAACTCCTCCGCGAGCACGGCGAACACGAAGTCCGTGTGGGCTTCGGGCAGGTAGAAGAGCTTCTGGACGCTCGAGCCGAGCCCGACGCCGAGCCACTCGCCACGGCCGATCGCGATCAGCGACTGCACGAGCTGGAAGCCGCTGTCGAACGGGTCTTCCCAGGGATTGCGGAACGCGACGAGGCGTCGCAGCCGGTACGCCGAGGTGAACGCGAGCACGGCGAGCCCGGCTGCGCCCACGACGACCGGCACCAGCAGGTGCGTGATGCGCGCGCCGGCGAGGAACAGCACCGCGAGGCCGGTCGCGAGCAGCACCGTCGCCGCGCCGAAGTCGGGCTCGAGCAGCAGCAGCACCGCCGCGGCGCCGAGCACCGCGATCGGCACCATGAATGCCCTGAAGTCGGTGGTCAGCTCGTCCGCGCGGCGCACCGCGTAGCTCGCGACGTACGTGAGCAGCATGACGCGCGCGACTTCGGAGACCTGGAAGTTCATGAAGCCGAGCCGTATCCAGCGCCGGCTGCCGTTCACTTCGTAGCCGACGCCCGGGATCAGGACGAGCGCGAGCAGCACGAACGCGCCAGCGAGCAGCACGATCGAGGACTTCTCCCAGATCTCCGTGGGGATCGTGACGGTGACGGCCGCAGCAGCGAGGCCGATCAGCACGAACACGAGCTGGCGCTGGAAGTAGTAGAACGGCTCGCCGAGCGCGCGGTCGGACACGCCGATCGACGCCGAGGCGACCATCACGAGGCCGATCAGCAGCAGCGCCGCAACGGGGCCGATCACCCAGCCGTCGAGCGTGAGCCGGCGCGGACGACCGGTCGAGCGTGCGTAGGACAGGGTCGCGGCGGTCATCCGGCAAGGCTCCTCACCGCGGCGGCGAACTCGTCCCCGCGGTGCGTGTAGTCACGGAACATGTCGAGGCTGGCGCACGCGGGCGAGAGCAGCACGGTCTCGCCGGGACGCGCGGCGGCCCGCGCGGCCGCCACCGCCGCGCGCATGTCGGCGGCCCGCTCCGTCGCGCACACGCCTTCGAGCGTCTCGGCGAGCTGCGGTGCATCGCGGCCGATCAGCACGACGTGGCGCACCTTGGCGCGGAAGGCCTCGCGCAGCCCCGAGAAGTCCTGCTGCTTGCCGTCGCCGCCCGCGATCAGCACGAGCGGACCGTCCATGCCCTCGACCGCGGCCACCGTCGCGCCGACGTTGGTGCCCTTGGAGTCGTTCACGTAGCGCACGCCGTCGACCTCGGCGACCCACTGCGCGCGGTGCGGCAGGCCGCCGAACGCGGCGAGCGCCTCGAGCACCGGCGCGCGCGGCAGGCCGAGCGCCTCGCACATCGCGAGTGCGGCGAGCGCGTTCGCGGCGTTGTGCTCGCCCTGCAGCCGCATGGCGCGGACCGGGAGCAGCGGCTCGCCGCGGCAGGCCAGCACGGCCTCGGGCTCGCGCAGCAGCACGTAGTCGGCATCCGCATCGCGCAGACTGAACGACAGCACGCGCTGGCCGGCGACCGGCATCGCGCTCACGCGGGCGTCGTCCGCGTTCACGATCGCCGTGGCCGCGCCCGAGTAGATCCGTGCCTTGGCGGCGGCGTAGTCGTCGAGCGAGTCGTAGCGGTCGAGGTGATCGGGCGTCACGTTGAGCACGGTCGCGGCGACGGGCTCGAGGCTGTATGTCGTCTCGAGCTGGAAGCTCGAGAGCTCGAGCACGTAGAGCCCGGGCACCGGCCGCTCGAGCAGGTCGAGCGCCGGCTCGCCGAGGTTGCCACCGGCGACGGCCGTGCGGCCCGCGGCATTCGCGAGCTCGGCGAGCAGCGCGGTGACCGTGCTCTTGCCGTTGGTGCCCGTGATCGC
>RPQJ01000101.1 GCA_003819815.1 Lysobacterales bacterium
AGATCGTGCTCGCGACCGTCAAGGGCGACGTGCACGACATCGGCAAGAACATCGTGGGCGTCGTGCTCCAGTGCAACAACTTCGAGGTGATCGACCTCGGCGTCATGGTGCCGGCCGCGCGCATCCTCGAGACCGCGGCGCGCGAGAAGGCCGACATGATCGGTCTCTCGGGCCTCATCACGCCGTCGCTCGACGAGATGGTGCACGTCGCGCGCGAGATGCAGCGCCAGGGCTACAGGGTGCCGCTCCTGATCGGCGGCGCGACGACCTCGCCCGCGCACACCGCCGTCAAGATCGATCCCGAGTACGAAGGAGCGGTGGCCTACGTCAAGGACGCCTCGCGCGCGGTCGGCGTGTGCCAGTCGCTGGTGACGGCCGAGAACCGCGCCGAAACGACGCGCCGCCTCAAGGCGGACCACGCGGAGAAGCGCGAGCAGCACAAGGGCCGCAAGGCGAAGGCGCCCGCGTTCACGCTGGCCGAGGCGCGCGCGAACCGGTTCCGCTGCGACTGGTCGGCCTACCGCCCGCCGGTGCCGCGGCTCTCGGGCGTCCGGCGCTTCGAGGACGTACCGCTCGAGGAGCTCGTGCGGTACATCGACTGGATGCCGTTCTTCAACGCTTGGGAGTTCGCCGGCCGGTTCCCGGACGTGCTCACCGACCCCGTCGTCGGCGAGGCGGCGAGCAACCTGTACGCGGACGCACGCCGCGTGCTGAAGCAGATGATCGGCGGGCGATGGGCGCGCGCGAGCGCGGTGATCGGCCTGTTCCCCGCGAACTCGGTCGGCGACGACGTGGAGGTCTACGCCGACGAATCGCGCGCGACCGTGCTGCACCGCCTGCACCACCTGCGCCAGCAGAAGCCAAAGCCCACCGGCCAGCCGCACTACGCGCTCGCCGACTTCGTCGCGCCGCGCGAGTCCGGCGTGCCCGACTGGATCGGCGCCTTCGCCGTCACGACCGGCCTCGGCCTCGACGAGAAGGTGCGGGAGTACGAGGCGCGGCACGACGACTACGGGGCCATCATGGTGAAGGCACTTGCCGACCGCCTCGCGGAGGCGCTGGCCGAGCGCATGCACGAGCGGGTGCGGCGCGAGTTCTGGGGATACGCGCCCGAGGAGCGCTGCACGAACGAGCAGTTGGTGCGGGAGGAGTACCGTGGCATCCGGCCGGCGCCCGGTTACCCCGCCTGCCCGGACCACACCGAGAAGGCGACGATCTGGGAGCTGCTCGACGTCGAACGCAATGCGGGCATGCGCCTGACGGAAAGCTACGCGATGACGCCGACCGCTGCCGTGAGCGGGTGGTACTTCTCGCATCCCGAGGCGCGGTATTTCCAGGTCGGGCGCATCGACGCCGACCAGGTCGAGGACTACGCGCGACGCAAGGGGCTCACGGTTGCGGAGACGGAACGCTGGCTCGCGCCCAACCTCGGCTACGACGTCGCCGGGCGGGCGGCCTGAAGCGGCTCCCGGCCGGCCCCGGGTCTTGACGCGCGGACCGGTGCACCGTAATCAGGTGCACTGGATCGGACAAGCATCACGCAGGGGGAACTCGCGATGGCCGTGGCTGCCGACGCGCTCGCACTCGAGCGCCTGTATCGCTGGGAATCGACGGCACCGGACCGTGTCGTCTTCACGCAGCCCATCGGGGGCGGCGCAGTGCAGGATCTCACGTGGCGCGAGGTCGCGGACCAGGCCCGCCGCATGGCGCGCCACCTCGCGGAGCGGGGCTGGGAGCCCGGCTCGCGCATAGCGATCCTCGGCAAGAACTCGGCGCACTGGATCATCGCCGACCTCGCCATCTGGATGGCGGGCTACGTGTCGGTGCCGCTCTACCCGACGCTCGCCGCCGGCACCGTGCGCCAGATCCTCGAGCACAGCGAGGCTCGCCTCGTCTTCGTCGGCAAGCTCGACGCATGGCACGAAATGCAGCCCGGCGTGCCCGGCGGCCTGCCGATCGTCCGCCTGCCGCTCTCCGCGGCGGCGGAGGGCGAGCAGTGGGAGGACATCGTGGCCCGCACCGCGCCGATCGAGGGCAGCCCCGTGCGGCGCGGCGACGAGCTCGCGACGATCATGTACACGTCCGGCACGACCGGCGTGCCGAAGGGCGTGATGCACAGCTTCGCGACCTTCGCCTGGTCGATCGACGCCGTCCTGAAGCGCCTGCGCTTCGACACGAACTCCCGCATCCTGAGCTACCTGCCGCTGTCGCACGTCGCCGAGCGCACGCTCGTCGAGCACGGCGTGCTGGCTTCCGGCATGCACGTGTACTTCGCAGAAAGCCTCGAGACGTTCGTCGCGGACCTTCGGCGCGCCCGGCCGACGATCTTCTTCTCCGTGCCACGGCTTTGGGTCAAGTTCCAGCAGGGCGTGCTCGCGAAGATGCCGGCACAGAAACTCGACCGCCTGCTGCGCATTCCCATCGTGGGCGGCATGGTGCGCCGCAAGGTGCTCGCGGGGCTCGGCCTCGAAGCGTGCGAGGTCGCCGCGGGTGGCGCCGCGCCGATGCCGCCCGAGCTGCTGCGCTGGTACGCGCGACTCGGCCTCGAGGTCGTCGAGGTCTACGGCATGACCGAGAACTGCGGCGTGTCCCACGCGACGGTGCCCGGCAAGCAGCGGCCGGGAACGGTCGGCTACCCGTACGATGGCGTCGAGAGCCGCATCGATCCTGCGACGCAGGAGATCCAGGTGCGCAGCCCGGGCACGATGCTCGGCTACTACAAGGCACCCGAGCAGACGCGCGACGCGATGACGCCGGACGGCTGGCTGCGCACCGGCGACAAGGGCGTGCTCGACGCGGAAGGCGGCCTCAGGATCAGCGGGCGCGTGAAGGACCTCTTCAAGACCAGCAAGGGGAAGTACGTCACGCCCGCGCCGATCGAGGACAAGCTCGTCATGCACACCGCGGTGGAGGCGTGCTGTGTCACCGGCGCCAACCTGGGCCAGCCTCTCGGCATCGTGATGCTCAACCTAGAGGCGGCGAAGCGTGCGGTCGATGCCGCTGCGCGCGCCGAGATCGAGCAGTCGCTCGCGGCGCACATGGAATCGGTGAACGCGCTGCTCGACCCGCACGAGCGCCTCGACTGCCTGGTGGTCGTGAGCCAGCCGTGGACGGTCGAGAGCGGGCTCATCACGCCCACCTTCAAGGTGCGGCGCAACCGCGTGGAGGACGTCTACGCGCAGTACTACGAGCGCTGGGTCGTCGAGCGCCGCGCGATCATCTGGCACGAGACCTGATGACGCCCGGGGCGCGACCTGCGCCCCGGGCCTCCACCGTCGCGTACGTGCGGCGATCGGCGTCAGAACTCCCAGCGGACGCTGCCGCTGAACGTGCTGGTCTCGTCGCCGGCGTTGTAGCCGACGCCGAGCGCGAGCCGCTCGATCACGTACCAGCGCCCGAAGATGCCGAAGTCGAATTCGTCGCCGTAGTCCGACAGGTTCGCGTAGCGCGCCGTGCCCTCGACCTCGAACTGGTCGGCGAGGCGGGTGCGGATGCCGGCGCCGAGCGTGTAGCCGTCGTCCGACGTGTTGGGGAAGTCGATGGAGCGCGGTACGTCGAGGTCGATGCTGGCGTAGCCCACCGTCCCGTAGATGTCGGTCTGTTCGGCGAGCGGCCACGCGTAGCCGATGCCGAGGTCCCACGGCTGGAACTTGATTTCCTCGCCGCCCCTGATGTTGGCCTTCTGGTCCGCATAACGGCCGTAGACGAAGATGTTGTCGGTGATCTCAAACCCCGCCTTGAGGGCCCAGCCGCCGACGGTCTCGCTGAACTCGTCGAGGTCAGTGTTGAGGTAGCCGGCCTCCACGTAGCTGTAGTTGAGGCCCTCGGCCTGTGAGGCGAACGGCAGCAACGCCGCGACGGCCGCGGCGACGGCAAGGCTTTTGCGCATGATGGATGCTCCTGGTTTATAGGTAGCCGCGGCCTCGGGTGTCTCCGGCCACGCTTGGCCACCATTGTATTGCAGTGCAGCAAGCGACGGCTTGCGGCTTGCCGCAGCGGCTCGCCCGTGGCGAAATTGACCCAGTCCAACCGCGAGAAAGCCTCAGCCGGTTTCGTACTCGGCCAGGTCGGCGCGCCGCAGCAGCCGCCGGTAGCGGATCGTGCTGTGCGGCCAGTTGTTGGTGATCGTGCCGTCGGCGAGCTTGTACCAGCTCTGTTTCTCGGCGGCCCACACGGACTTGGCGAGGTCCTGCTGCAGGCTGCGGTTGTATTCCTCCATCACGGGACGCCGCACGTCGATCCGCCTCGAGCCCCGGGCGTCGAGCTGCCGGACCGCGTCGATCACGTACTGCGCCTGGGCCTCGATCATCACGAGGATGCTGTTGTGCCCGAGGTTGGTGTTCGGGCCGTAGAGCATGAACAGGTTCGGGAACCCGCTCACGGTCACGCCCAGGTAGGCGTGCGCGCCCGACTTCCATTCGTCGTCGAGCGATCGACCCGCGCTGCCCGTGACTCGCATCGGCGCGAGGAACTCGGTGGCCTTGAAGCCCGTCGCGTAGATGATCACGTCGGCCTCGATCCGCTCGCCGCCCTTCGTGCGGACCCCGCCTGCCTCGATGCGCTCGACGCCGTCCGTCACGAGCCGCACGTTCGGCCGCGAGAGGGCGGGGTAGTAGTCGTCGTTGAAGAGCACGCGCTTCGCTCCGATCGGGTAGTCCGGCACGAGCTTCGCGCGCAGCGCGGGATCCCGCACCTGGCGCCGCAGGTGAGCGAGCGCCTTGCGCGTCGCGAGCCACTGCACGATGCGCACCTGCTTCATCAGCGGCGTGAGCTGCAGCTCGCCGAAGAAGAACCACTGGGCCTGGTGCCGCAACCGTGCGAGCCACGGCCAGCGCGTCATCACGCGCTGCGTGCGCGGCGTGTACAGCCTGTCCTTGCGGGGCAGCAGCCAGTTCGCCGAGCGCTGGAAGATCACGAGCTGCCGCGCGAGCGGCGCGATCTGCGGCACGAACTGCACGGCGCTCGCGGCGTTGCCGATCACCGCGATGCGCCTGCCCGCGAGTTCGACCTCATGGTTCCAGCGCGCCGAGTGGAACTGCGGGCCCGCGAAATCCTCGCGGCCCTGCAGCGACGGGAACGCGGGCCGATGCAGCTGCCCGACGCCGGTCACGACGAACTGCGACTCGACCGTCTCGCCGTTCACGAGCTCGAGGCGCCACGCGGAACGCGCGTCGTCGAACGTCGCCGAGGTCACCTGCGCGCCGTAGCGGATGTGTGCGTCGACGCCGGAGCGTATCGCGCACTCGACCGAGTAGCCGAGCAGTTCCGCCTGCCACGCGAAGCGGCGGCTCCAGTCCGTCTTCTGCGCGAACGAGTAGCTGTAGAGGAACGAGGGGGCGTCGCACGAGGCGCCCGGGTACGTGTTGTCTCGCCACGTGCCGCCGAGAGTGGCGGCCTGCTCGAGGATCACGAAGTCGTGCAGGCCGGCGCGCTTGAGCAGCATGCCCATGCACAGGCCGGCGTGGCCTGCGCCGATGATCGCGATGCGGGTGCTGGTCGTCATGGCGCGGACGGTGCCTCCGTTCGGCGTCTCATTGCAAGTTCGCGAGGTAGCCATTGCCGCCGAGGGAGCGCATCTGGCGCTCGATCCAGGCCTGGCGATGCCGGACGTACTTCGACGGCGCGTCGACGCGGTATTTCCGGGGCGCCGGCAGCACCGCCGCGAGCAGCGCGGCCTCGGACCGCGTGAGCCGCGAGGCGTCCTTGCGGAAGTAGCGCCGGCTGGCCGCCTGCACGCCCCAGGTGCCGCGCCCGAACTCCGCGACGTTGAGATAGACCTCGAGGATCCGCGGCTTCGGCCAGGCGAGCTCGATCAGCACGGTCAGGCCCGCCTCGATGCCCTTGCGCACCCAGCTCTGGCCGGGCCAGAGGAACAGGTTCTTCGCGACCTGCTGCGAGATCGTGCTCGCGCCGCGCACGCGGCGACCTCGCTCGCGGTCAGCGAGCGCCTTGTCGATCTGCTTGAAGTCGAAGCCGCGGTGCTGCGGGAACCGCTGGTCCTCGGCGGCCACGACCGCGAGCCTCATGTGCGGCGAGATGTCGCGCAGGTCGCGCCACTCGTGGCGGAACTCGTAGCCGGCCTCGCGGCGCACCACCGCGCCGACGCGGTCCTGCGCCATGAAGGCCGTGAACGGCGGGTCGATCCAGCGCATCGCGACGACGCTCGCGACGAGCAGCGCCGCCACTGCCGCGACCGCGATCGCTAGGCCCCGGATCCAGCGTCCGAGGCGACCCCGGCGTCGTCGCGCCATGTCCGCCCGGGCGGGCTCAGCCCGCGGGCTCGACCCGGCGCGCGCCCCGCACCTCGACGGGCGTCACAGGGACGTCCTGGTGGCCGGCCCGGCTGCCGGTCTTCACGGCGGCGATCTTGTCGACGACGTCCATGCCCTCGACGACGTGGCCGAACACCGCGTAGCCCGCGCCGCCGCGGCCGGGGTCGAGGAACGCGTTGTCGACGAGGTTCACGAAGAATTGCGAGGTCGCGCTGTGCGGATCGTTCGTGCGGGCCATCGACAGCGTGCCGCGCCGGTTCTTGAGGCCGTTGTCCGCCTCGTTGCGGATCGGCGCGCGGGTGGGCTTCTGTTTCATGTCGGCAGTGAGCCCGCCACCCTGGATCACGAATCCCGGTATCACTCGATGAAAGACGGTGCCGTCGAAGTGGCCGGCATCCACGTAGTCGAGGAAGTTGCGGGCCGTGACGGGGGCGTCCTTTTCGAAGAGCTCGATGGTGAAGCTGCCGAGGCTGGTCTCGAATCGGATCATGGCGCGTCCGTGGGAAGTGAAGCTGGAGTGGGGGCGAAATAGTGAACGCAGCGCCGCGCGATGTCACGTGCCGCAGCGCAGGGCTGCCGGCGCTCAGCTGCCGCCGGGATACCGGCCTTCGGTACAGCGTTCGTGGCCCGCGAGGTCGCGGAACGTCGCAACATCGGCGTATCCGCGCGCAGCGAGGAGTGCACGGACCGCGGCGGCCTGGTCGTTGCCGTGCTCGAGCACCAGCCAGCCGTCGGGCTCGAGCTGCCCCGGCGCGTCCGCGACGATGGCCGTGAGGGCCTCGAGACCGCCGGGCCCCGAGTACAACGCCTGGCGGGGCTCGTGACGGCGCACGGACGCGGCGAGACGCGGATCGCCTTCGGCCACGTAGGGCGGATTGCTGGCGATCAGGCCGAAGCGCAGTCCGCTCGAGGGCTCGAACCACGAGCCCTGCCGGACCTCGACGCGACCCGCGAGGCCGAGCCGCACGGCGTTTTCCCGCGCGAGCTCGACCGCCTCCGCTGCGCAGTCGACGGCGAGCACCCGCACGGCAGGACGCTCCGCAGCGATGGCGAGTGCGATCGCCCCGCTGCCCGTCGCGAGGTCGAGCACATGGCCGCCGCCGTCCGCGGGCAGGTGCGCGAGCGCCCGCTCGACCACGAGTTCGGTCTCGGGCCGCGGCACCAGCACGCCCGGCCGTACCACGAGCGGCATCGACCAGAACTCCCGCTCGCCGAGGATGTAGGCGATGGGCTCGCCGAGCCTGCGGCGCGTCACGAAGGCCTCGTAGCGGTCGGTGGCCTCGCAGTCGAGGATGCGTTCGTCGGCGTGGGCGAGCAGGAACGAGCGCGACTTCCCGAGCGCCGCGCCGAGCAGGATCTCGGCTTCGCGGCGCGCCTCGTCCGAGACGCGGCCGAGCCGCGCCTCGCCTTCGTCGAGCAGTGCGCGGATCTCGGTCGCCACGCGCCTCACTCCAGCGTCGCGAGCTGCTCGGCCTGCCACTCCTGCTGCAGCGGGCCGATCACCTCGTCGAGCGCGCCGTCCACGATCGCGGGGAGCTGATAGAGCGTCAGGTTGATGCGGTGGTCGGTCACGCGGCCCTGGGGGAAGTTGTAGGTGCGGATGCGCTCCGAGCGGTCCCCCGTCCCCACCTGCAGGCGCCGCTCCTGCGCCTGCAGGGCCGCCTGTTTCTGCTGCTCGGCCTCGAGCAGTCGCGCCCGCAGCAGCGAGAGGGCACGCGAGCGGTTCTTGTGCTGGGAGCGCTCGTCCTGGCACTCGACGACGATGCCGGTGGGCAGGTGAGTGATGCGGATCGCGGAGTCGGTCTTGTTGACGTGCTGGCCTCCGGCCCCCGACGCGCGATAGGTGTCGACGCGCAGGTCGGCCGGATTGAGCGCGATCTCGTCGATCTCGTCGAGCTCCGGAAGGATCGCCACGGTACAGGCCGACGTGTGGATGCGGCCCTGCGCCTCCGTGGCCGGCACCCGCTGCACGCGGTGCGTGCCGGACTCGAACTTGAGGCGCGAGTACGCGCCGCGGCCGACGACCCGGCTGATGATCTCCTTGTAGCCGCCGTGCTCGCCGGGGCTCTCGCTCAGGACCTCGACCTTCCAGCCCTGGCGCTCGGCGTAGCGCGCGTACATGCGGTAGAGGTCCCCCGCGAAGAGCGCAGCCTCGTCGCCTCCGGTGCCGGCGCGGACCTCGAGGAATATGTTGCTGTCGTCGCGCGGGTCCTTCGGGACCAGGAGGCTCGTGAGCTCCGCGCCGTCCCGCTCGAGGCGGGCGTCGATCGCGCGCAGCTCCTCGGCAGCGAGTTCGCGCATCTCGGCGTCGGCGCCCTGCGCCATTTCCTGCGTCGCCGCGCGTTCCGCCTCGAGCTGCCTGAAGTCTCGGTAACGCGTCGCGACGGGCTCGAGTCGCGCGTACTCGACCGAGAGATCGCGGAACTGCCCGGAGCCGCCGATGACCTGCGGATCCGCGAGCAGTGCGCCCACTTCCTCGAATCGCTCGACGACCTGCTCGAGACGCCGCCGGATGGAGTCCTTCATCCGTCGCGGTCTAGGTGGTAGATCTCGGCGATCGTGCCGATGATCTCGGCGTCGCCGGTCTCGGCCGCGTCGCGCAGACGCTGGCTCGGGGCGTGGATCAGCCGGTTCGTGAGCGTCGCCGACAGGAAGTCGAGCACTTCGTCGACGCTGCGGCCGGTCGCGAGCATGCGGCGCGCCTGCTCGAGCGTGTGCTGGCGCGTGCGCTCGGCTTCCTCGCGCAGCCGGCGGATCGTCGGAGCCGCGCCGCGCGTGCGTGCCTGCAGCTCGTAGCGGTCGACCTCCGAGGCGATGAGCTGGTCGGCCTCGCGCGCCGCCCTGCGCCGCGACTCCATGTTCTCGTTGACGACGGACTGCAGGTCGTCGACGGTGAAGAGGTAGACGTCCTCGAGCTCGGCGACCTCGGGCTCGATGTCGCGCGGGACCGCGATGTCGACCATGAAGATCGGGCGGCGCTTGCGCGCCTTGAGGGCGCGGGCCGCCATCTCGCGCGTGATGATCGCGTTCGGGCTCGCGGTCGAGGCGACCACGATGTCGGCCTCGCGCAGATGTGCCGGGATGTCGTCGAGGCTGATCGCGAAGCCCTGGAACTCGGCCGCGAGCTCGCGCGCGCGGTCGATGCTGCGGTTCGCGACGATCATGCGGCGCAGCCCGTCGGCGTGCAGGTGGCGCGCCGCGAGCGCGATCGTCTCGCCGGCGCCGACCATGAGCGCCGTGCGGTTCTCGAAGCTCGAGAAGACGGTGTGCGCCATCGCGACCGCGGCCGAGGCCACCGACACCGCGTTCGCGCCGATCTGCGTCTCGGTGCGCACCCGCTTGGCCACCGAGAACGCGGCCTGGAACAGGCGGTTCAGCTGCGGGCCCGTCGTGCCGTGCTCCTGCGCCGCGCGGTAGGCGTCCTTGAGCTGGCCCAGGATCTGCGGCTCGCCGAGCACCATCGAGTCGAGGCCGGAAGCGACCGAGAAGACGTGCGAGACCGCGCGCCTTTCGTCGAGGCGGTAGAGGCAGTGATGCAGCGTCGAGCCGAGCTGGTGGTAGTTCTGCAGCCATTGCCCGAGGTCGGGCTCCGGGTCGTCCGAGACGCAATAGATCTCGGTGCGGTTGCAGGTGGAGACGATGATCGTCTCCTGCACCGCGGGCAGCGACGCGAGCTCGCGCAGCGCATCGGGGACCCGGGCCGGTTCGAATACGACCCGCTCGCGGACGTCGACGGGCGCGGTGCGGTGATTGATCCCGACGACGACGAGGGACATCCGGCTACCGGCTTCGGGAAAACCGCGGAATTCTGGGTGATGGCGTCCGGCAACACAAGCCGACTGGGGCATCCGTTATAGTGGGCCCGCCATGTCTCATCCCATTTCGTTCGTGTCCCGTGCTGCGTGCGGCGTACTGTTCGTGCTGTTCGCCGGTTGTGCAGCCACGCCGGCCGGGAAGCCCACCGAGCCCGCGCTGCCGTCCGATCCGGAGTCGCTCGTGGCCTACGGCGAGGCCGCTGTTGGCCGGGGCGAACTGCCCGAGGCTGCCCGTGCCTTTCGCCTGGCGGCCGCGGCGTCGGACGACGAGCGGGTCGCCGAGCAGGCGACGCGCTTCGCGTTCGAGCAGTCGCAGCTGCGGGAGACCGCGCTTGCGGCGGACCGCTGGCTGGCCCTCAACCCGACCAGCGAACAGGCACGCCGCTACGCGGGCGTCGCCGCCCTCGAACTGCACCGGCTGGACGCCGCGGAAGCGCACTTCGGCGAACTCATCTCGACCTCGTACATCAGCCCCGCCGCCGGCTTCCTCGCCCTGCTGCCGGTCGTTTCCGACCACGGCACGACCCCGGACGCGATGGAGCTCTTCCGGCGGCTGTCGGCGCGCCACCCCAAGGTGGCCGAGGGTCACTATGCCCACGGCACCCTGGCGCTCGCCGCCGAGAATTTCGCCGCCGCGCAGGCGAGCGCACAGCGCGCAGCCGAGCTCGCGCCGTACTGGGTGCCGGCCCGCATGCTGCAGGCGCGCACGCTGATCGCCTCGGGGGAGGAGGAGGCGGGACTCGCGATCGCGAAGGACCTCGTCACCGCGCCCGATGCCGACATCGCGACCCACCTCGAGTACGCGCTGCTCCTCGCGAACGCCGGGCGGGAGGACGAAGCGCGTGCGATGCTGACGCCCTACGCGACCGGCGAGACCGTCGTCCCGGGCGCCGTGCGCATGCTCGGCATGCTCGACCTGCAGGCGGACGACTTCGATGCTGCCGCCCGGCACTTCGAGAACCTGCTCTCGACCGGATCGCAGTCCTACGAGGCGCTCTATTTCCTGGGCAACGTCGCCGACCGACGCAAGGATCCAGAACAGGCGCTGCGTTACTACTCGCGCGTGACCGGCGGCGACTACGCACTGCCGGCCCAGGGCCGCGTGGCGCGCATCAAGGCCGAGCGGGACGGGCTCGATGCGGGGCTCGCGCACCTCGACGCGTTCGCACGCAGCGAACCGCAGCGTGGGCCTGACGTCGTCGCGATGCGGGCCGGGCTCGCATCGGCCCAGGGTGACGCGCGCCGCGCGATCGAGATCCTCGGCGCCGGGCTCGAACGCTACCCCGATTCGATGGACCTGCGCATGGCGCGCGTGTTCGCCTACGAGAAAGCGGGGCGGGTCGACGATGCAATCCGCGACCTGCGGAGGCTGCTCGAGGAGCGCCCGGGCGACTCGATCGTGCAGAACGCGCTCGGCTACACGCTTGCCGACCGCAACCGCCAGCTTGCGGAGGCCGCCACGCTCATCGACGCGGCGCTCGCGCAGACGCCCGACAGCGCCGCCGTGCTCGACAGCAAGGGCTGGGTGCTCTACCGCCAGGGTCGCCTGGAGGAAGCCATCAAGTACCTCGAACGGGCCGCGGCGCTCGACGACCAGGCCGAGATACAGCTCCACCTCGGCGAGGTGCAGTGGGCGCTCGGCGACCGCACGGGCGCGCGCAGGACCTGGAGCTCGGCGCTCGAGGCGTCGCCGGACGACCAGCGACTGAGGGAGCGGCTCGAGCGGGCAGGCCCGTGAGGCTGCTTGCCGTGGCTGCGCTGGCGGGCATGCTGCTCGCCGGGTGTGCCGTCCAGCCGCCGCCCGCCGAGGGTCCCGGTCCACGGCCCGATGCCACGCTGATGCAGCAGTGGGCGGCGAGCGGCCGACTCGCGATCGCCGGCGCGGGCGAGGGCGGCAGCGGAGCGTTCGTATGGCAGCAGGATGGCGCCACGTCGCGCCTCGACGTGCGTGGCCCCCTCGGCGTCGGCGCCCTGCAGATCGTGGCGACGCCCGAGTCGCTCTCGATGACCGACGGTTCCGGGCGCGAGGTGCCCGCGGCCGCGGCCCGCGCCGAGCTCACACAGCGCCTCGGTGCCGACCTGCCCTGGTCGAGCCTCGGCTACTGGATGCTCGGGCTGCCGGCGCCGGGCGCGCCGGCCACGGTGAGCGACGCGCAGACCGTCCCCTGGCGGGTCATCGAGCAGGAGGGCTGGCGCGTCGGCTACGACGCCTACACCAGCGCCTCCGGTTATGCCCTGCCTCGACGTCTCACGGCGACTCGTGGCGACGTCCGGGTCAAGCTCGTCATCGACCGGTGGACGCTGGGCGCGGGGTCCGGCCCCGGGGCCACGCAGTGAGCCGGGCCGAGATCCCCCTC
>RPQJ01000102.1 GCA_003819815.1 Lysobacterales bacterium
AGGTCCGGCCGCGGGATGCGGAAGCTGTGGTCGTGCCGGCCGTCGATGACCATGTAGGTCTCGGGCTTCATGTGGCACGCGGCGCACGCCGCACCGGCGGAACCCGCCGCGTGGAAGTGATGGTCCGGCGAGTCGTACTTCGCCGCGTCGTGACACTGCGCGCACGTCGCGTTGCCGGGCGCGCGCAGCTTGCCGTCGTGCGGGTCGTGGCAATCGCTGCACGTCACGCCCTGCGCGTACATGCGGCTCGAGAGGAACGAGCCCCAGTTGAACACCTCGTCGCGCTGCTGGCCATCGACGTGGTAGAGGCCGGCGGAGAGTATCGATCCGCGGTAGTGGTCGAGCAGCGGATCGCCCGGCCGGTAGTCGTCCGAGAACTGGCTGCGCCGCGCGTGACACTGGCCGCAGACGTCGAGTTCCTTCTCGGTCGTGCGCGGGGTCGTGCGCTTCGCATTGCCCGTGGCCGGGTCGATGACCCAGCCGACGCCGCGTCGCTCGTCGAACGTCACCGCGAAGCCGCTCTGCTGCAGCGTCGCCCCGCGTTCGGCCGCCGCCTGCGCGAGTGCCACGTGGCGGCCGCCCGGGCCGTGGCAGGCCTCGCACCCGACGCTGATCTCCTCATACGTGGTGGCGTAGGCGTCGGAGGCCGCATCGTAGTTCTTGCGCACGGCCGTCGAGTGGCAGTCGGCGCACATGTAGTTCCAGTTCTGCTGGCGCCGCGTCCAGTGCAGCTCGTCCTCGTGGTCGATGCGCTCGCCGGGGTACAGGTGGAACCAGCGCTGTCCGCCCTCGGCCTTCGGCCGCACGTCCCATGCGTACGGCAGCGCCTGCACGTGCCCTCGCGGCAGCTCGACGAGGTACTGCTGCAGCGGGTAGACGCCGAACGTATATCGCACCTCGAACTCCGCGAGGCGTCCGTCCGGGCCGTCGGTGCGGACGACGTACCGGTCGTCGCGACGGAAGAACTCCGACGTCACCCCTGCATGTTTCTGGCGGACGCCGGAGAAGTCGCCGAGCACCGTCTCGCCGGTCGCGTGCTGCATCGCGACGGCGTGCTGCGAGGACTGCCATCGCGCGTGCTCGTCGGCGTGACAGGCGGCGCAGGAGGCGGTCCCGACGTAACTCGCCGCGACGTTCGCGGCGTCGACGTCCGCCGCAGCCGTCGGGCCCGGGCTCGCGGGCGCGGGATCGTGCGTCGAAACGTACCACGCCGCTGCGGCAAGGGACGCGAGCAGTCCCGCGACCAGCCAGGGCGTGGCTCGCAGGATCAACGGGCGAGCCCGGGGCGTCTCGCCCCCGGGTTCGTGGGTAGCCGGGTCTCGCAGGGTCATCGCCGCAGTTTACCTGCACCCGCACCCCGAGGGTCGCTGCCGCCGGGACCGCTGGCCGTCAGTCCAGCTTCTGCTTCGGCTTCAGGTCCTCGGGCACGGGAGAATGGGCCTTCAGTTCCTCGAGACCCTTGGTGCTGATCCGCGCCCAGTTGCCGAAGAGCGCCCGGAAGTCGGCCAGGTTCGACACGCTCGTGGCCCGCTGCATCGAGGCTGTCTCGCGCGTCTCACGCGAGTCGAGCACGCGGCCGAGCAGCGCGCCGCTGGTCGAATCCCGCATCTCGACGACGAGCGTCGCCGCGCCCGCATTCGCCGTGTAGGTGCGCGACATGCCGGCCGACTGCGTATCGGGAGCGTTGACGTCCAGGTTCATGACGCCGGTGCGCACGCGCAGGACGTCCGGGCCCGGCGACGTCACGACGGGATACCCTGCCTTCTCGAAGGCTTCCCGGAAGATGTCGTCGAAATTCTGGCGTGCGGCGGACAGGATCTTGTCGGCGTCTTCCTGGGACACGCGCGCACCGGGAGAGCGTTGGCGGTTCAAATCCTTCATCCAGTCCTTCTTGAATGCCACTTCGGTCGGATCGAGCATCACCTTGGTATAGGTGCGGAAGTCGGCGCCCGGCAGCAGGAAGACCGCATCCATCTGCTTGGGTTTGACCTGCACCAGCCCGTCCCAGGAAACCGCGGAGTCGTCGGCCATCGCGGTGCCGAGAACCGCTCCCAGAATCAGCGAAAACAGCACTTTGGCGCGCATCGTGTGGACTCCTCTGCAGCGAAACCGGGGGTTGCGGTGGGGACTTTCTCAGGCATTTTACCGCGGCACTTCGCATGCGGAGAGGTCCATCGCGCCGCCGTCTGCGAGGGACCGCGGTTCGCCGGGCGGGCGCGGCGGTGGACCGATTCCCTTTCGTCGACCCAGCTAGTATCGTCATCGATTGATCCGCCCGATCGATGAGGTCCCGTCCCGGTGCGCGTCGTGCTTGCTGTGCTCTGGGCATCGTTCGCTGCGGCCAGCCTGCTGTTTTCGACCCCGTGCCCGGCCGGCGGAGCGACGCCGGCGGCCGTCCAGACACAGTCACCGCCCGACCTGCGCCTCCTCGAGGAGGACACGCCGACTGCCCTGGTGTCGCTCGACGGTCACGCGATCTTCAGGGTCCGGGGCGTCTCGGCGTTTCCCGCCGACGAGAGGGCACGCGCGATCGAGGAGCGCCTGCGCGCGTTCGCCCGGCACAAGGCCCGGTCCGTGGACGAACTACGCCTCGTCAGCCAGGCCAATGCCACGCTGATCCTTGCCGGGACGGAACGCATCGCGACCGTGCTCGACGCCGATGCGTCACTCGAGCACATCGACCGCAACACGCTCGCCGAGGTCAACCTGGCCCGGATGAAGGAAGCGGTCGAGCGGTATCGCGCCGACCGCGCGCCGGCGTACCTGCTGCGCCATGCCGTCTACGCCGTGATCGGGACGTTGCTGCTCGCCGGCTTCGTGTTCGGCGTCCGGCGGCTCGACCGCTGGTTCGAGCACCGGGTCGAGGCGCGATACGGTCGTGTCCTCGCGGAATTCGAGGGTCGGTCGAAGAGCCTGGTGCGGGCGCAATGGATCGCCTCGGTGCTGCGTTGGAGCGTGAGCGCGCTCGCGATGCTGCTGGTGGTCGCCGGCATACTCGCCTGGCTCGGCTTCGTGCTGGAACTCTTTCCGTGGACCCGTCCGACCGGTGTGCGGATGGTGGCGTTGTTCACGGCACCGCTCGCCGCGTTCGGCCGGGACGTCGTCGCTGCGCTGCCCGGTCTCGCGTTCCTCGTTGTGCTCTACGCCATCACCCGGGCCCTGCTGCGTTTCCTGCGCATGGCGTTCAGCGCAGTGCAGAGCGGCAGCGTGCGCTTCGAGGAATTCGATCCGGACTGGGCAGAGCCGACCTACAAGATCGTCCGGCTGCTCGTCGTCGTCCTCGCCCTCGTCGTAGCCTACCCGTACGTGCCGGGCTCCGGCTCGGAAGCCTTCAAGGGCATCTCGCTGCTGCTCGGCGTGATGTTCTCACTGGGCTCCTCGTCGATCATCTCCAACATGATCGCGGGCTACACGATGACCTACCGGCGCGCGTTCCGCCGCGGCGACCTCGTGCGGGTCGGCGAGGCCATCGGCTTCGTGACGAACATGCGGCTGCAGGTCACCCACCTGCGCAACATGCGGAACGAGGAAATCATCGTGCCGAACTCGGAGATCCTGGGCAGCACGGTGATCAACTACACGTCGCTGGGCCGTTCCGAGGGCCTGATGATCACCACGACCGTCGGGATCGGCTACGAGACGCCGTGGCGCCAGGTCGAGTCCATGCTGCTGCTCGCCGCCGAGCGCACCACCGGGGTGCGTCGAGAGCCGAAGTCGTTCGTGCTCGTCACGCAGCTCGGCGACTTCTGTGTGAGCTACGACCTGTACGCCCCGATCGAGGATCCGGGGACGCGCATGACGACGCTCGCGGCGCTCAACCGCAACGTGCTCGACGTGTTCAACGAATACGGCGTGCAGATCATGACGCCCGCGTACGAGGGCGATCCGGCGGTGCCGAAGGTGGTTCCGCGCGACCAGTGGTACGCCGCTCCGGCCGTCGCTCCCGCCGGTTCCTCCCGCAGCACCGCGCCCGCCGAGTGAGCGTCTGCGACCGTCGCCTCAGGCCCAGAACGCGACGACGCGCTGCACCACCCAGAATGCCGCCATGGAGCCGACCGCGTACGCGACCGGCGTGCGGATCAGCCGCTCGGTGAACCACGGACCGCGCCGCTCGCCGCCGCCGCCCGGCAGCAGGCGCGCGACGAGCGAGAACACGACGACCACCGCGGCGATGAAGAGCAGCTGGCCCGCCTCGACGCCGACGTTAAAGAAGAGCAGGGCGAGCGGGATGTCCTTCTCGGGCAGCCCGACTTCGCGCAGTGCGCCGGCGAAGCCGAACCCGTGCAGCAGGCCGAAGACGAACGCGACGATCCAAGGCGAGCGTGCCGCGAGCCCGGGGCGTCCCTGCGCGCCGTGCAGCACTTCCGACGCGACGAACATCACGCTCAGCGCGATCGTCGCCTCGACGGGCGCCTGCGGGACGTGCACCCAGCCGAGCGTCGCGGCCGCGAGCGTGATGCTGTGCGCCACCGTGAAGGAAGTGACGGTGACCACGAGCACCCGCCAGTCGCCGACCAGGAACAGCAGGATCAGCACGAACAGCAGGTGGTCGATGCCGCCGAGGATGTGCTCGACCCCCAGACCGAAGTAGGTGGCCGCGACCTGCATCGCGTCCGGCGCGGCGACCACCTCGAACGAGTCCCGGTCCGGCGTGAGGCGCTCGGTCTGCGTCGTGCCGTCCGCGCGCTGCAGCCGGACCAGCACGTCGGTGCGCATGGCGCTGAGACCGTCGATCGTGATCGACCGGCCCGTGAGGCCGCCCTCGCAGCGGGCGCTCCAGCGCTGCACGAACGCGCCGCCGACGAAGTCTCCGGAGGTCGGGGCGCCGACGCAGTTGTCCGGCAGGCGCACGTAGATGCCGAGCCGGTACTCGCCCCGCGCCGGCACCTTCCAGACGAAATCGTAGGCTTCGTCCGCGGCGGCACGGATCTCGAGATAGCCCGGCCGGACCTCGTGAGCGAGCGCGGGCGCCTGCCACGCCACGATCGCGGCGCAGAAGAAGAGGGCGACGATGGCGCGCATCACGGCCGCGCCGCCCCCGCGCCCGCGACGCGCACGTCATACCGCCCACGTAGCGCCTCGTAGAACTCGTCGCTCACGCGGCGGGCCTGCTCGACCTGCCACTCGCGCAGCACGACGGGCCGGATCCGGTCGAGCGTCGGCAGCGCGCCGTCGGCACGCTCGACGACCCGGACCAGGTGCAGGCCGTAAGGCGACTGGAGCGGGCCGGACCACTGGCCGACAGGCACCTCGTCCAGCTGGGCGACGAATTCCTCGCCGAAGGTCCCGGCGACCTGCTGGGGCGTCGCATCCTCCATCGAGGGCGGCAGCAGCGTGGAGTCCCCGGCCGCCGCCGGATCCGCTCCCGCACGACCCGACTGCAGCGCTGCGAGCAGCCGTTCGGCCGCGGGCCGCGCCTCGTCGCCGCGGCGCTCGGTGCTGAAGTAGACCTGTTCGAAGGTCGTCGCGGACGGCTCGAGGAACTTCCCGCGGTGCGCGTCGAGGTATGCCTGCAGCTCGGCGTCGGTGGGTTCCGTCGTCGCGAGTTCCTCGGAGATGAATTCCATCTTCTGGCGCAGCCGCCGGCGGATCACCGTGTCGTCCTGGTCGAGGCCGATCGCCAGGGCCTCGCGGTAGTAGATCTCCTCGCGGACGTAGTCTTCGACGAGGCCCGAGAGTTCCTCTGCCGTCGGCGGCCGCATCCACGTCTTCGCGAAATTCTCCGCCAGCGCGGCGACGCGTGCCTCGGAGACGACGATCTCCCGGGGGGCGTCCGATTCTCCGCGGTTCAGCAGCCCGTAGAGCGCGAACAGCGCGGCGCCGATCAGCAGGAAGTGCAGCAGCGGCTCGCGCCAGAACGACGCGCGATGCGGTGGATTTATGGGAGTCATGCGTCTCGCAAGGCCAGGATCTGCGGTGAGGCAGTTTAGCGGTGTTCGGAAGCCCGCGCGCGCACCCTATCGATGGCGCCGTCGTGCAATGGTAGGATCCGCGGCGGGAGTGCCCGCAACGATCCCTACACCACGGAAGCAACTCGAATGAACGTCAACGCGACTCGTCCCCTCCTGGCCGGTGCCCTGCTGCTCGCGGTGCCTGCCGTCCACGCCTCCGACTGGAGCCACGAACTGGCTCCCTATGCGTGGGCGATCGCGCTGGAAGGCGAGTCCGGCGTCGGGAATCTCACGGTCGACGTCGACAAGAGCTTCAGCGATATCCTCGACGACCTCGACATGGCTTTCCTCGTCGCGTACCGCGCGCGCCGGGACCGCCTGTCGATCATGGCCGATTTCGTCTACATGGACCTCGGCCTCGACGCCGCGGGACCGCGCGGCAACTTGCGCGGTCACGCCGACGTCAGCCAGAAGGCTGCAGAAGTCGACGTAGGCTGGAACGTGGACGAGCGCCTCGTCGTGTTCGCCGGGGCGCGCTTCGTCGATGTGGACGCCGACCTCGAAGTCCGCACGCCGCAGCAGACCTTCGTGGCCGACGGCGGCGAGAGCTGGGTGGACCCCGTCGTGGGCGTCCTCTATGAGTTGCCGCTCAGCGAGAAGTGGACAGGGAGGCTGCGTGTCGACGCCGGTGGCTTCGGAGTCGGCTCGGAGTTCTCCTGGCAGGGCATCGCGTCCCTGCTCTGGCAGGTCTCGCCCAGCATCGGCGTGGTCGGCGCGTACCGGCACATGGACATCGACTACGACGACGGCGACGGCCGGGATCGCTTCGTCTACGACATGCTGATTTCCGGTCCTCTGCTCGGCGTGGTGTTCAGCTTCTGAGTCGTGGCGCCGTGAGCGTCAAGGCGAGGGCGGCCGAGGAACTGCGCAACTACGCGGTCGTCACGGTCTATTTGTTCGTCTGTTTCGCGGCAATCCTGCTCTACAAGGCGGCGCTCCTCGAGGCGGAGGGCGTTGCCTTCGCGCCGATCGGCACGGCGCTCGTGAAGGCCCTGGTCCTCGGCAAGTTCATCCTGATCGGGGAAGCACTGCAGGTCGGCACCCGTTTCGGGCGCGGCGCCCTGCTTGCCGCCATCGTGCGCAAGACGATGCTCTTCGGGGCGCTGCTCGTCGTGCTGACGGTGCTCGAGGAACTCGTCGTCGGCTGGGTGCACCACCGGCCCGCGGCGGCATCGCTCGGGGAACTGTTCGGTGCGGCGTTGCCCGAACGGCTGGCTTCCATCCTGCTGATGCTGCTCGTGCTCCTGCCGCTCATCGCCGCCAGGGAACTCGGCCGCAGGCTCGGCCCGGGCGGCCTCCGCAAGCGTCTGCTCGACGACAGCGAGGCTTCCCCCTGAATCGGCCGGCCGCGCGGGGACTCCTGACCGGAGTCCGTCCGCGCGGGCGGATCCCAGCCCGGCGGCAGCCTGCAGTCGTTCAGCGCCGCCGGCCCATGCCGCCTCGCTGCATACCGCCCGCCCGCTGCTGGAACTGCTGGTTGCCGCGCTGGCGCGCGGCGTAATCGCGATCGAGCTGCGACGCGGAGCGCGTGTCCCGCGACGACGACGGATAGCTGCTGCTCGTCGGCTGTGGCCGTGCACCGACGTCGGTGGGTCGCTTGCGGGAGCCCGTTTCCCCATACGGGGCGTCGCTGTTGCTCAGGTCGCGGTACTGGCCGCCCTGAGGATTCGCCGCCGACCACCCGCCGTTCTCATACTGCTGCCAGCCGTCGTCGGTCTTCTTGTACACGTTGCCGTTGTGCCCGGCGTAGAGGTCGCCGCTCCCGCTCTCGGCGATCGTGGTCCGGCCCGGTCCCTGGCCCGACACCGAGATGCCCTGGCCGCCGCCGCTGCCCTCGATGCTGGTCGCGCTGCGGCCGTCGTTGCGCCGCGTCTCGGTCGTCATCGAGCCCTGGTCACCGGTGACCGTGGTGGAGCCCTGGCCGCGCGACTGCTCGCCGCTCGCGGTGTACTGGTCGCCGTCGCCGGTCGTGATCGTCCGCTCGCTGCTGATCGATCCACCTTCGCGGGTGCGTTGCACCTCGCTCGAGCCGCCCTGCGACGTCTCCCGCTCGATCGTCTGCGTGCCGTCGTCGAAGTCGGTCTTGCGCTCGGTCTTGACCCACTCGTCGCCACGCTCGACCTTGCGGTCGGTCGTCATCTTGTTCTTGTCTTCGTCGTAGTAGCGCTCGGTCTTCGTGCCCACGCCGGTGCGCGGGTTGTAGGTCTCCCCGAGACTCGCCCACTCGTCGCCGTCCCACGCCGTCTCGACGTAGCCGTAGCGGCCGGTCCTGGGGTTGTAGCCCTGCGAGTACGAGTAGCCGCCATAGGGTCCGTACCACACGGAGCGCGAGCCGTAGCCGCCGGTCGCCGGGTTGTACCAGCTGCCGTGACCGTAGGAGCCCCAGTACGGGTAGTAGATGCTGCCGTAGTAGTAGGGCGGGTAGTACCAGCCCGTGCCGTAGTAGGCGACGCCCATCGCGACGACGACGCCGGCGGCGTAGGCGTCGGTGGACGAATACTCGATTTCATCGTCGTCGGAGGTCTTGGCGACCTTGACGTCGGTGAGCGCGTAGGCCGGCGAACTCGGCGGAATGCTGTAGAGCGCGGCCGGCACGTCGGCAGTCGCGCCCCAGGGCCCGATCGGCGTATCGGCGACGTACCAGGCCGCGGCGTACACGAGGTAGTAGCGGTTCTGGTACATCAGCACGTCGTAACCGGTGTTCACGGCGCGCGCGACGGTCGTGCCGGCGATTGGCTCGAATTTCGGCTCACCCGCGTAGGTCACTTCCACCGTCGGCGCGCTGCCCTTCTTCACGCGGGTCTTGTTCGGCAGGGACGCCTCCAGGGCCGCCATGCGTGCCTCGATCGTCCCGGGCACGGAGGCGAGCACGGCCGCGCGTGCGTGATCGTCCGGTATGGCGGCGAACGCTTCGGGCAACTGCTTCACGAAGGTCCAGGGACCGCTGTCGAGATTCGTCGCGGTGAACCACCGTCCCGCGACCAGGAAATACCAGTTCGAGCCGAGCTTGAAGAGCGGGCTCTCGGTGTTCTTCACCCACTGCAGGCCGCCGGCCCCCGGGATCGCCTCGAGCGCGGGCTTGCCGTCGGTGACGACGAGTTCGGTCGGCCGGTCCGCGTACAGCACCTGGGGCACGGAACGCGAGGATTTCTGCAGAGGCACGGCCTTGCGGGCGTCGGCGAACTCAGGGTCCGCGGGCAGGTTCGTGAAGCTCGACGGCAGTGACGTCGCCGCCTTCCAGCCCTTGTCGAGCTGGCCCGACATGAGCCAGCGGTCGCGATCGAGCAGGTAGTAGCCGGACCCCGAGCTGTCGCGGAACGTCGGCCAGTTCGCGTTCACGATCACTTCGAGGCTCGTGCTCGGTACCGGCGAGGGCACGGGCTGGCCGTTCACGAACAGCAGCAGGGTCGGCTTCGAGCGCACGACGATCGGCGGCGGGGCGGTGTTGAACCCGGTGGGCGGTGGCCCGGCGAGCACCTCGTCCGCGACGTAGGCCAGGAACAGGTCGAGCGGCACCTTGAGCGAGGTCCGGGTGACCGCGCGCTCGATGACCGTCTTGAGCTCCGTCGGTGCGGTCGTCGCGAACTTCACGTCCGAGACTCGGGGCGACCGCACTTCGATCTGCCGGTTCGCGCGGTCGACGACGGTCTGGCCCGTGACCGTCGCCGTTCCGTACCGCGGCGACGTTTCGCCCGGGGGCGTCAGCTCGAATGCGATCGAAGCCGTGAACTGCTCGAACCCGGGCCAGCTGCGGACCTGCGGGGCGTGCAGGGTAAGCGCGTGGCCGTCCACGGTCCGTTGCTGGGGAAAGGTCGGCGCGGCCGCAGCGGCTGCGGTGACTGGCTGCGACTCGGCGGGATTCGCCGCACCTGCACCCCCGGCGAATGCCGAGAGCAGGCAAGTGAACGCGATGGCCGGCACTCTGGGCATGCTTTACTCCTGTGCGTGCCGGTGCCCGGCTCGCGGCGATGTCGCGCTGCCCGCCAGAGGGCGCGATCGGAACTTTGCCCGTAACGCACTTGAACGGGCGTGAGACCCGATTGTAGCGGCCGATGCCGTGCCTGAGAGTTTGATATTGGGCCAGGACCAGGCGCTGCTGCGCCTGGCATACGACGCAGGCGATAAGCGTCTTTGCGCGACGGACCCCGGGTCGTCCGGAGGATCGGCACGCAATCCGCGAGCGTATAGTGGGGCTGTTGCGGCCCCGCGTCCGGGCCTGAAAGGAGACCAGACTCGAGTCGGCCGCACCGGAGGGCAGCATGGCAACGCACCCGTCGAGCGAGGCTTCGATCTCACGTCGCGACGGGCCGGTGGAGAAGCGCGTACGCGGCGCAGCGCGCGGCGCGGCTGCGGGCGCCGTCGTCGGCGAGATCGCCAATGACGACGCCAGCGAGGGCGCGGCCATCGGTGCGACGCTCGGGGTCAGCAAGGGCTTCGCAGCCTGCCTCGAGACCAAGGGATACACCGTCAAGTAACCGGCGCACGACTCGAGCGTCAGGCGCCACGGGCCTCGCAAGGAGATCGACGATGACGACTTCCAGAGCCTCCATGACGGCCGCCTGCCTGGCAGCGGCCCTGTGCTTCGCGGCCTTGGCCCGTGCCGAGGCGCCCGTACCCGCGTCGAAAGGCGAAACCGTAATCGCCTCCGCGACGGTCACCGCTACGGTGGTGAAGGTCGACCAGGAGACGCGCGAGGTGACGCTCAGGTCCGAGGATGGCGAGGAAGTGAGCTTCGTCGCCAGCGAGGACGTGAAGAACCTCGCCCAGATGAAGCCGGGCGACGTGGTGACCGCGACCTATGCGGAAGCACTCGCCTACGAGGTGATGAAGGGCGGCGAGATGGTCGCTCCGGCCTCGGTGGTCGGGGGCGCCGCCGCGGAGCCCGGGGAACGTCCGGCCGCGGGCATCGCACGGCAGACGACGGCGACGGTCATGATCACCGAGATCGATCGCAAGGCCCCGTCGGTCACGTTCAAGGGACCCCAGGGCAACGTCCGGACCATCAAGGTGATGCACCCGGAGAAGCTCGAGGGTGTCAGCGTCGGCGATACCGTCCAGCTCACGTTCACCGAGGCGTTCGGGATCAAGGTGGAGCCGGCGCCGCAGAAGTAGTCCGGCCCGGATCCGCCAGGGCAGCAATCGCCTCCTCGAGCCTCGTCGCGTCCGCGTCGAAGAGCCGGATTCCCTCCGCGAGCTTCTCGGTCGCCATGGCGTCCTCGTTGTGCATCCAGCGGAATCGCTTCTCGTCGAGGTCCACGCGCTCGAGGTCGCTCGCGTCGGCGTCGGCGACGTTCAGGCGGCGCGGCACTTCGCCCTCGGCGACCTCCAGCTTTCCGAGCAGGTCGGGACTGATCGTGAGCAGGTCGCAGCCCGCAAGATCGAGTATCTGCGTGGTCTTGCGGAAGCTCGCGCCCATCACCTGGGTCTCGTAGCCGAACTTCTTGTAGTAGTTGTAGATGCGCGTGACCGAGGCGACACCCGGGTCTTCCTCGCGCGCGATGTCCTCGACGCCACGGGCCTTGCGGTGCCAGTCGTAGATGCGGCCGACGAACGGCGAAATCAGCGTGACGCCGGCATCCGCGCAGGCCACCGCCTGGGCGAAGCTGAAGAGCAGCGTCAGGTTGCAGTGGATGCCGTCCCGCTCGAGCCGCTCCGCGGCCCGTATGCCTTCCCAGGTGCTCGCGATCTTGATGAGCACGTGCTCCCGCGGCACGCCGGCGGCTTCGTAGCGATCGATCAGCGAGCGCGCCTTCGCTTCCGTCGCCTCCGTGTCGAAGCTCAACCGCGCGGCAACCTCCGTCGAGACCCGCCCCGGCACCAGCTCGAGGATGCGCCGGCCGAAGCCGACGAACAGCTGGTCCATGATCTCGTCCGAGCGGGTGTCGGCGGTCGCGTGCCGTGCTGCGGCAATGGCCTCGTCGACGATCGGTCGATAGCGCGGGTCCTGCGCGGCCTTGTAGATCAGGCTCGGGTTGGTCGTCGCGTCCTGCGGCCTGAAGCGGGCGATGGACTCGATGTCGCCGGTGTCGGCGACGATCACGGAGTGGCGCTTCAGCGCCTCGAGCTGATTGGGCATGACTGCGTTTCCGGGCAGGTCGTCAGAGCGTCCACTTCCAGTCGCGCTCGGCCGGCCGGTCGATGCCGTGCTCGTGCGCGTAGTTGCGGCACTCGATCTGCAGGTTCCGGAGCTTCTCCTTGACGTGTGCACCCGCGACCTGCAGTCGCGGTACCCGGTCGATCGCGTCGATCGCGAGGCTGAAGCGGTCCACCTCGTTGTTGATCGCGAGCTCGAGCGGCGTGTTGATGTTGCCCTTCTCCTTGTAGCCGCGCACGTGCAGGTTCGCGTGGTTGCGACGGCGGTAGGCGAGGCGGTGCACCAGCCACGGGTAGCCGTGGAAGTTGAAGATGATCGGCTTGTCGGTCGTGAAGAGCGTGTCGAAGTCGCGGTCCGAGAGGCCGTGCGGGTG
>RPQJ01000103.1 GCA_003819815.1 Lysobacterales bacterium
AGCTCGACCAGGTCACGTTCGACGTTCGTCCGGGCGACCGCTATCTCCTTTGCAGCGACGGGCTCTACCGCGAGCTCGACGCCGCGCGCCTCGAAGGCGGGCTCGCGGAAGGCGATGCCCGGACCGCGGCGGAATCACTGCTGCACCAGGCCCTGCGTGGCAACGCCCTCGACAACGTGACCGCGGTGGTCGTCGCGGCGCGACCCGTCGGTGCATGATCGGCCCGTGGCACACGACACGTTGACGCAGCGCCCGTTGCGGGAACACCTGAGCGCCGTGCTGCGCGGCGAGGCGGTGGCCGAAGCGCTGCTCGCAAGGCTCGACGTCGAGACCTCCATCGCGCTCGACGACGCCCGTGCCATGCTGGGGGAGCTCGAGGACCACTACGCGCGCAACGCGATCCACTTCGATCTCTACCTGCGGATCAAGGACCGGCTGCAGCCAGTGGTCCGGCCCCGGACGACGCGTCCGCCACCGCACGCAGCGCCGGCGGTCACGCAGGGCCGCATCGCGGATCCGCCGCCCGATCGCACGATGCTCCGGGCGCCGACCGCGCCGATGCCGGGAGCCACGGTGGTGCGCGACCCCGGCACCGCAACGCTCGAGGCCCGGCCGCAGGGCGCCACCGCGCCCGGCATCCCGACCCGTGCGTCGGCGGGCCCGCGGACCGATGGCCCAGGCGTGAGCCGCGCCGACGAGTCGCCCGAGACGCGCACCTGGACCCTAGAGGCGCCGCTCGAGCCCGGCACGTTGATCAAGGACCGCTTCGTGCTCGATAAGCGCCTGGGCGAAGGCGGCATGGGCGTCGTCTTCAAGGCGCGCGACCTGCGCAAGGAAGAGGCGCGCGACCGCGATCCGTACGTCGCGATCAAGTTCCTGAGCGCGGAGTTCCGCCGGCACCCCGAGGCATTCATGGCGCTGCAGCGCGAAACGCGCCGCGCGCAGGCACTCGCGCATCCGAACGTCGTGACCGTGCACGACTTCGATCGCGACGGCACGCTGATCTACATGACGATGGAGTTCCTTGAGGGCGAGCCGCTCGATCGCTATATCCAGCGGCACCCGCAGGGGCTCCGCTTCAAACAGGCCTGGCCGATCATCGAAGGCTGCTCGCGCGCGCTCGCCTACGCGCACGAGGAGGGCGTCGTCCACGCCGACTTCAAGCCCGGCAACGTGTTCCTCGTCGGAGAGCGCAAGGTCAAGGTGCTCGACTTCGGCATCGCACGCGCCGTCACGCGGCACGGCGACGACGCGGCGGCGGGCACGCGCTTCGACGCCGGCTCGCTCGGGGCGCTGACGCCCGCCTACGCGAGTCCGGAGATGCTGCTGAACGACAAGCCCGACCCGCGCGACGACGTGTACGCGCTCGCGTGCGTCGCTTACGAGCTGCTGACCGGGCGCCATCCCTTCGACGGCCAGACGGCCGTGAAGGCCGCGCACGACGGCATGACGGTCAAGCGCACGCCGGGCCTCGGGCGGCGCCAGCACCGCGCCCTGGCGCGGGGGCTGGCATTCAAGCAGGCGGACCGGACGCCGACGGTCGAAAGGTTCCTCGACGACATCGCCGGTCCGCTCGGCGCGCGTGGGCGCGCGCTGCGGCAGTCGCTGGTCTCGACCGTGGTCACGGGGGTGCTCGTCGCCGCGATCGCCGGTGGCGCCTGGTGGCTCACCCGCGCCGACCCGGACGAGCAGCTCAAGCGCCAGCTCATGGAGCAGGCGCGTGTCGCTGCCGAGGAAACGGCCCGGCGGACCGACGAAGCGACCGCACTCGACCCCGAGCTCAGGGACGTCCTGCTCGAACAGGGCAAGGACTACCTGCAGATCGCCAAGGCGAGGTTCGATCCGGGCGTGCTGTCCGAGGGCGTTTCGAGCGCCTACGGTGCCTACACGAACGCACTCAAGATCGATCCGCAGAGTACGGTCGCTGCTGACGGCATCGTCGAGATCGTCCGCCTGTACGAAGCCGAGGCGCAGAGCGCGCTGGACGCCGGCGATGCCGCCCGTGCCGCGACGCTCGCGGGCTACGCACTCAAGATTCATCCCAACCGCGAGTCGCTGGTCGACCTGAAGGCGCAGGCCGAGCAGGCCGCTGGCACCGCGAGCCAGTGAACGACGGGCGACGGCGGCGCACCGCGCGGTGCGCCGGCATCGCCGCCGGGGCTCTCGCCCTGTCGCCGCTGCTCGTTGCGTGCACGGCACCGGGCGAGCGCGTCCGTGACGAAGCGGCCGCGTTCGGCTTCGAGCGTGCCATCGTGACCGGCCTGGACTACCGTCACGTCGTCTACTTCAATCACCGTGCGGAGCCGAAGCGCATCCTCCGGGTGTACCTCGAGGGCGACGGCTCGCCGTATCTCGATCGCTGGACGGTCGCCGCGGACCCCACGCCGCGCCGACCGGTGATGCTGCGTCTCATGGCCCTCGACGACCTCTCCGCGGTTTACGTCGGCCGGCCCTGCTACGACGGCCTCGCGCAGGATCCGCCGTGCACGGCCGTCGACTGGACCGTCGGTCGCTACGGGCCCCGCGTCGTCGCGAGCCTGCAGCAGGTGATCGAGCAGCTTGCGCGCGAGCGCGCCGCGGAGGAGGTCGAGCTCTACGGGCACAGCGGCGGCGGCACGCTCGCGGTACTGCTTGCCGCGCGCGTCCGCGGTGTGCGTCGAGTCGTGACGGTCTCGGCCAACCTCGATACGGAGGCCTGGACCGAGCTGCACGGTTACTCGCCCCTCGGCACGTCGCTGAACCCGGCGGAGCTGGGCCCGCTGCCGCCATCCGTGGGGCAACGGCACTACGCGGGTGGCAAGGATCGCGTCGTCCCGGCGTCACTCGTGGACGCCGGCGCCCGGCGGCTCGGCGGAGCCGGTGCCATCGTGATACCGGCCGCAGGCCACGTCGCCGGATGGCCGGACTACTGGCCGGCCATCGTGGCCGGCCAGTGCCCGTCGAAGGAGGGGTGCGTCAGCGGAACGACCAGCGCACGCCGGCCGTGAACTCGCCGTAGTCGACGCTGTCGAGCCCGGCGACCGAGTCGTAGTCGAGGAACGCGGAGAGGCTGTTCGCGAATATCGCGGAGACGCCCACGCCCCAGCGGAAGAAACTGGTGTCCGGCTCGTCGGACTGGATCACGAAGATCGCGCCGAGCGGGTCCGACGCATAGCTGGCCCGGATCGCCTGGCTCTCGTTCTCCTGCTCGCTGACGTAGGTCGCGCGCGCGTAGGGCGACAGCACGCCGAAGCCGACGCTGACGTCGTATCCGACATTCAGTCCCGCCTGGAGCTGCAGCGAGTCGGCTTCCTGCGAGCCGTAGCGGAGTTCGAGCCCGGGGGCACCTTTTTCCGTGAAGCCGTCGACCTGCAGGTTCAGGTAGCTGACCGCCAGCATCGGTCCGTAATGCCACGGGCCCGAGCCGAAGTCGTAGCCGAAGCTCGTGCTCAACGAGAAGCTGTCGCTGCTCGTTTCGCCGACCGCGGTCTCGTCCCAGGACTCCGTCACGTTGGAGCCGAGATTCGGGTCGTCCGGGATGGTCAGCGAGTAGACGATGCGGCGCTCGGACTCGTGGTCGAGCGTGCCGTAGGAGGCCAGCACGTCCACGTAATAGCGCTCGCCGTACAGGCTTCCGAACACGGAGAAAGCATAGCCGTCGCTGTCGAGTGCGCCTCCCTCCAGCCCGAAGTCGTTGCGTTCGAACTCCGCATCCGCCGTGCCGTAGCCGAAAGCCGCGCCGATCACCCCCGATTCCCCGACGCGATAGTCCACGCCGGCCGTGAATCCCGTGGTGTCGATGTCGTAGCCCGCCTCGAGCTCGGTGGTGTCCTTGGTGCCGGAGCCGATGCGCCCGTTGAGGAACAGTCCCAGCCGGCCGTCGAGCGCCGTTTCATCGCCGGCCGCGCCGCCGGTCGCGGCCTGCAGGATGCCCGGGTCGGCGGGGGATGCCGACGCGAAGCCGATGCCGCCCCGTACCTGCCGCAGCGTGGCGAGCCGCGCGGCGATGTTGGCGGTATTGAGCCCGGTGAAGTCGATCGTCGCGGAGTGCGCGGCGTTCAGTTCCTCACCCGTGAGCGACTGCAGCGCGTTGCTGCGGGTATCGTCGCCGCTCGTCGCGCGCGCCACGCCCGCGCACGCGTCGAACAGCCGGAGCTGGTCGGCCGGCAGGATGCCGATGGCTGCGTACTGCCGGCGCAGGTTCGGACAGACGACCTGGATCACACCGGCCATCGCGAGCTGGTTGTTGTTGGTCGCCGCTTCCGGCAGGTCGGCCAAGCTCTGTGCAGCGGCTCCGCTGCTCGAGAGCGCCATCCCCAGCGCGACCGTCCACGCGCCGATGGCTCGGGCGCACACGAACTTCGATACCCCGGTCTCCTTGTTCATCGTCGTGTTTCTCCAGTGGTGCCTGCAGGTTCGAACTCAACGGAACGACGCCTCGTAGCGCAGTCCGAAACTCAACTCTTCCGAAGTGATGGTGTCGAGGCCCGCGACCGGCGGCCGACCGGCTCGGGCGCATTCCGATCCCCCCTGTATTGTTCTTGGCTGGCGTGTCGAGACCGTATGCGGTCCATTCTCCGCTGCCCGGCGACTCTGCGCTCGCGCTGCGCGGAGTGTCAATGGCGTACGGCGCAACATCGGCTTGAGGACGGCATGCGCGGGCGTATAGTTTCGCGAACCGACAGGATCGGCCCAGCGCGCGCGGCGGGCCACAGCAGGGGGTGCACATGTTCCGGTTTACCTGTTCCCGGGTGATCGATCGACGCGCCGCACTCGCGGGCATCGCCGCCGCCTTCACGTTTGCGACCGGTGCCGCGGCCCCGGCGGTGTTCGCTCAGTCTTCCGGCGCCGTTCCCCAGGACCCGAGCCGCCTGCTCGTGGTCGACTGCCTGCTGCCGGGGCAGGTGCGCAAGCTCGGCGGCCAGATGACCTACCTGAGTCCGCGCCGGCCGATCAAGACGACCGCCTCCGATTGCGAGATCCGGGGCGGGGAATATGTCGCCTACGACCGCGCGAACTACGCCACCGCGCTCGCCGTGTGGCTGCCGCAGGCCGAGGGCGGCGATGCACAGGCACAGGTCTACGTCGGCGAGATCTTCGAGAAAGGCCTCGGCCGGCCCGCCGATCACGCGCAGGCTGCCCAGTGGTACGAGAAGGCGGCCGCCCAGGGATTTGCACGCGGCCAGATGAACCTGGCGTACCTGTACGAGCAGGGGCTCGGCGTGCCCAAGGATCCGCTCAAGGCGCTCAACCTGTATCGCACGGCGTCCGGAATCAAGGACGACAGCCTGACGTACGTATCCGAGGTTGCGCAGGTGCGCAACGAGATGCAGGGGACGATCGACGACCTGACCGCCCGGCTCGAAGCGCAGAATGCCGAGGTCGACAAGCTGCGCAGCGACCTCGAGTCGAGCCAGTCTCAGCTGTCGAGCCAGCGCGTCGCGCTGGCCCGCGCGCAGGGCGAGTCGCGCGAGCTCGAGCAGCAGGTGCAGTCGCTGCGATCCCAGGCGGGAACCGACCCCGTTCGGCTCGCGCAACTTCGTCAGCTCGAATCCGAGCTCGCGGTCCGCGAACAGAAGCTCGCGGCCGAAGAGCGGGCAGTCGCAGGCCTCGAGGCGAACACGGCGGCGCAGCGCGTGCGGCTCGGCGAGCAGATGCGTGCGGCCGCCGAGCAGGATCTCGCGATGCGGCAGCAGCTCGCCGCGGCGAACGAGTCGCACAGCGATCTGCAGCAGCAGCTGGTCGACACGCAGCGTCGCCTCTACGACACCGAACAGCAGGCGGCGACGATGCGGGCCGAGCTGGCGCGTGAGCGCGCGCGGATCGCGGACGAGCGGCAGGCCATGGCGAGCCGCGGCGCGAGCGGCGCCGCCTCGGACGCCGAGCGCCGAAAGCTGGCCGACGAGCTGTCCGCCCGGGAGCAGAAGCTCGACGAGCAGCAGGCGACGATAGCGAAGCTGCTCGAGCAGCAGCGCGGATACACGGCCGAGCTGGCGAAGTTGCGCACGCAGCAGTCGGTCTCCGGCCAGGCGGCGACCCAGGCCCAGGCGCAGGTCGTGGCGACGCGATCGGATCTCGTCGAGACCCAGCGCAAGCTTTCCGCGACCGAACAGCAGGTCGCGCAGCTCCGGGCCGACCTCGCGGCCGAGCGCGGACGTGCCGCGGCGGATCGTGGCCAGCTTTCCCGACAGACGGCCGCCGCCTCGGCCGACGTACAACGCCAGCACGACCAGCTCGCCGCGGAACTTGCGTCCCGCGAAAAGAGGATCGCGGAGCAGCAGGCGCGCATCGCGGCCCTCGAGCAGCAGCAGAAGACCTACGCGGCGGAGCTTTCGAGGGCGAGCGCCGATCGACAGGCCGGCTCGAGGACCCAGCAGCAGCAGCAGGCGGAGCTTGCGGCCGCGCGGTCGGATCTGGCGAGCGCGCAGCGGCGACTGGTGGAGACCGAGCAACGCGTCGAGGACCTGACGGCACAGCTCGAGTCGGAGCGTCGCAGCGTCGCGACCGAGAGGGCGGAGCTCAACCGGCGGATCGCCTCGGCAGGCGGCTCGCAGCAGGCGGAGATCGATCGCCTCAAGCGCGACCTCGCGGCGCGCGAGGCGTCGCTCGCGAGGCAGCAGAGCCTGATCGCGTCGCTGCAGGCGGAGTCGAAGGCCTACCAGGCCCAGATCCAGCGCCTGCAGTCGCAGCCGATTGAGCGCGTGGCCATGCGCAGCATCGCCGAGCCGGCGGCGATGAAGTCCGTCGGCGTGCCCATGGGCAGCCTGCCGAAGGAGATCCGGCTCGGCACGCCCTACGCGCTGATCATCGGCAACAATCGTTACCAGAACCTGCCGAGCCTCGAGACGCCCGCTGCGGATGCGCGCGCCGTGGAGGAGGTGCTCCGCACCCGGTACGGTTTCAAGACGAAGGTGCTTCTCGACGCGACCCGCGCCGACATCCTGAACGCGATTACCGAATACATATCGTTGCTAAGGAGCGACGACAGCCTGCTCATCTACTATGCCGGGCACGGTGAGCTCGACCGGCCGAACCAGCGCGGATACTGGCTTCCCGTCAACGCACAGCGAGACAACATCACGGAGTGGATCTCGGACCAGGCCATCACGGACCTGACGGCGCAGATGTCGGCGCGACGCGTCCTAATCGTCGCCGACTCGTGCTACTCGGGCGCGATGACTCGCAGCTCGGGCGTCGGCTTCGTGGCGAAGGGCGGCGGCGACGCGGCAATGCAGCGCCTCGTCAAGCTGGCGAAGCTGCCGTCGCGCACCGTGCTGAGTTCAGGAGGAGAACAGCCGGTGCTCGATGCCGGTGGCGGTGGCCACAGCATCTTCGCGGGCGTGTTCATCCAGGTGCTGCGTCAGAACGAGGGCGTGCTCGAGGGAACCGCGCTGTACGGCGCCCTGTTCGACCAGGTCCGGCGGTCGGCTGCCCGGTACAACGTGAGCCAGGAGCCGCGCTACTCGCAGATCGAGGGCCACTTGAACGGCGACTTCTTGTTCGTGCCTCGCGCGTAGTCCGCGCTCGCCCGGGCGCGGTACTCAGAGCAGTTCGATGCGGGCCGGGGCGACGCCGTCCGACACGAAATCGAGCCGGTCCGCCGCGGCGTGCGAGAGGTCCGCGATGCGTCCGCCCACGTAGGGGCCGCGATCATTGACGCGCACGACCACGCTGCGCCCGTTCTGGAGATTGGTCACGCGCACTTCGCTGCCGAACGCGAGCGACCGGTGGGCCATCGTGAGCTCGTTCGAGTCGTAGATCTCGCCGTTCGCGGTCTGGCGACCGTGAAAACCCGGTCCGTACCACGACACCCGGCCCTGCTGGGTCCAGGCTGGCACCGGTTCCTCCGCGGGGTCAAGAAAACTGCCCGGTGTGGCGGCCGCCAGCCCGACGACGAGCATGACCGCAGCCGGGCGCCATCGGCGCGGCTGTAGCGGGCACGTTTTCGGAATTGGGTGCTGCATTGCAACATAGACCCGGCGAAGCGAACCGAGTTCCGCGTTTATTGTTTTGATTTGATTGACAAAGTTGACTCTGGGCCGTTCGCGAAGCCCGAGTAGAGGAACGCGTGGGGTCGTGGTCCACGCGTCCCTCTTGTCTGGCCGTTACGGGTTACGCAGAGTCCAGGGCTTAACCAAACTGCGGTCAGGCCGCCTTCAGCGCTCTTCTCCCTCCTGGCTGCTACCGCCGCGGTTGCGACCACCGTGCGACGCCTGACCTCCCTTGCGGCCGGCTTCCGCCGCACGCTCGGGGTCGTTCTTGAAGTTGCCGCCGGACTTCTGCCCGCCCTTGCGGCCGGCCTCGGCGGCGCGCGCCGGGTCATTGGCGAAATTGCCGCTCGACGCCTGGCCGCCCTTGCGACCCGCTTCCGCGGCCCTTCCGGGATCGTTGGCGAAGTTGCCACCCGACACCTCGCCACCCTTGCGGCCCGCTTCCGCGGCCCGCTCGGGATCGTTGGCGAAATTGCCACCCGACGCGGAACCACCCTTGCTTGCGATCTCGCGCTGTTTTTCCTCGTCCATCGCTGCAAAGCCGCGGTTCGAACCGGCGCCCTGCTGCCCTTGATTGGCCATGTCTCCATCCTCCTGGTCGTTGCACGAATTCCCCAGCCCGGTCCGCTCGCGTGACCGGTGCTTGAATGGAGGACCGCCGGAAGGGGCCTGGAGTTCACGCTTCGCTTGAGGCGAACGCCAAGTTTCGACCTGCACCAACACGGGAGCAGGGCGACGGATCACGCGCGCGTCGGAAAGTTGGGGAACCTCGCTCCTCGCGCGGTTGGCAACGTAGCGCAGCGGCCGCAGGCGGCCGGCTCGTCGCGCCCCTGGCCGGTCACCGCTCGATGGCGAGCGCGAGTCCCTGGCCTACCCCGACGCACAGGGCGACGAGCGCGCGGCGGCTGCCCGCGTGCTCGAGCTGCCGCAGCGCCGTGAGCACGAGCCGCGCTCCGCTTGCGCCGAGCGGGTGCCCCAGCGCAATCGCACCGCCGTTCGGGTTCACGTGCGGCGCGTCGTCCGGCAGGCCGAGCGTGCGCGTCACGGCCAGGACCTGGGCTGCAAACGCCTCGTTGATCTCGATTACGTCGAACTCGCCGAGCGCCAGCCCCAGCCGCGCGAGCAGCCGCTCGATTGCTCCGACCGGCCCGAGGCCCATCACCCGCGGCTCGACGCCGCTCGCAGCCATTCCGAGCACCCGCGCGCGCGGCGTGAGGCCGTGACGGGCGGCGGCATCATCCGACGCCACGAGCAGAGCGCAGGCGCCGTCGTTGATGCCCGAGGCGTTGCCGGCGGTGATCGTCGTGCCGGGCCCGAGCAGCGGTGCGAGCGCCGCGAGCCGCGCCGGCGTCGTATCCGGCCGCGGCTGCTCGTCGCGCGTGACCTCGGGTGCACCGGCCACGACGCTCACGGCCATCGTCTCGGCGTCCAACCACCCGGAGGCGAGTACCCGGGCCGCGCGCTGCTGAGAGCGTGCCGCATAGGCGTCCTGGTCTGCGCGGGAAATGCCGTGCTCGCGCGCGAGGTTCTCGGCCGTCTGGGTCATGGAGTCGACGCCGTAGAGCGCCTGCATGCGCGGGTTAACGAACCGCCAGCCGAGCGTCGTGTCCTCGAGCCGCTGCTCGCGCGAGTGGGCCACCTCCGCCTTGGCGAGCACGTACGGCGCGCGGGTCATGCTCTCGACACCGCCCGCGATGACCACCTGCGACTCCCCGACCGCGCAGGCCCGCGCGGCCTGGCCGACGGCCTCGAGCCCCGAAGCACAGAGCCGGTTCACGGTGATGCCCGGCACGGACGGCGGCAGCCCGGCGAGCAGCGCCGCCATGCGGGCCACGTTGCGGTTGTCCTCGCCCGCCTGGTTGGCGCAGCCGAGCACGACGTCCTCGACCGCGGCGGGATCGAGTGCCGTATTGCGCTCGAGCAGCCGCCGCACGGGCAGCGCGGCCAGGTCGTCTGCGCGGACGCCGGCGAGTCCGCCACGAAACCGACCGAACGGCGTGCGTACGCCGTCGCAGAGCCACACCGCAGCGACTTTCGATTTCATGCCGTGCCGCTCGCCGGAGCGACCCCTTTGCCCGCCATTTGACGGGGAGGTTAGTCATTCGTAGGGTGGTGGGCAACGAAGTCGGCCCGGCACAGCGCGCCGAGGCCGGAGTTTTCCGCGGGGGACGCTTGATCGCCGAACGAGAGTCGGTGCTGCACAGCTGGTGCACGCAATCGCAATGGGACGCGCCGACGGTCGTCGGCGGCGAAGGCGCGCGCCTGCGCCTTGCGGACGGACGAAGCATCCTCGACATGAGCAGCCTCGCCGAGTGCAGCAACCTCGGTCACCAGCATCCGCGCCTCGTCGCCGCGATCCGGGCGCAGGCCGAGCGGCTGTGCTTCGTCACGAACGCCTGGGGCGCCGAGCCGCGGGCCGAACTCGCGGCGCGCCTGCTCGAGCTGTCGGGTTTCCACGGCGGCCGTGTGTTCTTCACGCTGGGCGGCGCCGACGCCAACGAGCACGCGATCAAGATCGTGCGTCAGGCGCTCGGCCGGCCGCGCGGCGTCGTCATCGCTCGCGACCGCTCGTACCACGGTGCCACCTACCTCGCGATGGCGCTCTCGGGCGATACGCGCTCGCGTGCCCAGGTCGACCCGGACGCGCTCGGCGTGAGCCACGTCGAGCCGCCCTACGCGTACCGTTGTCCCTACGGCAGCACGAGCGAGGCGGAGTGCGGCGAACGGGCGGCCGCGGCCGTCGAGGAACGGATCCTCCGGTTCGGAGCGGACCGGGTCGCAGCCGTCATCATGGAGCCGAACGCGGGATCGAACGGCATCGTTGCAGCGGCTTCGTACTGGCCCGCGCTGCGCAGCCGTACCTCTCGTCACGGGGTCGTGCTGATCGCCGACGAGGTCATGAGTGCGTTCGGGCGTTGCGGCGAATGGTTCGCCTGGCAGCGCTACGGCGAGGCGGGCCGCCCCGACGCGATGACGCTCGCGAAAGGCCTGACCGGCGCCGCGGTGCCGCTCGGCGCCGTCGTGCTCTCGCGCGAGCTCGCGGCGCGCCTCGACGACGTGGTGCTCGCGACGGGCCTCACCTACTGCGGGCACCCACTCTCGTGTGCCGCCGGCGTCGCCGCGCTCGCCGCGTACGAGGAGGAGCGGCTGATCGAGCGCTCCCGTGAACTCGGCGCGCGCCTGCGTCGCGAGGTCGAGCGTCTGGCGGAGCGTCATCGCGTGATCGGCGACGTGCGCGGCGGCCACGGACTGTTCGTCGTCGTCGAGCTGGTCGCGGACCGCGCGACCCGCGAGCCGCTCGCTCCCTGGCCGGAGACTCCGGCCGCCCTGCGCCGATTGCTCGCCGAGGCCATGGAGCAGGGCGTATCGTTCGGCTCGCGGGGCAACCTGCTGTTCCTCGCGCCTCCGCTCGTCGTTGAGGAGCGCGACCTCGCCGACGCGCTCGCACTGCTCGACCGCCTGCTCGGTCGCTGCTTTCCCGGCTTGTCCGACGGACCGACCGCATGAGCTTCCGGCTGACCTACGCGACGATGTTCGATCCGCCCGAGGCGATGCACGAACGCTTCGACTCCGCGCTCGCGACGGTGCGCGCGGGCCTCGGCGCGCGCCACCTGCTGCACGTGGGCGGGGAGGACCGGCCCGCCGCGCGGTACGCCGCGTGCAGCGGGCCGATCGACCGCCGCGTCGTGCTCGGCGAGTTCGCGGTGGCCAGCCGCCATGACGTCACGATGGCCATGGAATCCGCGGAGGCTGCGTACCCCGCGTGGCGCGGTACGCCGGCCGCGGAGCGGGTTCGGCTGCTGCGTCGCGTTGCCGACGTCATGGAAGCCCGCGTCTACGAGATTTCGGCCGCGCTCGCGCTCGAGGTCGGCAAGAACCGCATGGAGGCGCTCGGCGAGGCGCAGGAGACGGTCGATTTCTTCCGGCACTACGCCGACGACTTCGAGAGCCACGGCGGCTACGACCACGAGCTGCCGAACGACCCGCTGCCGGGCGTCGTGTCGCGCAACCGCAGCGTGATGCGTCCCTACGGCACGTGGGTCGTCATTGCGCCGTTCAACTTCCCGCTGGCGCTCGCGGGCGGGCCGGCCGCGGCGGCGCTCGTCACCGGCAACACGGTAGTGGTGAAGGGCGCGACGGACACGCCCTGGGCGGGCCGGTTGCTCGCGGACTGCGTGCGCGACGCGGGTCTGCCGCCCGGAGTCTTCAACTACCTGTCGGGCTCGGGCCGAGACGTGGGCGAGGCACTCGTAGCGCATCCGCACACCGCCGGCATCACGTTCACGGGATCGGTCGCGGTGGGGCGCCGGCTGATGCAACAGATGGCGGGCGGCGCGTACCCTCGGCCGTGCATCGCCGAGATGGGCGGCAAGAACCCCTGCATCGTGACGGCAGGCGCCAACCTCGACGACGCGGCGGCGGGCATCGTGCGGTCCGCCTA
>RPQJ01000104.1 GCA_003819815.1 Lysobacterales bacterium
CAGGTGAACGACAACCTGTTCACCATCATGGACGCGCTGATGCGCGACTCGCGCTGGGACATGAAGTTCCTCGGCATGCAGATCATGATCGAGGGCCTCGCGCTCGGCGCCTTCAGCATGATGCACCACGCGACGCGCGAGCCGCTGCTGAAGGAACTGCTGCGCTACGTGATCCAGGACGAAGCGCGCCACGTGCACTACGGCGTGCTCGCGCTCAAGCGCCACTTCGCCGAGCTCTCCGCCTCGGAGCTGCGCGAGCGCGAGGACTGGACGTTCGAGGTCGCCTGCCTCATGCGCGACCGCTTCCTCGCCCACGAGGTCTACGACGAATGGTTCGGCGGGCGGCTCAAGCGGTCCGAGTGGGACCAGATCATCTCCTCGTCCCCGTTCATGGCCGAGTTCCGCCAGACCATGTTCAAGCGGCTCGTGCCGAACCTCGAGTACATCGGCGTCTTCTCGCCGCGGATCCGGGGACATTACGATAAGGTGGGGCTGACCAGATATGCCGGCGGCCGAAACGCGTCGGAGCTGACGGCGGAGGACCTGCTGTCGGCCTGACGTCGAGGCGTCGGCGAGACCCGGGGGAGACCTGATGTCCACGCCGATCCCGATGCTCGACCTGATGTTCTTCCTCACGGAGACCGTGGACAACCCGCGGCACGTGGGCTCGGTGCTCGTCTTCCGCAAGCCTAAGCGCGGCGGCGGGCGCACCGTGCAGCAGATCGTCGACGCCTACCTCGCGGCGAAGCCGCTGCCGCCGTTCAACCGCATTCCCGTGTTCCGCAGGCCCGGCCTGCCGGTCTGGGAGGACGCGTCGCGCATCGACATGGCGCACCATGTGCTGCACCTCGCGCTGCCGGCGCCCGGCTCGAACGAGCAGCTGCATCGGCTGGTCGCCGACCTGCACGCGCCGATGCTCGAGCGGCACCGGCCCGGCTGGAAGGTCTACGTCATCGACGGGCTCGCGGACGGCCGCTTCGCGCTCTATCACAAGTGCCACCACGCCCTGGTGGACGGCGAGTCCGGCATGCGCATCCTGCGGCAGTCGCTCTCGGAGTCGGCCGCGGACCGCCGCATCCGCACGACGGTCGGCCTCGCGCACCCGCACCGGCCGCGTCCCGCGCCGCGCGGGCTGCAGGAGCGTCTCGAACGCGAGGCGCGTCAGCTCGCGGGCCGCAGCTACTCGGTCGGCCGCGGCTCGCTGCACGCGCTGAACCAGGCGCTCGGCGGGCTGCGCGGCTACTCGCCGCGCCAGCCGCGGGCGTTCACGGCGCCGCACACGCCGATGAACGACCCGATCTACAACGCCCGCTCGATCTCCCACGCGGTGCTGCCGCTCGACCGCATGCAGCGGGTCGCCCGCGCGTGGGGCGCGACGGTGAACGACGTCACGCTCTGCGTGCTCGACGCCGGGATAAACCGTTACCTGCGGCGCCACGGCGCGGCGCCCGACCACCCGATCGTAGCGCTCTGCCCCGTCTCGCTGCACGACCCGGGCGCGAAGGACGTGACGACCAACGTCTCGGCGATCTTCCCGGCGCTCGGCCCGGTGTCGGCCTCGATCGGCAAGCGGCTCCAGACGATCATGGAGCACACGCGGGCCGCGAAAGCCGAGCTCAAGGGACTCGGCAAGAACGTGGCCTACGCCTATGCGGTCGTGGCCTTCGCGATCTCCGAGACGCTGACGGTCGCGAGCCCCGAGGCGCTCGGCCTCGTGCCGGCGAACGTGCTGGTCTCGAACGTGCGCGGGCCCGAGCAGCCGCTGTACCTGAACGGGGCGCGGCTCGAGGCGCTGTTCCCGGTCTCGACGCTGATCGTCGGCATCGGCCTGAACGTGACGTTCATGTCGTACGCCGGACAGGTGATCCTGGGATTCACCGCCAACGGCTCCGCGCTGCCCGAGGTCGAGAGCCTCGCGCGCGACGCGACCGCCGCATTCGTCGGGCTCGAACGGGTCACCGCGCAGCGCGGGACGCCCCGCGCCCCGGCCCGCGGCAAGACGCGGCGCCGTGCGCGGGCCACGGCCTGACGCCTACTTGCGAAAGAGCAGGGTCCCGTAGCGGTCGCCGTCCCTGTACTCGAGCGCCAGGCGCCCGGCGACGTACGAATAGCGCTCGACCTGGTCGAGCCGGGCGAGGAAACGCTGCTCCAGTTCCATCTGCGGCTGCGGGCAGGCCTTGCGGGTCGCCGCAGCGCCGGGCCCGACTTCGATCCGGCCCGGAGCCGTCTCCGCGACGCTCGCCGTGAACCGGTTGCAACCCGCAAAGCCGCGCACGCCGTCCTTTTCGAAGTGCACGAGCGGCGCCTCGGTCCCTGCGGGCAGCGGCTCGCCGTCGATCTCGACGAGCTGCCACTCGTTCGCCGCGAGCATGCCGATCCCGAGCACGCCGCGCACCTCGCTCGAGACCTGGCGCAGCGCGCCGCCCTCGAGCGCATAGACCTTGCGGGCGACCTGCGTGGGACAGCAGGCCGCGTCACCGGGCCCGGCCTCGACGACGTCGAGCACCACCCGGCCCCGCTCGAGCCACGCGTTCTGCACCCGGGTGCGGTCGCCGACCGGGGCCGTGCCGAGATTGCGCAGCTCGCCGTCGCGGAAGCCGAACGCCGCGATGTGGACGAACTCGCCGCTGCCGCCGCCCGAGGCACCGAGCAACGCTGCAGCCTCCCCGCCCGGCGTGCCGTCGAGATCACCGGTGAGGAAAGTCGTGTCCCAGAGCAGCAACGAGGGCTGCGAGGCCGCGCCCGGGGCTGCCGGTTCGCCCTGCCAGCGTCCGTCGGCGAGCGTGACCGGCTGCTCGAACACGCCCGCGACCACGGCCGATCGAACCTGCTCGAGGGTCGGGGTCGGCGGCGGCCCCGCGGGTGCGGCCACCGGCTCTGCGGGCGGCTTGCCTCCACAGCCGCCCGCCAGCGCGGCCACTGCAATCGCGGCCCAGGCGCCGCTCATCGACCAACGGTTCGTACGCTTCATGTTGCCTCCCCCAGCCATCGTGGGCACCGGCGCGCGTGGCGAATCGTCCAGCCGCCGGCCAGTGGTTCCCCCGGCACTGCGGTTTCCGTGATGCGGTTCGCTCCGCCGGCCCCTACACTTCCGCTACGTTAGCCCAAACCTACCGGGCCCGGGTATCGGGGCCGGACGAACCCCATGGAGTGCACCCGATGAAGTCCCGAATCGCCCTTGCCGTAATCGCCTCGATGGCCGCGCTGCCGATGACCGCCGGAGCCCAGGACATCTGGGCGAACAGTGGCTTCTACTGGGGCGCCGATCTCGGTCAGACGTCCACCGACCTCGACGGCCGCGGGCTCGACCGTGGCATCGAGGACGCGCTCGTCGATAGCGGCTTCGCGGTGATCGACGGCCGCTCCGAGACGAGCGAAGACGCGTTCACCTGGGGGCTCACGCTCGGCTACCAGATCATCCGCTACGTCGCGGTCGAGCTGGCCTACGTCGACCTCGGCGAGGCCGAGTACAAGAGCCGCCTGCTCGTGAGCGACGGCATCGGGAGCGGCGACCTGAACACGACCGTGAACGTCGCGAGTTCCGGCCCGGCACTTTCCGCAGTCGGCACGCTGCCGATCGGCGCCGGGTGGGAAGTGCTCGGCCGCGTCGGCATGTACTTCGGCGACAACGACCTCGACGTCAGCGTCGACAGCGGCGGCCTCGGAGAGTCGCTCGACGACTCGTCCTCGTCGCAGTCGCTCATGTGGGGTGCCGGCCTCGGGTACACGGCACGCCAGTGGACCGTGCGCCTCGAGTACCAGCAGTACACTGATGTCGGCGACGACGACGGCTTCGGCGAATACGACGTGGACCGCATCACGCTCGGCGCGGTCTACCGGACGGACTTCGGCTTCCACGGCCGCTAGTCGACGCCGCTCGACGCCCGATCCAAGGGATCCGCATCGGCTCACGGGGCCGGCAGCGTCGCTGCCGGCCTCTTGTTTTCGTGCCGCCGTGCAGACACTCTTGGCGCCGACGACGCCGGAGTGGGAGCGGTGGATTCGTGCGTAGAATTGTTGCGGGCCTCGTTTCCGGTCTGTGGGTCCTCGGTTGCGCGCATGCCGCGGCACCCGACCCGTATCCCTCGACCTACCGCGCGCCGGCCTCGGCGCCGACGCTGATCCGCAATGCGACCGTGCTCGACGGCGCCGGCCGTCGGTTCGACGGCGCCGACGTGCTGATGCGTGACGGCCGCATCGTCGCCGTCGGCGCCGGGCTCTCCCCTGACGGTGCGACCATCGTCGACGGGTCCGGACGCTGGGTGACGCCCGGCATCATCGACGTCCACTCGCATCTCGGCGTCTATCCCGTGCCCGAGCTCGACGCGCACCAGGACGGCAACGAGGCCACCGACCCAGTCACCGCGGGCGTGTGGGCCGAGCACGGCGTGTGGCCGCAGGACCCCGGCTTCGAGACGGCCCTCGAAGGCGGCGTCACGACGATGCAGATCCTGCCCGGTTCCGCGAACCTGATCGGCGGGCGCGGGGTCACCGTGCGAAACGTCAGGGCTACGACCTACCAGGAGATGAAATTCCCGGGCGCGCCGCACGGCCTCAAGATGGCGTGCGGCGAGAATCCGAAGCGCGTCTACGGCGGGCAGGACCGCGCCCCGTCGACGCGCATGGGAAACGTCGCGGGCTATCGCCAGGCGTTCGCGGACGCGCAGGACTACCGCGAGCAATGGCGCGAGTACGAGCAGGAACTCGCGGCGTGGGAGCGCAAGGGCACCGGGCGCAGGCCTTCCGACGACCCCGCGCCCGTGCCGCCCAAGCGCGACCTCCGGCTCGAGACGCTGGTGGCGGCGATGGCGGGCGACATCCAGGTCCACATCCACTGTTACCGCGCGGACGAGATGGCCCTGATGCTCGATCTCGCGCGAGAGTTCGGCTTCAGGGTGGCTGCCTTCCACCACGGCGTCGAGGCCTACAAGCTCGCCGGGCGGCTCGCGAAGGAAGGCGTGTGCGGCGCGCTGTGGGCCGACTGGTGGGGCTTCAAGATCGAGGCTTACGACGCGATCTGGGAGAACCTCGCCTTCGTCGACGCGCCGGAGGGCGGCTGCGCAATCGTGCACTCCGACTCGGCGGCGGGAATCCAGCGGCTGAACCAGGAGGCCGCCAAGGCGATGGAGCGGGGCCGGCGCGCGGGTCTCGCGATTCCGCCGGAGCGCGCGATCCGCTGGATCACGTCGCATGCGGCGCGTTCGCTCGGCATCGCGGACCGTGTCGGCACGCTCGAGCCGGGCCGCGTCGCGGACGTCGTGCTCTGGAGCGGCGACCCGTTCAGCGTCTACGCGCAGGCAGACCTGGTATTCGTCGACGGCGCGCTCGCCTATGACCGCGCGCGTCCGCGCGGCGCACCGGAATCGGACTTCCTGCTCGGCCAGCCGATCGGGGGTGCGAGGTGAGCGGCGCGATGCATTTCGCGGGCGCGCTCCTGCTGCTCGTGCCGCTCGTGCTGGGCGTGTCGCCGGCCGCCACCGCACAGGACGTGCTGATCCGCGGCGCGAAGGTCCACACCGCCGGCGAGCGCGGCACGCTCGACGATGCCGACGTGAGCATCCGCGGCGGACGGATCGTCGAGGTCGGCCAGGCACTTGCCGCGCCGCCCGGCGCGACCGTCGTCGAGGCCGCTGGCCGACCGCTCACGCCGGGCTTCTTCGGCGGCATCACGGCGATCGGCGTCGAGGAGATCAGCCTCGAGCCCTCGACCGTCGACAACTCGCCGACTCACGGCGACGGCAAGGGTGCGTTCGAGCCGCGGCCGGAGTTCGACGTCACGCGCGCGTTCAACCCGGACTCCGTCGTGATCGGCGTGAACCGGCTCGAGGGCGTCACACACGCGATGGTGGCGCCGAGCGCCTCGGAGGGCGGCACCGTGCTCGCCGGTCAGGGCGCCGTTGCGCGGCTCGACGGTCGCTGGGACGCGTTCGCCCCGGCCAGTCGCACGCTGTTCGTCGACCTCGGGGCGCGGGCCTCCCAGGCCTCGGCCCACACCCGTGCGGCGCAGTTCATGCTGCTCGAGCAGGCCGTCGGCGAAGCTCGGCCCGGACCCCGCCCGCTCGACAGCGACTTTCGCCTCCTGACTCCGCAGGGCCGCGCAGTGCTCGCGCGCTACCTCTCGGGCGGCCGGATCGCGTTTCGCGTCGATCGCGCGGCGGACATCCGGCAGGTGCTCGACTTTGCCTCGGCCACCGGCGCGAAGCCCGTGATCGTGGGCGGAGCGCAGGCGTGGCAGGTCGCGGGTCTGCTTGCGAAGGCGCGCGTGCCGGTCGTGCTCGATCCCCTCTCGAACCTGCCGATGAGCTTCGACCAGCTCGGCGCCACGCTCGAGAACGCGGCGCGCCTGCATGAGGCCGGCGTGCCGATCGTCTTCACGAACCTGATCACCCCGACACACAACGCGTACCAGGTGAGGCAGGCGGCCGGCGTCGCGGTGGCGCACGGGTTGCCGTGGGACGCTGCGCTCGCGGCGCTCACGCGCGTTCCTGCCCAGACGTTCGGGCTGGGCGCGGAGCTCGGTGAGATCGCGCCCGGCCGCGCGGCCGACCTCGTGCTGTGGTCCGGCGATCCGTTCGAGGTCACGACGGTCGCCGAGCAGGTGTGGATCGACGGCAGGGCGCAGTCGATGCGCTCGCGGCAGACCGAGCTGCGCGACCGTTACCGCCCCGCGTCGCCCTGAGGACCGCGGCCCGTCTCGACCATCTTGCGCGCCTCCTCGATGAAGCGCTCGGCGCCGCCGCCCTCCTCGAGCCGCTTCGGCCGCGGCGGCACATCCACGCCGCGGCGGCAGGCGGGACGCGCGGCCAGCTGACTCACCCAGCGCTCGAGTTGCGGCAGCCCGTCGAGGGACACGCCGGACCATGCATGGGTGCGGACCCAGGCCCAGTTCGCGATGTCCGCGATCGAGTAGTCGCCGGCGAGGAACTCGTGGTCCGCGAGGCGAGCGTCGAGCACGCCGAAGAGCCGGCGCACCTCCGCGTGGTAGCGGTCGATGGCGGGCTGGATCTTCTCCGGGAAGTACCGGAAGAACACGTTGGCCTGCCCCATCATCGGCCCGACGCCGCCCATCTGGAACATCAGCCACTGCATCACGAGCGAGCGGCCCTTCGGGTCCGCGGGCATCAGCCGGCCGGTCTTCTCCGCGAGGTAGACCAGGATGGCGCCCGACTCGAAGACGGCGAAATCGCCCTCGTCGCGGTCGACGATGGCCGGGATGCGCCCGTTCGGGTTGATCTTCAGGAATCCGGGCTGCTTCTGCTCGAGCTTGCCGAGGTCGAGCGCGTGCACGACGTACGCCAGCCCGAGCTCCTCGAGCGCGATCGAGACCTTGTGGCCGTTCGGAGTCGGGGCGGTGTAGAGGTCGATCATGGAGGCATCGTGCTGGCGGCCGGGGCTGGCTTCTGGAAATATATGAGAATGATCGAATTCTTCTTCGACTGCTCGAGTCCGTGGACCTGGCTGGCGTTCCACAACCTCCGGCCGATGGCCCGTGAGCTCGGGGTCGAGGTGCGCTGGCGGCCCGTGCTCGTGGGCGGCATTTTCAACGCCGTGAACCCGAGCGTCTACGAGTTTCGCGAGCGCGGCGTGCCGGCGAAGCAGACCTACCTGCAGAAGGACCTGCAGGACTGGGCGCGCGTGGCCGGGCTCGAGATCCACTTCCCGCCGCCGGTGTTCCCGGTCAACAGCGTCAAGGCGATGCGCGGCTGCCTGCATCTCGAGCCCGAGGGGCGGCTCGTGCCGTTCGCGGAAGCCGTGTTCGAGGCCTACTGGACCCGATGCGAGGACATCTCGCGGGACGAGGTCCTGACGGCGCTCTGCGAGCGCGTGGGCGCCGATCCGCAGGCGTTCCACGCCGGCATCGCGAGCCCCGCGATCAAGGACGCGCTGAAACGCAACACGGACGAAGTGATCGCTCGGGGCGGCTTCGGCTCGCCGACGATCTTCGTCGGCGGCGACGACATGTACTTCGGCAACGACCGCCTGGTGCTCGTCCGCGACGCGGTCCTGCGCCGCCGGCACGAAGCGTCCGGACTGCAGGCGGCCCGATGCTGACGGCGGTCCGCCGAGTCCCCGACGCGATGCGGAGCCTCGTGATCGAGGCCGCCAGGGTGCCGTACGATCTCGCGACCGTCACGACGATCGCGCGCCGCGACGAGTGCGACCCGGCCGAGGCGGGCATGACGCGCTCGGGCGTCGATGCGATCTGGCGCTCGGTCGAGCGCGTGTACGCCTCTGGCATGCATCCCGGGATCTCGCTGGTCCTGCGTCGCCACGGGCGCGTCGTGCTCAAGCGCGCGATCGGCCATGCGCGCGGCAACGGGCCCGGCGATTACGCGCGCGACCCGGTCCTGATGACGCCCGACACGCCCGTCTGCATCTATTCCGCGAGCAAGGCGATCGCGGCGATGGCGGTGCACCTGCTCTCGGAGCGCAAGGCGCTGAGCCTGCTCGACCCGGTGAGCCACTACGTGCCCGCGTTCGGCCAGAACGGCAAGCGCGACATCACGATCTACCAGCTCCTGTGCCACAAGGCCGGCATCCCGGCCGTGCCGCTCGCGGGCCTCGACGTGGCCGAGCTGCTGCTCGACCGCAAGGAGATGCTGCGGCTCATCTACCGGACGGCGCCGGACCGCCCGGGCCGCCACCACGCGTACCACGCACTCACGGCCGGGTTCGTGATTGCAGACCTGGTCGAGAAAGTGGCGGGCGAGGAGTTCCGCGGCTTCATGCGCCGCAACGTTTTCGCGCCGCTCAGACTGTCCTCCCTCGACTTCGGCGCCGACGCGGCCACGTTCGCCCGCCTCGCGCGCAGCTACGCCTGCGGTTTCCGCATCGACGCGCCGGTCGACCGCTATCTGCGTCACGCGATCGGCACGACGCTCCGTCACGCGGTCGAACTCTCGAACGACCCGCGCTACTACCAGGCCGTGATCCCGGCCGGCAACGGCGTGGCGACGGCCGACGACTGCTCGAGATTCTTCCAGTGCCTGCTCAACGGCGGCCGCCTCGGCCGCGCACGCGCATTTCAGCCGCTCACGGTGCGCCGCGCCGTCGCCGAGGTCGGCAAGCCCGAGATCGACCGCACGCTGCTCGTGCCGCTCAGGTACTCGGCCGGCATGATGCTGGGCGCGAGCCCGTGGGGCGTGTTCGGTCCGAACACATCGCGGGCTTACGGGCACCTGGGCTTCGCGAACAACTTCGTGTGGGCCGATCCCGAGCGCGACATCTCGGTCGCGTTCCTCGCGACCGGCAAGGTGCTCCTCGGGTTGCACGTGCCCCACCTCGCCGCGCTGCTGCGCAACGTATCGCGGCACTGCCCGCCCCTGTCCATCCAGGAGCAGGACGCCCGGCTCGCCGCCGCCGGCATGCTGTAGCCGGGCGCACGCCGAGGATGGCGTGTGCGCCCATCGCGCACGCAGTATCATCCGGGCAAACGACACGATCGCAGGGGGATCCATGCTCAGGTATCGGCGGCTCGGCCTCGCGGCCGCGCTCGTGCTCTCGCCGTGGATGACGCAGGCCGAGGTGAAGTCCCAGGCAACGGACTCGCTGGTGATCGAGCACCGCTACACGCTCGCGGCGACGCCCGAGGCGGCCTGGGCGGTGCTCGTGCACCCGGAGCACTACTGGCCGGCGGACCACACATGGTCCGGCAACGCATCCAACCTGAGCCTCGTACCCGAGGCTGGCGGCTGCTACTGCGAACGCTGGGCAGCAGGCAGCGCGGAACACGGGCGGGTCGTCATGGCGGTCCCGGGCAGACTGCTCAGGATCCGCGGCGCGCTTGGGCCGTTCCAGGAAATGGCGGTGACGGGCGTGCTCACCGTCCGGCTCGAGCCGGCGGCCGGCGGCAGCGAAGCCATCGTCACGTACCGCCTGAGCGGCGACGCCTCGCACCGCCTCGATACGATGGCGACGGTGGTGGATCCCGTGGTCCGCCAGCAGTTCGCCGGCTTCGCCGCACTCGCCTCCCGACCCGCCGACTGAGGAGTCAACCATGCCGACCACGCAGGAGTTCCTGTCGCCCGTCCTCGCGCTCGTCGCGTGGACGCTCGTGATGTGGGTCTGGATGTACGCCACGCGGATCCCCGCGATGAAGGCCGCCGGGATCGATCCGCAGGAGGCCGCCTATCCAGGGACGTGGGCTCACCGGCTCCGGCCCGGCATCCGCTCGGTCGCGGACAACTACAACCACCTGCACGAGCAGCCGACGATCTTCTACGCGCTCATGTTCTTCGCCGCGATGACGGGCGGCGGGGACGGCACGTCGCTCGCGCTCGCCTGGGGCTACGTGGCGCTCAGGGTGCTGCACTCGCTCGTGCAGGCGACGTTCAACCGCGTGATCGTGCGCTTCTCGCTTTTCGCGCTCGGCACGGTGGTGCTGATGGTGTTCGCAGCGCGCCAGGTGCTGCGCGTGCTCGGCTGAACCGTCCTGCTGGGTGGCCGCGGTCACCAGGGCGACCAGGATTCGCATGCGGGGAGACAGTCCGTCCGGAAATGGGTCTCGCGGGCTAAACGCAGCGTCGGTTCGAGTCACCCGGAATGGCGAACGACCCCTTTGCGGCCGTCGAGAGTGCGGGCGCAACCGGCCAGGAGTGGACCGTCGAGAAAATGGCATCAGCGTTGAGTCGATGACTGAGATGTCGTCGAGCGTTCAGAGGAGCGACATGGTCCACGTGCTCATGGCGGTGCGCAAAGCGGCGAGGATCAGCGCGGGAGTCACAAGCGTTTTTCCAGGAACCGAAGAGCACGGCTCCTGAGGGTCAGCTTGGTCATGTCGCTGCCGAGGCTCGTCGCGCCCATCGGATAGAAGTGACCGAAGCCCGGCATCCAGGCCCCCTCCGCCTCCACGCCTGACGCGGACAGTATTCCCAGCAGTGCGCGGGTGCCGATCTGCACGCCTTCGAGGTCGCCCTGGCCGACGACGAACAGCCCGGGCGGCATCCCGGCCTTGACTGTCTTGCGCAGATCAAACCCGCCCATGCCACCTGACAGCGAGATCACCGCTCTAACCGGAGCACCCATGCCATAAGCGGCATTAACCGCTGCCAGCCCGCCGGCTGAAAAGCCACCGATCGCGAGCCGGTCCGGATCGACCCCGAGTTGCGCGGCAGATGCCCGCACGAACTCGACCGCGCTGGCCAAGTCTTCGGCCGCCGCGAAGACCGTGTTCCACAGCTGCTCGCGCGATCGCTCGTCGAGCAATGGCAGCTCCATCCGGCCGCGCACGACGTCGACACGCGCGGTCATCACCGGGTCCTTGAGCATCGCCTTCGGAAGCAGCGCCGCAGGGTCGAGATCGGGAGGTAATGCCGGATCCTCCGGCACCAAACGGTACTCGATGGAGAGGCACACGTAGCCCGCCGCGGCGAAGGTCCTGCAGTAATCGCCCATCGAGGAGTCCGAGGCACCATCTTCTTCGAATCGAGCCGTGCCCTTCGAACCGCGATGGAAGGCTCCTCCGAACGCCATGACGACCGCCGGACGTCCGATCAGCGGCTTGCCATTGACGAGCGGCCGGTAGACATCCGCCTTCAGGTCACGCAAGTGCGGCTTCGGTCCCGTTGCGCCGACCCGACCCCGGCCGTAGACCACGTCGGTCTGCACCGCTACGGCATATGACTCGCTGACCAGATCCTCCGCAAACAGGTTGCTCGAAAATGCGAGCACGAACGAACAAGCCGCAGCAACTGAAAGGCAACGTATGTTCACCGTCGTTCTCCAGGCCTACCGATCCGGGCCGCACCCCGTCGCGTGCGCCACTTGTACGCGATCGGACGGCCATCCCCCGCCGGCCGCGACGCAGTCGCGCCTGGCGGATGGTTGAATTGTCCCCGGTCGTTACGCATAGTCTAGCGGCGGGGTTGTGTTGCGACGCTTTGGACCAGCGGATTCGGCCGGGAGCAGTCGGTCAGGCTGAACCATTCCTCGTGTCCTTCGCATTGCCATCGTACGGTACCGCCGTATGGTCAACGCATGCTCGACGTCATCGAGACACGAGCGCTCCCGACGGTGGTACTCGATCGCGAGTGCGCGGCTCAGCGGGGCGCGTTGCTGAGCGGCGCGGGGCGTTAGCGGGCGGCGGCCGGATGCTGCGGTCGTAGCATGCGATGCGGACATTCGTGGACGCGTAAGATCGGCCAGGAGCAGACCTAACCAAGCAAGGTCCGCACGGTGCACAGAGCCCGCCAGATCTTCTCGCGCCGCCTTGGCCGAACTAATGCAGCAAGAAAGTCGACTGCTCTGCTACCCAGTCCATAGCAGCTTCAGGCGTCGAGAAAATCTGTATCTGTCGGTTCAGAACCCCAAGGCTGATGAACCGCGTGAGATGACTGATGAC
>RPQJ01000105.1 GCA_003819815.1 Lysobacterales bacterium
AGGTGCCGGACGTGCTCGCGGACAGCACCGTCTACTCGCTCGACCTCGGCTCGCTGATCGCGGGCACCAAGTACCGCGGTGACTTCGAAAAGCGCCTGAAGGGCGTCCTCGCCGAAATCAAGAAGCAGCCGGGCGCGATCCTGTTCATCGACGAGATCCACACCGTCATCGGCGCCGGCGCCGCCTCGGGCGGCGTCATGGACGCGTCCAACCTGATCAAGCCGGCGCTCGCAAATGGCGAACTGCGCTGCATCGGCTCGACCACTTACCAGGAATACCGCGGCATCTTCGAGAAGGACCACGCGCTCACCCGCCGCTTCCAGAAGATCGACGTGGTCGAGCCCACGGTCGCGGAAACCATCGAGATCCTGCACGGCCTGCGCGCGCGCTTCGAGGAGCATCACGGCGTCAAGTACGCGGACGACGCGCTGAAGGCCGCGGCCGAGCTGTCGGCGCGCCACATCAACGACCGTCACCTGCCCGACAAGGCGATCGACGTGATCGACGAAGCGGGCGCGCGGCAGCGGTTGAAGCCGCTTGACCAGCGTGCCGAGTTCGTGACGGTCGAACAGATCGAGGACGTCGTCGCGCGCATCGCGCGCATCCCGCCGAAGACCGTGTCGAGCAACGACCGCGACGTGCTGAAGAACCTCGAGCGCAACCTGAAGCTCGTGATCTACGGCCAGGACAAGGCGATCGACACGCTGTCGTCGTCGATCAAGATGGCGCGCTCCGGCCTTGGCGACCAGCGCAAGCCGGTGGGTTCGTTCCTGTTCGCCGGGCCGACGGGTGTCGGCAAGACGGAAGTGACGCGACAGCTTGCGCTGACGCTGGGCGTCGAACTCGTGCGCTTCGACATGTCGGAGTACATGGAGCGGCACACGGTGTCGCGGCTGATCGGCGCGCCTCCGGGTTACGTCGGTTTCGACCAGGGCGGGCTGCTGACGGAAGCGATCACCAAGCATCCGCACTGCGTGCTGCTGCTCGACGAGATCGAGAAGGCGCACCCTGACGTGTTCAACCTGCTGCTGCAGGTCATGGACCACGGCACGCTCACGGACAACAACGGCCGCAAGGCCGACTTCCGCCACGTCGTGATCGTGCTCACCACGAATGCCGGGGCAGCCGAGATGGGTCGCGCGTCGATCGGCTTCGTCACGGCGGACCACGCGCCAGACGGCATGGAGGCCATCCGGCGCCTCTTCGCACCGGAGTTCCGCAATCGTCTCGACGCGATCGTGCAGTTCGAGTCACTCGACGAACGCACGATCCAGCGCGTGGTCGACAAGCTGCTGGTCGAAGTCGAGACCCAGCTCGAGCACAAGGGCGTCGCGCTGCACGTCGAGGAGGACGCGCGGGCCTGGATTGCCCAGCGCGGTTACGACCCGAAGATGGGTGCGCGGCCGATGGCCCGCGTGATCCAGGAGCACATCAAGCGGCCGCTCGCGGAAGAGCTGCTGTTCGGCAAGCTCGAGCAGGGCGGCCACGCGTTCGTGAGCGTGGGCCCGGACGGCAACCTGAAGATCGAGACGCGCTCGGCGGACGAGCCGGCGCTGCTGGAATGAGGCGGCGGAGCGGAGTCGCCCCTGGCTCCGCCCGGCTGAAGTCTCAGCGACCGCGATAGACGATGCGGGCCTTCGAGAGGTCGTAAGGGGTCATCTCGACCGTGACGCTGTCGCCCCTGAGGATGCGGATGTAGTTCTTTCGCATCTTGCCCGAGATGTGGGCGGTCACGAGATGGCCGTTCTGCAACTGGACGCGGAAGGTCGTGTTCGGGAGGGTCTCCACCACCCGGCCTTCCATCTGGATTGCATCTTCCTTCGACATGCACGCTCTCTGCGGTCCGAAAGCCGCGCGAATTCTGCATAAAGGCCTGGATCAATGCAATTCAGCGGCGGCGCCAGCGATCGTCGGGACGCAGGTCCGTGACGGCACCGGCAAGTTCCGACACGAACTCCCCGCGCGTCACGCTGCGAGCGCCCAGGCTCTCGAGATGCGGGCTCGCCACCTGGCAGTCGATGAGCCGATAGTCGCGTTCCTGCAACACCCGGGTCAATGCGTGCAGCGCCACCTTCGAGGCATCGCGGCCCGTGCTGAACATCGACTCGCCGAAGAACACCCGGCCGAGTGCGACGCCATAGAGCCCACCCACCAGTTGGCCCCCGTGCCAGGTCTCGACCGAGTGCGCATAGCCGAGTTCGTGCAGGCGCAGGTAGGCGGCGCGCATCTGCGGCGAGATCCACGTGCCCTCGGGCCGCAGCCCGGCGTCGCCGCAGGACAGGATGACCCGGGGAAACGCGTGATCGAAGGTCGTGTGGTAGCCCCGGTTGCGCAGCGTCTTCGCGAGACTGCGCGAGACCCGTAACTCGCCGGGGTACAGCACCGTGCGCGGGTCGGGCGACCACCAGAGGATCGGCTGCCCCTGCGAGAACCACGGGAAAATGCCGCGGCGGTAGGCCTCGATCAGGCGGGCGGGGGAGAGGTCGCCGCCCGCGCACAGCAGGCCGTCCGGCTCGTCGAGGGCGGCCTCGACCGGCGGGAAGGCGCCGGGCGGGTCGTCGGGCCGCAGCCAGTGGATCACGGCGCCGGCCCGCGCTGGAACGGCAGGTGCCGTTCCGCCATCGCCACGTATTCGGCCACGGCGGCGCGCTCGCGCTCGAGGTGCCGTGCGATGGCCGACGAGAACCCGGCGTGAGCGAGCCAGTGTGCGGACCGCGTGAGCGTGGGCTCGAACCCGCGCGCGAGCTTGTGCTCGCCCTGCGTGCCGGGGTCGAACGTCGCGAGCCCGCGCGCGATGCAGTGGTCGATGCCCTGGTAGTAGCAGGCCTCGAAGTGCAGTGAGTCCTCCTGGCCTGCGGCGCCCCAGTAGCGACCGTACAGCGATCCGCCGCCCTCGAAGAAGATGGCCGCGGCAACCGGCACGCCATTTCGCTCCGCGAGCTTCACGTGCACCGTGCCCGGCATGCGCCGCGATACCTCGGCGAGGAAGCCGGGGGTCAGGTAGTGCTCGTTGCCGTGACGCAGGAACGTGCGCTCGGAGAAGCCGAAGATCACGTGCCACGTCGCGTCGTCGATCGTGCTGCCCTCGAGGCTCGTGAGCGTGATGCCCGCTTCCTGGACCTTGCGTCGTTCGCGCCGCGCCTTCTTGCGCTTCTCCGATCGGAAGCGGTCGAGGAAGTCCTCGAAGTCCCGGTAGCCGCGGTTGATCCAGAGAAAGCGACAGTCCTGCCGGGCGAGGAAACCCGCGGCCTCGAGCGCCGCCTGGTCCTCGGGCGTCGTGTAATTCACGTGCGCGCCCGACACGCCGTCGAGCGCTGCCATCTCGCGCAGGCACTCGGCCAGGGCCGCGCGCAGCGCCTCTCGATCCGGCCCCGGACGGACGAGCAGCCGTGGGCCCTCGACCGGAGTGTAGGGCACGGCCGCGAGCTGCTTCGGGTAATAGGCGAGGCCGGCGCGCGCGTACGACTGCGCCCAGCTCCAGTCGAACACGAACTCGCCCCAGGAATGGTCCTTCAGGTAGCGCGGCACGGCTCCGACGAGCGTACCCTCGGCGTCACGCAGCACGAGGTGCCGGGGTCGCCACCCGGAGGCGTCGCCCACGCAGCCGGTGGACTCGAGTGCCTCGAGGAAGGCGTGGCGGACGAAGGGATTTCCGCTCGCGTCGAGCGCGTCCCAGTCGGCGGCAGGGAGGTCGGCGAGGCGTCCGACGGTGTCCGCGCTGAAGCGCATCCCGTGCGTGTCGCCCCGCTCAGTGCGCCGCGTCGAACTGCTCGAGGTACTTGTCCGCGTCGAGCGCGGCCATGCAGCCCGTGCCGGCCGACGTCACGGCCTGGCGATACACGTGGTCCGCGACGTCGCCTGCGGCGAACACGCCGGGCACGCTGGTCGCCGTCGCGCCGCCGTCGAGCCCGGAGCGCACGACGATATAGCCGCCCCGCATGTCGAGCTGTCCCTCGAAGATCTGCGTGTTCGGCGTGTGGCCGACGGCGATGAAGACGCCCGCGACGGCGAGATCGCGGTGCTCGCCACCCTCGGTCGGCTGGATGCGGAGCCCCGTCACGCCCGAGTCGTCGCCGAGCACGTCCGCGACGACGTGGTTCCAGACGATGTCGACGACTCCGGCCTTCTGCCGCTCGAACAGCCGGTCCTGCAGGATCTTCTCGGAGCGCAGCTTGTCGCGGCGGTGCACGAGCGTCACGTGCGAGGCGATGTTCGAGAGGTAGAGCGCCTCCTCGACCGCCGTGTTGCCGCCGCCCACGACGGCGACGCGCTGGCCCCGGAAGAAGAAGCCGTCGCAGGTCGCGCAGGCCGAGACGCCGCGGCCACGGAACGCCTGCTCGGACTCGAGACCCAGGTAGCGGGCGCTTGCGCCGGTGGCGATGACGAGTGCGTCGCAGGTGTACTCGGCGCGGTCGCCCTTGAGCACGAGCGGACGCCGCGAGAAGTCGACCTCGCCCACGTGGTCCATCACGATCTCGGTGTCGAACCGCTCGGCGTGCTCGCGCATGCGCTCCATGAGCCCCGGGCCGGTGAGGCCGTGGGGGTCGCCGGGCCAGTTGTCGACCTCGGTCGTGGTCATGAGCTGGCCGCCCTGTTCCATGCCCGTGAGCAGCAATGGCTTGCGGTTGGCGCGGGAGGCGTACACGGCCGCGGCATAGCCCGCGGGGCCGGAGCCGAGGATGATCAGCCGGGAGTGTCGGGGGGCGCTCATGTATACTCCGTCGCCGTTTCCGGCACGTCGCGTCCGTGGGGCGCGGCATGGTAAGCAACATCCTGCGCTACGGCAAAGGCCGGCCCGATCCCCCTCCCGGGCATGCCGGGCCATGCCGGCAGGTCGGCCCGCGGAACGCCGATCAATCCGATAAACTTCATATACTTAAGAGCAGATCTTGAGACTGCGGGTGATTTCTGGTGGCTAGAGCCGAATCGAAGCGAGAGGTGTCCGCCCAGGCGCTGCTGGTGACGCGCGGGCTGCGCGAGAGCGCGCTGTGGATCTTCGGGGCACTCGCCCTGATCCTGCTCGCGGCGCTCGCAAGCTACGACAACTCCGACCCGGCGTTTTCCTCGACGGGCCAGGACGGCCCGGTCACGAACCTGATCGGCCCGTTCGGCGCGTGGCTCTCCGATCTTTTCTTCGTGCTGTTCGGGCTGCCCGCATTCCTCTTCCCGTTGATGCTCGGCTACGCGGGCTGGGTCATCTACCGGGAGCGCACGAACAAGGAGGCGCTCGACCGCCGCTCGCTCGGACTTCGCGCGGCTGGGTTCGCGCTCGCGCTCGCCACGAGCTGCGGGCTCGCGACGCTGCATTTCCCCGCCGGCACCCTGCCCAACACCGCGGGCGGCGTGCTCGGCTCGCTGCTCGGCTCGGGACTCGCCTCCGCGCTGAGCTTCCTCGGCGCGACGCTGCTGCTGCTCTCCCTTTGGCTCGGCTCGGTGTCCCTCGTCACCGGCGTCTCCTGGGTCGCCGTGATGGACCGCATCGGTCGCGCCGTGCTCGCGGGCCTCGCCCGGCTGCGCGACCGCGCCTCGACCGCGCGCGACGTCAAGGTCGGCCGCGAGGTGAAGCAGGCCCGCCAGGAAGTCGTCCGCGAGGAGCAGAAGAAGGCCGCCGAGCGCAAGCCGCCGAAGATCGAGGCGCCCGCGCCCAAGGTCGAGAAGAGCGAGCGCGTCGAGAAGGAAAAGCAGGTCACGATGTTCGAGCGCAGCGGCACGAGCGCGCTGCCGGCGCTGTCGCTGCTCGACGACCCGCCGCCGCGCCACGGCGGCTACTCGGCCGAGGCGCTCGAGGCGATGTCGCGCCTCGTCGAGCTCAAGCTCCGCGATTTCGGCGTCGAGGCCGAAGTGGTCGAGGTGCACCCGGGCCCCGTCATCACGCGCTTCGAGTTGCGTCCCGCGCCGGGCGTGAAGGTGGCGCAGATCTCGAACCTCGCGAAGGACCTCGCCCGCGCGCTCTCGGCGATCAGCGTGCGCGTCGTCGAGATCATCCCGGGCAAGTCGACCATGGGCCTCGAGATCCCGAACGAGACGCGCGAGATGGTCACGCTCGGTGAGATCGTCAAGTCGAAAGCCTACGACGAGATGGCCTCGCCGCTCGCGCTGGTCCTCGGCAAGGACATCGGCGGCAACCCGGTGGTCGCCGACCTCGCGCGGATGCCGCACCTGCTCGTGGGCGGCACGACGGGCTCCGGCAAGTCGACCGCGGTGAACGCGATGGTGCTCTCGCTGCTCTACAAGAGCACGCCCGACCACGTGCGGCTCATCATGATCGACCCGAAGATGCTCGAGCTCTCGGTCTACGAGGGCATCCCGCACCTGCTCGCGCCGGTCGTGACGGACATGAAGCAGGCCGCGAACGCGCTGCGCTGGTGCGTCGCCGAGATGGAGCGGCGCTACCAGCTCATGGCGTTCGCGGGCGTGCGCAACCTCGCGGGCTACAACCGCAAGGTCAAGGAGTGCGCGGATGAGGGCAAGCCGCTGCGCGATCCGATCGAGATGAAGCGCCTCGCGCCCGGGCTCGATCCTTCGAGCGTGCCGGAGCTCGAGCCGCTGCCGAACATCGTCGTGGTCGTCGACGAGCTCGCCGACATGATGATGATCGTCGGCAAGAAGGTGGAGGAGCTGATCGCGCGGCTCGCGCAGAAGGCGCGCGCCTCGGGCATCCACCTCATCCTCGCTACGCAGCGGCCGTCGGTCGACGTGATCACGGGCCTCATCAAGGCGAACATCCCGACGCGCATCGCGTTCCAGGTCTCGGCGAAGGTCGACTCGCGCACCATCCTCGACCAGAGCGGCGCCGAGAGCCTGCTCGGCCACGGCGACATGCTGTTCCTCCAGCCCGGCACGTCGCACCCCGTGCGCGTGCACGGCGCCTTCGTCTCGGACCAGGAAGTCCACAAGGTCGCGTACTCCCTGCGCCAGCACTCGGCGCCCATCTACATCGACGAGATCCTCGACGGCCCCACGGGACCGGTCCCCGGCCTGCCGGGCGAGGAGGGAGCCGGCGGCGAGGGCGGCGAGGGCGGCGACGCGGAGCAGGACCCGCTCTACGACGAGGCCGTCCGCATCGTCACGGAGAGCCGCAAGGCGTCGATCTCCGGCGTGCAGCGCCGGCTCAAGATCGGCTACAACCGTGCCGCGCGCATGATCGAGGCGATGGAGGCCGCGGGGCTCGTCGGGCCGCTCAACACGAACGGTTCGCGCGAAGTGCTCGCGCCGCCGCCGCCCGAAGCGGACTGAGCCCATGCCATCGCCTGTGCGTCTCGCCTGCGCGGCGCTCGCCCTCCTGCTCGTGGCGGCCGTGCCGGGCCGGGCGGCCGCCGATGCACTCGAGCGCGTAGAGGCGTATCTGGGCTCGCTCACGACGCTGTCCGCGGAGTTCTCGCAGGTCGTGCGCAGCCGCGAGGGCGATATCGTCGATCGCTCGTCGGGCACGCTGTCGCTCTCCCGCCCGAACCGCTTCCGCTGGGACTACCGCGAGCCCTACGAGCAGACGATCGTCGGCGACGGACGCCGGCTCTGGCTCTACGACCCCGACCTCGAGCAGGTCACCGTGCGCACGCTCGAGGCGGGCCTCGGCTCGACGCCCGCGATGCTGCTCTCGGGGGGCGGCAAGGTGGGTGATGCGTTCGCGGCCATCGGCAGCGAGCGCGTGGGGGCCTGGACCTGGCACCGCCTGCGGCCGCGCGACGCCGACGGCGATTTCGAATCCGTGAGCCTCGCGTTCGACGCGAAGGGCGAACTGGCGGGCATGGAACTGCGCGACAAGCTCGGGCAGTCGACGACGCTCGAGTTCGCGCGATTGCGGCGTGGCGCGAAACTCGACGACGCACTGTTCCGCTTCGAGCCGCCGCCCGGTGCCGATGTGATCGGCCGGGCCGAGCCCTGAGCCCGTGATGCGGCCGCTCCGGTACGGCACGGCCTGGCTCACGACGGGCGTCGCGCTCGTCGCGCTCGTCGTCTACGGCAGCCTGGCGGCCAACCCGCAGGGTCTGGCGGTGATGCCGCTCGACAAGCTGAATCACCTCCTGGCCTACGCCGTGCTCGCGTTCTGGGCGACGGGACTCGTGCACAGGACGCACTACGCCAAGGTGGCGCTCACGCTCGCCGTGCTCGGCCTCGGGCTCGAGGGCCTGCAGTACGCGATGGCGCAGGGCAGGGCGGCGGAGCCGCTCGACATGGCCGCGAACCTCGCGGGCATCGCGCTCGGGCTGTTCGCCGGAATGCCCTTCGCGAGCGGCTGGACGGGCAGGGTCGAGGCGTGGCTCGCGGACAGGTGAATCCGCCCGCCGAGCCGGGCGAGCCCGCCGAAGGCTGGCGCCCGCTCGCGGACCGCATGCGCCCCGCGACGCTCGACGAGTTCGTCGGCCAGTCGCACCTGCTCGCGCCCGGCAAGCCGCTCCGGCGGCTGCTCGAAGGCCGTACGCTGCACTCGATGATCCTCTGGGGGCCGCCCGGCACCGGTAAGACGACGCTCGCGCGGCTCGTCGCGCGCACCTGCGATGCGGAGTTCGTTGCGCTTTCGGCCGTCATGGCGGGCGTCAAGGACGTCCGGGCCGCCGTCGAGCAGGCGCAGCAGGTGCGCGCCGAGCGGGGCCGCCGCACGGTGTTGTTCCTCGATGAGGTGCATCGCTTCAACAAGTCGCAGCAGGACGCGTTCCTGCCGTACGTCGAGGACGGCACGGTCTGCTTCATCGGTGCCACGACGGAGAACCCGTCGTTCGAGATCAACGGCGCGCTGCTGTCCCGCGCGCGCGTCTACGTGCTCCGGTCCCTCACGGTCGACGACGTGAAGCAGGTGCTCGCGCGAGCGCTCGAGCGCGAATCGCACGACGGCGGCCCGGTGACGCTCGAGCCCGAGGCACTCGAAACGCTCGCGCGGGCGGGCGACGGCGATGCCCGCCGGTCGCTGAACCTGCTCGAGGTGGCGGTCGACCTCGCACGGGCCGCGGACGGGAGCGTCACCGAGGCCATCGCAGCGGAAGTTTCGGCCGGCGGCTACCGCCGCTTCGACAAGAAGGGCGAGCAGTTCTACGATCAGATCTCGGCGCTACACAAGTCCGTGCGTGGCTCGGATCCGGACGCGTCGCTCTACTGGCTCGCGAGGATGTTCGATGGCGGGTGTGACCCCCGTTACGTCGCGCGGCGCGTGATCCGCATGGCCTCGGAGGACATCGGCAACGCCGATCCCCGCGCGCTCTCGCTCGCGCTGCAGGCCGCCGAGACGTACGAGCGGCTCGGGAGCCCCGAGGGCGAGCTTGCGATCGCGCAGGCCGTCGTGTTCATGGCCTGCGCGCCGAAGAGCAACGCCGTGTACAGGGCGTTCGGCGCGGCGATGCAGGATGCGGCGAAGCAGGGCACGCTCGAGGTGCCGCTCAGGCTCCGGAACGCGCCGACCGGCCTCATGAAGGGCCTGGGCTACGGGTCCGGTTACCGCTATGCGCACGACGAGCCCGAGGCCTTCGCGGCCGGCGAGACGTATTTTCCCGACGGGATGGAGCCCGCCCGCTACTACGAGCCGGTCGATCGCGGACTCGAGAAGCAGATCCGCGAAGCCCTGGCGCGCTGGCGCTCGATGAAGTGAGTCGCGCCCGCTACGCCCGCACCCGCTTCGCCTAGAATACCGGGCTCGATCCGCCGTCACGCCCAGGTTGCCGACATGCTCGACGCCCGCCTGCTCCGTTCCGACCCCGCCGCCGTCGCCGCGAACCTCGCCCGCCGCGGCTTCCAGCTCGACGTAGAGCGATTCCGGGCGATCGAGGAGCGGCGCAAGAGGGCGCAGGTCGCCGCCGACGAGATCCGCGCCGCGCGCAACGCGCACGCGAAGAAAGTCGGCATGGCGAAGGCAAAGGGCGAGGAAATCGGTGCGCTCGTGAGCGAGGGCGAGACCCTGGCCGGACGTTTGACCGAGCTCGACGCCGAACTCGGCGCCGTGCAGGCCGAGTTCGACGAGCTCGTGCTCGGCCTGCCGAACCTGCTGCACGAGAGCGTGCCCGACGGCCGCGACGAATCCGCGAACGTCGAGGTGCGCCGCTGGGGCACGCCGCGCCAGTTCGAGTGGGAACCGCTCGACCACGTCGCGATCGGCGAGAAGCTCGCGGGCACCGGGATGGACTTCGAGGCCGCCAGCCGCATCTCCGGCGCGCGCTTCGTCGTGCTCAAGGGCGGAGTGGCGCGCCTGCACCGCGCGCTGATCCAGTACATGCTGGACCTGCACACCGGGGAACACGGTTACACGGAGATTTACGCGCCGTACCTCGTTGCACGCAGCTCGCTCGTCGGCACCGGCCAGCTGCCGAAATTCGAGGCGGACCTCTTCAAGGTCACGTCGGGCGAAGCCGAGTTCTTCCTGATACCGACGGCGGAGGTCCCGGTCACGAACCTGGCGCGCGAGCAGATCCTCGAGGCGAACACGCTGCCGCGCCGCTACGCCGCGCACACGCCGTGCTTCCGCAGCGAGGCGGGCTCGCACGGCAAGGACACGCGCGGCATGATCCGCCAGCACCAGTTCGAGAAGGTCGAGCTCGTGCACATCTGCCGGCCCGAGGACTCGTACGCGGAACTCGAGCGGCTCGTCGGCAATGCGGAGAAGGTGCTGCAGGGCCTCGGGCTGCCGTATCGCGTCGTGGCGCTGTGCTCGGGCGACGTCGGCTTCGGCAGCACGAAGACCTACGACATCGAGGTCTGGCTGCCCGGGCAGCAGAAATATCGCGAGATCTCCTCGTGCTCGAACTGCGAGGCGTTCCAGGCGCGGCGCATGCAGGCCCGCTGGCGCAATCCGGCGACGAACAAGCCCGAGCCCGTGCACACGCTGAACGGTTCGGGCCTCGCCGTCGGCCGGACGCTCGTCGCGGTGCTCGAGAACTACCAGCAGGGCGACGGCAGCGTCGTCGTGCCGGCCGTGCTCCGGCCCTACATGGGCGGCGCCGAGGTGATTAAATAGGCTCGTTGCCGCCGGCCGACCGAGGGATGCTCACCCTTGTGGCTGCTGCGAGTGCGAGCCGACCCCACGTGGAGAGGTGGCAGAGCGGTTGATTGCACCGGTCTTGAAAACCGGCGTCCCCGCAAGGGGACCGAGGGTTCGAATCCCTCCCTCTCCGCCATGAACAGAACGCCCCGCGAGGGGCGTTCATCGTTCGTGGCACCGAGGGAGGGTGAGAACCCGAGGGGACCGGGGGTTCGACACGTCGGCGGTGCCGACGTGCACGCCCTCGATCGCAGAGCTATCGAGGGCGCCCCAATGGGGCGAGCCGCGCTGCGGCGCGGCGAGTGCATCCCTCCCTCTCCGCCAACAAGAACATTAAGAGCTCATAGGTCACCGTCACCATTGGTAGCCCGCTCTACGAATGCCACCAGAGGCCCGGCTGCGCGGCTTCCGGCGCGACAGACGGGCAGGGCGCCACCACCCAACCGCCCCAAGCGCGTTGTGCGAATGGCGGTCGCGAATTGGGCCTAGACGGGGGCGCCGCGGAGCATGATCTGGCGACCCGAGCCGCATCGGCGTAGGCGCACCTTCGCAACGGCGCAATGCACCTGTCCGTTTTCCCGGATAGGAGGTCTAGCCAATCGGTGCAGCATGGCGCCGATACTGTCGGTGTCGAGTTAGTCCGATCGATTGCCTCGCCTGTGAATTGGCCCACTCGAGGTCACGTGGATGACTTACCGATCTTTCTTCATGACACTTGGTGCGTCAATTCTTATCTCGTTAGGATCGCCCCAAACGATAGCGTTCCCACGCGGAGGCTGGTTAACGATCTGGAGCTGTCCAAATGGCATGGACACTTGTGCGCCTGGCGAACGTCAAATCGTTGGCACTGGATACTTCGAGGAAGGGGACGGAGGCCCGGAGTATGCGGCGTGGCTCGATGCTTGGTCTGCTTGGGACGAATGCCACGCGGTTTACGATGAAGACTATTGCGAAGGCGTCTTGGGCCTCAAGCGACCAGAGGACTCAATTGTTGTTGCGCCGGCAATCACAGACGCTCGGTTCGACATGTATGGACGAATCTTCGGAAAAGAGGATTTTCGAACAGAGTACGAATTCGCACGCGGTGGGTGGGAAACGAACCCCTACGATGTTTCGCTAGCAATCGGTAACGCAGCGCGCGGCGGCTGGGGAGACCCAAGCATCTATTGGATCTCTGGACAAGGAGACACTCACTACGAG
>RPQJ01000106.1 GCA_003819815.1 Lysobacterales bacterium
GGACAAGGACCTCTACGACCTCGAGCCCGAGGAAGCGAAGAACATCCCGACCGTCTGCCACTCGCTCGACATGGCGCTCGAGGCGCTCGACAAGGACCGCGGCTTCCTCAAGGAAGGCGGCGTCTTCACCGACGACGTGATCGACGCCTACATCGCGCTCAAGATGCAGGAGGTCACCCGCCTGCGGATGAGCACGCACCCGGTCGAGTTCGAGCTGTACTACAGCGTCTGACGCGGCGAGCGGGAACCCCGCCGGGCGGCCCGAACGCCGCCCGGCGACCCCGTCTCCTTGAAGCGCGTCGCGGAAACGCGGGTGTCGCTTTGTCAGCGGTTACGCGAGTGGCTATGCTTCCGCCCCATGAAGACCTGCGTGCTGATGCTTGGATGCTTGCTCGCGACGGTCAGCCTCGCGCAGTCCACCCAGACGCGCCGCGAGGTCTGGCAGTGGCGGGACGCGAACGGCGTGACGCACTTCTCCGACCAGCCCGTGCCGGGGGCTACCAAGATGGTCATCGGCGTGTCGCAGCCGCCGCCGGCCGCGGCTCCGGCGCCCGCGTCGGCCGCTGCCGCCGCGCGGAGCACGCCGACGCCTGCGCCGGTGCGCTATTCGAGCCTCGAGATCTGGCAGCCGGAGAACGGCGCATCGTTCTTCGGGGGCGATGCGGTCGTCGAGGTGCGACTGCGCTCGGACCCCGCGCTCGCGCCCGGCGACCGGGTGCTCACCTATCTCGACGGGAAGCTGCTGCCGGGCGAGAACGCGCTCGAGCACTCCCTCGCGAGTCTCGAACGCGGCGTGCACTCCCTCACCAGCGTCATCCTCGATCCGCAGGGCAACGAGCGCATCCGCAGCGAGCCCGTCGTGTTCCACATCAAGCAGCCGACGGTCAACCCGCCGCGCAACGTGGGCCCCTCGCTCAGGCCGCGACCCCAGCCGCTGCCGGCCCCCGCGAACGCCGGCCCCAGGTAGCCCGATCCATCGGTGACGCGCGGCGGCGCCGCCCCGGGAGGGCGTAGTGGCCGTCGAGCCTCAAACCCTGCTCCGGCAGGCGCCCGCGGACTTCGCGGGTCTGCTCGACGGGCTCTCGACCTGCGTGCTGTGGCTCGACCGCGACGGCGCGGTGCTGCACCTGAACGAGCCGGCCGAGGATCTCTTCGGCATCGGCCGCAACCACGCCGCCGGTCGTTCGATCCGGGACCTCGTCCGTGCGAATACCGAGCTCGAGGGCGTCATCGCCCGGGCCCGGGCGGCCGGCGCGCAGTATTCGCGCCGCGAGCTGCCCTTCGAGTCCGGGCCGGCCGCGCCGGCGCGCTGCATCGACGTCACCGTGACCCCGTTCGACGCGCCGGGCCAGCCGGGCGGCGTGCTCGTCGAGATCGCGGACGTCACGCAGCACCAGCGGATCCTGCGCGAGAACGCGCTGCTGACGCAGCTCGGCGGCAGCCGCGCGATGGTCCGGCAGCTCGCCCACGAGATCAAGAATCCCCTCGGCGGCCTGCGCGGCGCGGCCCAGCTGCTCGAGCGCCAGCTCAAGGACCCGACGCTGCACGAATACACCGCCGTGATCATCGCCGAGGCCGACCGCCTCGCCGCGCTGGTCGACGCGCTGCTCGGCCCAGGGCAGCCGCCGCGCAAGGAGCCCGCCAACATCCACGAGATCGTGCAGCACGTCGGCCACCTGCTCGCCGCCGAGGCGCCGTCCGGCGTCGTCATCGAGCGCGACTACGACCCGAGCCTCCCGCGGCTGCGGCTCGACCGCAACCAGATCATCCAGGCGCTGCTGAACCTCGGGCGCAACGCGATCCAGGCCGTGGGCCAGCGCGGGCGCATCGTACTGCGCACCCGAGCGCTCACCAACGCGAGCATCGGCAGCCGCCGCTATCGCGTGGTTGCCTGCATCCAGGTCGAGGACGACGGGCCCGGCGTGCCGGTCGACCTCAAGGACACCGTGTTCTACCCGCTCGTGACCGGCCGGCCTGGCGGCACCGGCCTCGGGCTCGCCGTCGCGCAGGACCTGATCGGCCGACACGACGGGCTCATCGAATTCGACAGCCGCCCCGGCCGCACCGTCTTCACCCTGCTCCTGCCTTTCGACAGCAATGAACTCGGCGAAACCGCTTGACGTCTGGGTCGTCGACGACGACTCCTCGATCCGCTGGGTCCTGGAGCGCGCGCTCCGCCAGGCGGGGCTGGCGACGCGCGCGTTCGAGAACGCGGACTCAGCGCTCGCCGCGCTGCGCCAGGGCGCGCCCGACGTGCTCGTCACCGACATCCGCATGCCGGGCCGCAGCGGCCTCGAGATGCTCGAGGAAATCCGCGCGCGCCGGCCGCGACTGCCCGTCATCGTGATGACCGCACACTCGGACCTCGAAAGCGCGGTCGCTGCGTACCAGGGCGGCGCGTTCGAGTACCTGCCGAAGCCGTTCGACATCGACCAGGCGGTCGAGCTCGTCAGGCGCGCGGCCTCGCAGGGACAGCGCTCCGAGACGACCGCGGTCGAGTCGCGCCGCATCCCGGAGATGCTCGGCCACGCCGCGTCGATGCAGGAGGTGTTCCGCGCGATCGGGCGCCTGTCGCGCTCGAGCATGACGGTGCTGATCACCGGCGAGTCGGGCACGGGCAAGGAACTCGTCGCCCGGGCGCTGCACCGCCACAGTCCGCGCGCGACCAAGCCGTTCGTGGCGCTCAACACCTCCGCGTTCACGGCCGATCTCCTCGAGTCCGAGCTCTTCGGCCACGAGAAGGGCGCGTTCACCGGCGCCGCGGAGCTCCGCCGCGGCCGCTTCGAGCAGGCGGACGGCGGCACGCTGTTCCTCGACGAGATCGGCGACATGTCGCCCGCGCTGCAGACGCGGCTGCTGCGCGTGCTCGCGGAGGGCGAGTTCTACCGCGTCGGCGGGCAACTGCCGGTGCGCGTCGACGTGCGCGTCATCGCCGCGACCCACCAGGACCTCGAGACGCGCGTGCGCGAGGGCCTGTTCCGCGAGGACCTGCTGCATCGCCTCAACGTCATCCGCATCGAAGTGCCGCCGCTGCGCCACCGACGCGAGGACATCCCGGAGCTGTTGCGCCACTATCTCGATGTGGCGGCACTCGAGCTCGGCGTCGCGCCGAAGGTGCTCGCACCCGAGGCCGAGGCCGTGCTCGTCGCCTTCGAGTGGCCCGGCAACGTGCGTCAGCTCGTGAACGCGTGTCGCCGGCTCACGGTCCTCGCGGCCGGCCGCGAGGTGACGCGCTCGGACATCCCCGCGGATCTCGGCGGAGGCACGGCCGCCGCGACGGCCGGAGGCTCGGACTGGGCCCAGGCGCTCGCGAGCTGGGCACAGGCGCGCTTCGCGGCCGGTGGCGCGCCGCTGCTCGAGGACGCGATGCCGGAGTTCGAGCGGACCGTGATCCGCGAAGCGCTCAAGGCGACGCACGGCGGCCGACAGGAAGCCGCGAAGCTGCTCGGCTGGGGCCGCAACACCCTCACCCGCAAGCTGAAGGAGCTCGGGATGGAGGACGCCTGACCGCGGTCACTCGACGGTGACGATCACCTTGCCGCGCGCGCGGCCCTGCTCGAGGTAGCGGATCGCCTCCGCCGCCTCGGCGAGCGGATACGTGCGGTCGATCACCGGCTTCACGGCCCCCGATTCCATCAGCCCCGCCAGCGCCCGGGTGTCCTCGCTCGTGAGGCTCGCGAGGTGCATGCCCATCTGCTGGCTTACGAATGGCGAGACGAGCAGCGCCTGCACAGGCTTCACGAACGGACCGATCCACTTGCCTGCGTCCGGCCCGCCGCCGCCGATCAGCACGTAGCGCCCGTCCGGCGACATCACGCGACGGTTCTCGCCAAGCGAGCGGTTGCCCACGTTGTCGAGGATGACGTCGTAGCGTGCCTCGCCCGCCGTGTAGTCCTCGGTCCGGTAGTCGACGACGTGATCGGCGCCCAGCGAGCGCAGCAGCTCGTGGTTGCGGGCGCTCGACACGCCCGTGACCTCGGCGCCCATCGCCTTCGCGATCTGCACGGCGAACGTGCCCACGCCGCCCGAAGCACCGTTCACGAGCACCCGCTCGCCCGCCGCGAGCCGGCCCGCGTCGCGCAGGCCCTGCAACGCCGTCGTGCCCGCGATCCCGACGCCCGCCGCCTGCTCGAAGCTGACGCCGGCGGGCTTCAGCGCCACGGCTCGGTCCTCGCGCGCGACGACGTACTGCGCGAGCGCTCCCGAGCGGCCGCCGAACACCGCGTCGCCCGGCTTGAAGCGCGTGACCTTCGCCCCGACCGCCTCGACGGTGCCCGCGTAGTCCACGCCGAGGCGCAGTTCCTGCGGTCGTCGCAGCCCGGTGCCGAGCCGCATCACGTAGGGCGTGCCCCGCATCTCGTGCCAGTCGAGCGGGTTGACTGCCGCGGCGTGGACCTTGACGAGGATCTCCTCGTCGCCGGCCACCGGCGTCTCGACCTGCGCGAGCCGGAGCACCTCAGCGCTGCCGTAGTCGCAGCGGACGACGGCCGTCATCGGGCGCTCGGGCACGACCGCGAGCCGTCGCTCGCAGTCGTTGTCGGAGAGCAGGTAACCCACGGCCAGTGCCAGCACTGCCGCCACCGGAATGGCGACGGCCGTCCAAGCGAGGAAACGCCTGATTCTCAAGGTCGGCTACTCCGGGATCGCGGACGCCCGGTGCAGGCGTCCATCTTCAGTCAGCAGGCGCAGGCCTGCACGGTCTTCTTCGGCGCGTCGAGCGAGCCCACGAGCTCGTGCACCGACGCCATGCCGTTCGCCGCGAGGTATCCGGCGATGCCGGCGTTGATCTTCCGGCACACGAGCGGATCGTAGAACAGCGAGGTGCCGACGCCCACGGTCGTGGCGCCCGCGATGATGAACTCGAGCGCGTCCTCGGCCGTGAGGATGCCGCCCTGGCCGATGATCGGGATGCCGCGCGGGCGCGCCACCTGCGCCACCTGCATCACCTTCAGCAGCGCGATCGGCTTGATGGCCGGACCCGAGAGGCCGCCCTGCACGTTGCCGATGACGGGCCGGCGCGTCTTCACGTCGATCGCCATGCCCATGATCGTGTTGATCACGGCGAGACCGTCGCTGCCGGCCTCGATGCAGAGCCGCGCGTTCTCCTGGATGTCGGTCTGGTTCGGCGAGAGCTTGGTGACGATCCGCTTCTTCGTCACCGCGCGGCAGGCCGCCACGACGCGCGCCGACATCTCCGGCACGTTGCCGAACTGCACGCCGCCTTCCTTGATGTTCGGGCAGGAGATGTTGATCTCGATGGCGTCGATCGGGGAATCGTCGAAGCGGCGCGTGGTCTCGACGTAGTCCTCGATCGTCGAGCCGCAGACGTTGGCGAAGAAGCGCGTTTCGCCGAAGTCGAGCGACGGCAGGATCTCGTCGACGACCTTGTCCACGCCGGGGTTCTGCAGCCCGATCGCGTTCAGCATCCCCATCGGCGTCTCGTAGACGCGGTGCGGCGGGTTGCCGAGCCGCGGCTCGCGCGTCGTGCCCTTGAGCACGATCGCGCCCACGTCGGTGTTCGAGAAGCCCTCGACGCGCGTGTACTCCTCGCCGAAGCCGACGCACCCGGAGAGGAGCACGATGGGGGAGGCGAGCCGGAGGCCGCAGAAGTCGACCGCGAGCGAGGCGGCGGGCGGGACGGACGGCGGGACGGACGGGCCGGACATGGTCGGGCATTGTAAGGGATGCGCGCCGCAGGGCGGACCCCGACGCCCCGGTCAGTCCGCGACGAAGCCGGCCTTGCGGTGCGAGCCGTCGCAGTACGGCTTGTTCCGCGATGCGCCGCAGCGGCAGAGCGTCGCGCGCAGCCCGATCGGGCGGCCGAGGAGCGTCGTCCGCCATGGCGGCAACCCCCCGACGTGGACGTCAGCCCGCGATGAACTTCTCGAGCTGCGCGATCGTCTCCTCCTGTTCCTCGATGACCGCGCGCACGAGGTCCCCGATCGAGATGACGCCCACCATGCGGCCCGCCTCGACGACGGGCAGGTGGCGTATGCGCCGCTCCGTCATGAGTTCCATGCAGCGCCGGACGCTCTCTTCCGGGCCCACCGAGACGACGGGCGAGCTCATGATCTGCCAGACGGGCGTCTCGGCGGACGAGCGGCCGAGCAGGATCACCTTGCGGGCATAGTCCCGCTCCGAGACGATGCCGGCGAGCTGGCCATCCCGCAGCACGGGTAGCGCTCCGACGTGCCGGTCGGCCATGATCTGGATGGCCCCGAGGACTGGCTCGTCCACGTCGACCGTCCAGATCTCGCGGCCCTTGCGGGCGAGCAGGTGCTTGACGCGAACCATGGCGGCGACTCCCTCGGCCTCGCGTGACGCGGTACCCGATTCTATGCCACTCGACGTCGTCCTGTTCCAGCCCGAGATTCCGCCCAACACCGGGAACGTGATCCGACTGTGCGCCAACACGGGGGCGCGGCTGCACCTCGTGCGCCCGCTCGGCTTCCAGCTCGACGCCCGGGCCGTCCGCCGCGCCGGGCTCGACTACCACGAGCTCGCCGAGGTCGAGGTGCACGCGACGCTCGCGGACTGCTTCTTACGCCTCGGCGGGCCGCTCTGGTACGCCTTCACGACGTGCGGTGACGTGCGCCACGACGAGCCACGCTACGTGGCGGGGGACGTGCTGCTGTTCGGGCCCGAAACGCGCGGACTGCCGGACGATGTGCTGGACGCCTGCCCGCCGGAGCGCCGGGTGCGCATCCCGATGAGGCACGGCGCGCGCAGCCTCAATCTCTCGAATGCGGTGGCCGTCGCGGTGTACGAGGCCTGGCGGCAGCTCGGCTATGCCCGGCTGGCCCCGGCTGCGTCGCCTAGCCGTTCTCGGCCTTGACGGTGCGGCCCATCAGCGCCCCGACGGACTCCCTGACGGGCGCGCCTTCGTAGAGGACGCGGTAGATCTGCTCGCTGATCGGCATGTCGACGCCGAGCCGCTGCGCGACGTCCCGCACCGCGCGGGCCGCCAGCACACCCTCGACCACCTGTCCTATCTCCGCCTGCGCCTGCTGAGCGGTCTTGCCCGCGGCGAGCGCGAGCCCGCAGCGACGGTTGCGCGACTGGTCGTCGGTGCACGTGAGCACGAGGTCGCCGAGCCCGGCGAGGCCCATGAAAGTCTCGCGCTCGCCGCCGAGCGCGACGCCGAGGCGCATCATCTCGGCGAGGCCGCGAGTGATGAGCGCCACGCGGGTATTGGCGCCGTAGCCGAGCCCGTCCGAGATGCCCGCGCCGATGGCGAGCACGTTCTTGACCGCACCACCCACCTCGACGCCGACCATGTCGCTCGACGCGTAGGCACGGAAGCTCGCGCCGGAGATGCCGCGCGCGAGGCTCATCGCATAGTCCTCGTCGCGTGAGGCGACGGTCATCGCGCTCGGCAGGCCTTCGCCGACTTCCTTCGCGAAGGTGGGACCGGACAGCACCGCGGTGGGTACGCCCGGGCCGAGCACTTCGCGTGCCACCTCGTTCGGGAGCTTACCGGTCGACAGTTCGAAGCCTTTCGTCGCCCACGCGACGCGCTGCCCTGGCTCGAGCAGGGGAGCGATCTTCTCGAGCACCTCGCGGAAGGCGTGGCTCGGCACGGCGACGAGCAACTGCCCGGACGAACGCACGGCCCGCTCGAGGTCGTGCTCGATCGCGAGCCCCTCGGGCAGCTTGACGCCCGGCAGATAGCGGCGGTTGACCCGCTCGCGGGTCATCGCCTCGAGCTCGTCGGTCTCGATGCCCCAGAGGCGCGTCGGGTGGCCGGTGCGCGCAAGGTGCACCGCGAGCGCGGTGCCCCAGGAGCCCGAGCCCAGGACCGCGCAGGCCGGCTTCGACTCCGGGAGGCGCGCGCTCACGGGCGGCCCGGCGTCAGTTGACGGCGCCGGAGCCCGGCACCTGCCCCGCAGCGGCCTGCTGGGCCTGCTGCTGGGCGCGCGCGTGCAGCCCCTCGAACGTCACGAGCGGCAGCAGGAACGGCGGGAAGCCGCCGCGCGTCACGAGGTCCGCCACCGCGGAGCGCGCGAACGAGAGCAGGTAGTTCGGCGCCATGATGCTCACGACCTGCGCGAGGTCGTTCGCCGTGAGATTGCGGATCACGAATGCGCCGGCCTGCTGCAGCTCGAGCAGCCAGACGACCTTGTCGCCGGCCTTGGCCTCGAGGTTCACCTGCAGCACGACTTCGTGCAGGTCCTGGGCCAGCGCGGTCGCGCGCGTCGTCAGGTTGAGATTGACCGTCGGGGTCGCCTGCGCGTTGCCGACGAACGGGCCGTTCGGCGCTTCGAACGAGCAGTCCTTGATGTAGATCGCCTGCGGGTTCACCACGGGTGCGTTGGGGTCGGCCGCGGCGGCCGGTGTCTGGCTGTTCTGCTCGGTCATGGTTCGTCCTCGGAAGATGGGTCGGGTCGCGCGGCCGGGGTCGGCCTCAGGCGCCGGCAACGAGCGCGTCGAGCTTGCCGGCTTTCTCGAGCGCGTAGAGGTCGTCGTAGCCGCCCACGTGGTGGTCGCCGACGAAGATCTGGGGAACGGTCCGACGTCCGCCGGTGCGTGCGAGCATGGCGTCCCGCTCGGCCGGGTTCTCGTCGATCTTGACCTCGCGGAACGCGAGGCCCTTGCGGGCGAGCAGTGCCCGTGCGCGCTCGCAGTACGGGCACCAGCCCGTCGAGTAGATGACGATCTCGGGCGTCGCGGTCATCGTGCGTTCCTCACTTGCCCTTGGCGTCGGTCTTCACGAGCGGCAGGTTCTCGGTGCGCCACGCCTGCAGGCCGCCCTGCAGGTTGGCGACCTTCGTGAACCCCTGCGACCGCAGTACGCGCGCCGCGGCGCCGGAGCGCATCCCGCTTTCGCAGCATGCGATGACGACCTTGTCCTTGTACTTCTTCAGCGTCTCGCCGGCCTGCGCGACCTGCTCCTGGGGCACGTGCCTCGCATCGAGGATGTGCCCCGAGTCGTACTCGGCCTGCGAGCGCACGTCGATCAAGAGCGCGCCCTGGTTCATGAGTCGCACCGCGTCCATCGGGCCGACGGACTGGCCCCCGGCGCGGGCCCGGCTCGCCTCGTAGGCGATGACCGCGAGCGCGAGCAGCACCGTGCCTCCGACGAGGAACGGGTGGCGCGCGGCGTATTCGAGCAGACGCTCCATGGAGGTGGCCGGGCACGAAAAGGGTCGCGGATTATAGCAGCCCGACTCGCGCTAGACTGACGGGCCTTCCGAGCCCGTTCCCCAGCCCCGCGCATGCCCTGTCGCCCCCCGCCCGACGCCTTGCACGCCCGCCCGACCCGTCGCCTGCGCCACGCGGCGTGGCTGCTGGTAGCGATCGCGCTGCTGGGGCCCTCCGCCGGCCTCGAGGCCGACACTACGCAGCGCAAGCCGACCCCGGCCCAGAAGGAGGCAGAGCTCAAGCGCGTCAACGCCAGGATAGAGAAGGTCCGCAAGTCCGTGAACGCGGACCTCGAGCGACGCGACAAGCTGGGCACTCAGCTGCGCGACGCGGAACTCGGCATGCAGAACGCGCGCCGGGAGCTCGAATCCGTCCGGGCGCAGCGGATCGCGAGCGAGGCCCGGCTCGAGGAGCTCGAGCGCGACCGCGCGGCGCGCGAACGGGAGCTCTCGGGCGAACGCGACGCGCTTTCGGGCGAGCTGCGGGCCGCCTACATGAGTGGCCACAGCGAACAGCTGAAACTCCTGCTCAACCAGCAGGACCCCGCGCGGTTCGGCCGCATGCTCGCCTATTACGGCTACTTCGGCCGTGCGCGGGCCGACCGGATCGGCAGCATCCGCGGGAAGCTCGAGCACCTCGCGCTGGTGCGCGAAAAGATCGATGCTGAGAACACCCGGCTCAAGGAGCTCGAGGCGGCGCAGGAGCGCGAGGTGGGCGCGCTCAAGGCCGCGCGCGAGCAGCGGTCCGTCGCGGTCGACGCCATCGAGCGGCAGATCAAGACCAAGGGGGGCGAGATCAAGCGCCTCGAGTCCCAGGCGCGCGGCCTCGAGAAGCTGATCACCGACCTGCGCAAGGCGCTCGCGCGCGCGCCCGTCGCGAAGCAGGCGCCGTTCGAGCCGCTGCGCGGCAAGCTGCCGTGGCCCGTGCAGCAGGGCAAGGTGCTCGCCCGGTTCGGGCAGCCGCGCGCCGGCGGGTCGCTCAAGTGGCAGGGCATGCTGATCGGCACGGACCGCGGCGCCCGGGTGCGCGCGCCGTACGGCGGGCGGGTCGTGTACTCCGACTGGCTGCCGGGCATGGGGCTCATGGTGGTGCTCGACCACGGCGGGGGCTACCTGAGCCTTTACGGCCACAACGACGAGACCTTCCGCAAGGTCGGTGAATCGGTCGCCGCCGGCGACGTGATCGGCTCGGTCGGCGACACCGGCGGCCACTCGCAGCCCGCTCTGTACTTCGAAGTGAGGCGCGGCCGCGAGCCCGTCAACCCCGAGATCTGGCTCAAGCGCCGCTGAGGCGCCCTTCCGTCGCTCCGGATTATGTTCATACGCGTCGCGAGCGCGGCTGGCGACCCGCGGCGACGTCGCTGCAGACTGAGGCCTGCGTCAAGGACCGGCGCGGACCCGATCGCCGAACATGCGGCCCATTCGGCACGGTCCGGCCATTCGAAGGATCGAGAAATGCAGCTTGCCCAGGCGCTGGACGGTGCGCCGGCGCCCATCGCGGAGACTTCGCTCGACCCGTACGGTCAGCTCGTCAAGATGCTGATGCCGCGGGCGCAGTCGATCGCCATCTACGACCGGCTCGGACTGCCCGTGTGGCTCAACGACGGCAGCGACGCGCCCGAGTTGCACCGCCTGATGCAGGACGCGCTCGCACAGGAGCTCGCCGACGGCGGCGCGAGCGACGGCTTCGCCGAGCCCGTCGACCGCGAGCACTGTGCCTATGTCTTCATGCTGCGCGACGCGTCGCACCAGCGCGTCGGCGCGGTCGGCATCGTGTGCCGCGAGTCCTCGCAGCGCGGCGAGACGCGGCCGTTCTCGCTGGTGCAGGGCCTGCTGCGCCCGGCGCTCGAGTGCCTCCAGCGCGACTTCTCCTCGCAGTACAACATCGTCGACCTGCAGCGCAGCCTGCGCCTGCGCGACCGGGACCTCGAGCTCGTGCTCGGCGCGGCGCCCGACGAGAGTCCGAGCGGCGAGTCGACCGACGACTTCGCGCAGCTCGTCCAGGGCTGCGTCGACCACCTCGACTGCTCGGTCGGTGCGCTCTTGATCCCGGACAAGAACATCGCCGTGTGCCGCACGCGCCAGGGGACGCCGCCGCGCGTCGGAGCCGAGATCCTGACGCGGACGCACCGCCCGTTGCTCGCCTGGACGCAGCTCCACCGCCAGACGATGGTCGCCAACCGGCCCGCCGCGAACGGCCCGCTCGGCGCGCTGCCCTACAAGGTGCTGTCGTGCCCGGTGATGCACGGGGCGCAACAGGTGCTCGGCGTCCTGGTGCTTTTCAAGCCCGACGCGTCGGACGCGTTCGACCTGCGCCAGGCGCGCATCGTCGAGCTGCTGGCGCGCCGCGTCGCGTACATCCTGATGAACGCGTACGACCCGACGACCGGTCTGCTCACCCGGCCCGCGTTCGAGAAGCGTGCCCAGTCGCTGCTGACGCCCGCGGCTCTCGCGCAGGGCCAGTGCGTCGTCTACGTCGACATCGACCGGCTGCACGTCCTCAATGAAAACCTGGGCATGCACGTCGGCGACGAGGTGATCGTGCGCGTGGCCGAAACCATCCGGCGCCGGCTCGCTCCACGCATGCTTGCCTCGCGCATCTCCGGCGACCGCTTCGCGATCCTCGTACCGGAAGGCACCCTCGACGAGGCGCAGACGCTCGCCGAGGAGCTGCGCGACGGCCTGTCGCGCCTGGGGTTCCTCGCCGGCAGCCAGCCGGTCGAGGTGAGCGCGAGCTTCGGCGTGGCCAGCGTCGCCGACGGCAAGCATCCGCTCTCGCACGCGCTTGCCTCCGCCGAGATCGCGTGCAAGGCCGCGAAGGACCGCGGTCGCAACCGCGTGGAGATCTACGAGGACAGCGACCAGAGCATCGTGCGCCGCTATACGGACGTCACGCTGGTCGGCACGCTGCGCTACGCACTGTCCCAGGACCGCTTCCGGCTGGAGGCGCAGCCGATCGTGCCGCTCAACGGCGCGGTCATCGGGCCGA
>RPQJ01000107.1 GCA_003819815.1 Lysobacterales bacterium
AAGAAGGTGTCGCTCGAGCTCGGCGGCAACGCGCCGTTCATCGTGTTCGACGACGCCGACCTCGACGCCGCGGTGCAGGGCGCGATCGCCTCGAAGTACCGCAACACGGGCCAGACCTGCGTCTGCGCGAACCGGCTGCTCGTGCAGGAAGGCGTGTACGACGCGTTCGTCGCGAAGCTCGTCGACGCGGTGCGCAAGCTGCGGGTGGGCGACGGCCTCGCGGGCGCGACCGAGCAGGGCCCGCTGATCGACGCCAAGGCGGTCGCGAAGGTCGAGGAGCACGTCGCCGACGCGCTCGCCAAGGGCGCGCATGTCGCGCTCGGCGGCAAGCGTCACGCGCTCGGCGGCACGTTCTTCGAACCGACGATCATCACGCACGTGCAGCCCGACATGCTCGTCGCGCGCGAGGAGACGTTCGGCCCGGTCGCGCCCATCTTCGCCTTCAAGGACGAGAAGCATGCGATCCGGATGGCGAACGACACCGAGTTCGGTCTCGCGTCCTATTTCTACACGCGGGACCTCGCGCGCGCTTTCCGCGTCGCCGAGGGCCTGGAATACGGCATCGTCGGGCTCAACACCGGCATCATCTCGACCGAAGTCGCGCCGTTCGGCGGCGTCAAGGAGTCGGGCGTGGGCCGCGAAGGCTCGAAGTACGGCATCCTCGACTACACCGAGCTCAAGTACCTCTGCATCGGCGGCATCCAGGATTGACGCCGGGGCGGACCGACCGGGCCCTGCTGCTCCTGCTCGCGGCGATCACGGCGCTCGCGCCGATCGCGACCAACCTCTACCTGCCCGCGCTGCCCGCGGTGCGGGAGCACTTCGGCGGCACCGTCGCGGAAGTGCAGGCGACCTTCTCGGTGTCGCTCGTGACCTTCGCGTGCGGCATCCTGCTGTGGGGCCCGTTCTCGGACCGCTACGGCCGCCGCACGGCAATCCTCGCGGGGCTCGTGATCCTCGTCGCGGGCGCGGTGCTGAGCCTCACCGCGACGACGCTGCCCGCGCTCGTCGCGGGCCGCGCCGTACAGGCGTTCGGCTCCGCGACCGGGCTCGTCGTCGCGCGCGCGATCCTGAGTGACCTCTACCCGATCGAGCGCATGTCGAAGGCGCTCGCGCAGCTCACGATGGTCGCGGTCACGGGCAACGCGCTCGCGCCGGTGATCGGCGGCTACCTCACCGCAGGCTTCGGCTGGCGGTCCATCTTCGGCGCGATCGTCGCGACCGCCGTCGTCGTCGCGATCGCCGTCTGGCGGGGGCTGCCCGAGACCCGGCCGCCGGACGCGCACGCGCCCCGCGGCCGCGAGATGGCGCGCACCGCGTGGTCGCTCGTCCGCATGCCGATGTTCGCGGGCTGCGTCGCGCAGAGCGCCGTGGTCTACGCGACGTTCCTCGTCTTCATCTCGCTCGCGCCCTACGTGATGGTCACGGCTCTCGGCCGGCCGCCGACCGAGTTCGGCTACTACTACCTCTTCATCGCGGTGGGCTACTTCCTCGGCAACTGGTCGGTGAGCCGCTACATGGCACGCCACGACCTGCACTGGATGGTGGTCCGCGGCGTGCTGCTCACGGCCGTCGGGGCCGTCGCGGCGCTCGCGTTCGTCGCGCTCGGCCTCGAGCACCCGCTCTGGATCTTCGTGCCGATCGGAGTGCTGTCGTACGGCCAGGGCCTCGCGCTGCCAAACGTGACGGCGACCGCCGTCAGCCTCGCGCCGCGCCACGCCGGTGTCGCCTCGAGCACGATCGGCTTCCTGCAGCAGATGATCGGTGCGGGCGCCGTGCAGTGGATGGGTCACAGCCCGACCGACACGGCGCTGCCGATGCTCGGCTTCTGCGCCGCCGCCTGCCTGGCCGGACTCGGGATGCTGTACGTGTTCCCGCGCGTCGAGGCCGGGGCGCGACGGACTCCGCGCTGATGCGGTATCTTGCCCCGCCCGAACGCCTGGAAGCCCCCGACCGATGAGCGACTACCTCGGCACGCCGGACTACGTGCACGGCACGCCCGAACGACTCGGCGTGCTGCTCGTGAACCTCGGCACTCCCGACGCGCCGGACACGGCGAGCGTGCGACGGTACCTCGCCGAGTTCCTCTGGGACCCGCGCATCATCGAGATGCCGCGCGCGCTGTGGTGGTTCATCCTGCACGGCGTCATCCTGCGCGTGCGCCCGGCCAGGAGCGCGCACGCCTACCAGAAGATCTGGACACCGGCGGGCTCGCCGCTGCTCACCGAGTCGCGGGCCCTCGCGAACGGGCTGCGCGAGCGGCTGAGCGGCCACCTCGGCGATCGTGTGCGCGTCGAACTCGCGATGACCTACGGCAATCCCTCGATCGCCGCCGCGCTCGAGCGGCTGCGCAGGGACAACGTGCAGCGCCTGCTCGTGCTGCCGATGTACCCGCAGTACTCGGCGACGACGACGGCCTCGATCTTCGAGCGAGTCACTCGTGAGCTGGGACGCTGGCGACGCATCCCCGAGCTCCGGATCGTGAACCAGTACTGGGAGGAGGACGCCTACGCGGGCGCGGTCGCGGACGGCGTCGCGGCGCACTGGCGCGAGCACGGCCGCAAGCACCTGCTGTTCTCGTTCCACTCGATCCCGAAGCGCTATTTCCTCGCCGGCGACCCGTATCACTGCTACTGCCACGCCACGGCGCGCCGCGTCGCCGCGCGGCTCGGTCTCGCCGAGGGCGAGTGGTCGATCGGCTTCCAGTCGCGATTCGGCCGCGAGGAGTGGTTGAAGCCCTACGTCGACGTGCTGCTGCACGACTACGCGCACTCGGGACCGAAGCGCGTGACGGTCGTCTGCCCGGGGTTCGCCACCGACTGCCTCGAGACGCTCGAGGAGATCGCGATGCAGAACCGCGATGCGTTCCTGTCGCACGGCGGCGAGGCCTTCGACTACGCGCCCTGCCTGAACTCCTCGCCGGCCCACGTCGACCTGTACGAGCAGATCGTGCGCCGCCACGGCGCCGGCTGGCCGGAGTGGACCGCGCCCGACGACGAGGCGGCACGCGTGGCGGCGCGCGAGCGGGCGCTGCGTCTCGGCGCCACGGCCTGAACGGCGGATGCTGGGACGCTTCCTCGAGGTGAGCGTCCGCGCGCCGGACGTCGCGGCGTCGCTCGCCTTCTACGAATCGCTCGGCTTCGTGCAGGCGCCGGTCGGCGACGCGTGGCACCATCCGTACGCGGTCGTGACGGACGGGCGGCTGCATCTGGGCCTGCACGGCGCGTCGATCGAGTCTCCGACGCTCACGTGGGTACGGCCCGATCTCGCGCGGCACCTTTCGGCACTCGCGGCCGCCGGTCTCGCGATCGAGGCCGCGGTACTCGACGATGAATCGCTGCACCGGCTCGAGTTTCGCGACCCGTCGGGGCAGTCGGTCACGCTGCTCGAGGCGCGCACGTACTCCCCGCCCCGGCTGCCGGTCGCGCACGCGAGCCTGCTCGGCTACTTCGAGGAGTTCGGCCTGCCCACGACCGACGTCGAGCGCGACGCGGCGTTCTGGGAGGCGGTCGGGTTCGTCGCGTTCGAGCCGCAGCGGCGGCCGTTCCCGCGTGCCGTGGTCACGAGCAGCGACCTGAACCTGGGCCTCTACGACCTCGACCTGCGGGCGCCCGTGCTGTGCTATTCCGATCCCGACATGCCGGCTCGCATCTCCGGGTTGCGAGAGCGAGGGTGCGAGTTCGCCACGCGCCTGCCGCGCGGCCTTGCCTCGAGCGGCGTCGAGATCCTGGTCGCCCCGGAGGGCACGGCGTTCCTGCTCACGACCGGCCTCGACTGAGTCGACTTCACCGGGTGGCGAGCGCCACCACGCGGAACTCGACCTCGAGTTCGTCGCCGACCTGGATCGCCCCGCCTGCCACGCTGAAGGGCACGAGGCCGAGGTCGGTCTGGCGCAGCCGCAGCGAGCCGCTGGCGCGCAGCTCGTCACCCCCGTGCTCGACGAGCAGCGGCACGGCAACGTCCGCGGCGCGGCCCCGTACCGTGACGCCGACCCGGGCGACCGGCCGCGGCCACCTGCCTTCGAGGCGGTCAGCACGCAGCACGATCTCCGGGTGGTTCGCGGCGTCGAGCACCATGGGCCCGAGCAGGTTGCGGCGCGTGCCCTCGCGGGCCGTGTCGGGCACCGGCGCGGCGAATGCCTCACCCGCGGCGCGGCGCGCCTCGGCGTCGTCCACGACCAGGTCGGCCCCGGCGAACCTCATCTCGAAGCCAGAGCCCGCCGGCTCCTTTCCGAGCCAGGCGCTGCCCGACTCCCTGGACGTCGTGATCACGTGGTCGTGGCCGAGGCGCGCGAGTGGACCGGCGCGAAAGACCCGGATCGAGAGCTCGCTCCGCTCGGGGTCGACCTCGTAGCGTCGAGCGCCCTCGGGAATGACCGACGCGCCGGTGGGCTCGGCAGGCGCGGCGGGCGGAATCCGCGCGTGCGGCGCCTCCGCTTCCGGCCTCGGCACGGAGCATGCGGCGAGCAGCGCGAGCGCAGGCGCCGCGAAGAGCGCGCGGGCATCGCGGACGGCCCGCGAGTGCGAGTGCGTTACCATGGGCTTCGTACCGGCTCGACGGAGGAATTTCGCATCATGCAGTGGCGCAACACGGCGGATTCGTACGGACCGGTCGCGAAGTTCCTGCACTGGGCCATCGTGGTCCTGATCATTGCACAGTACGTCGTCATCGAGGCGGCCGAGGAATTGCCGCGGGGGCTCGAGAAGCTCGAGCTCGTGAGCCGTCACAAGTCGGTCGGCATGCTCGTGCTCCTGCTCGCCGTAGCGCGGATTCTCTGGAAGCTCGCAAACCGCGGCCAGCCGGGACTCGTCCCGATGCCTCGGCTCCAGCGCATCGCGGCGGCCACCGGGCACGGCGTTTTGTACCTGCTGATCCTGGCGCAGCCGATCACCGGCTGGATGATGTCCTCGGCGGCGAACTACCCCGTGACGTTCTTCGGCTGGTTCCAGTTCCCGGCGCTGCTCGCGCCGAGCGAGGCGGCCCACGAGGCGCTCGAGGAGACGCACGAGGTGCTGTTCACGGTGCTCGTCGTGGTGGCCGTCATCCACGCGCTCGCGGCGCTCTACCATCACTTCCGGCTCAAGGACGACACGCTGCGGCGCATGCTGCCCTTCGTGCAGCCCCGCCACCGATGAAGCATCGGCTGGCCGCGATCACCGGGGCGCTGCTGCTCGCTGCGTCCGTCGCGGCAAGCGGCGCCACCGCCTGGGACACCGACGCGGCACGCAGCCAGCTCGGATTCACGGCGCGGCTCGCCGGTGGCGAGTTCGATGGCCGGTTCGCGCGATATGCACCTGCCATCGCCTTCGATCCGCAGGATCTCGGCGGGAGCCGCTTCGAGGTGACGATCGAGACGGCCTCGGCCGCGACCGGCGAGGCCGACCGCGACGACGCGCTGCGCGGGCCCGACTTCTTCGCGACCGGGCGCTGGCCGCAGGCACGGTTCGTCGCGGAGTCGTTCGTCGCCGTGGGCCCAGGCAGCTACGAGGCCCGGGGCCGTCTCACGCTGCGCGACGTGACCCGCGACGTCGTCGTGCCGTTCCGGTTCGAAACGGATGCATCGGGCCGGACGGCTCGCCTCACGGGCACGGCCCGCATTCGCCGCCTCGATTTCGGCGTCGGACAGGGCGACTGGCGCTCGACCGAGTGGCTCGACGACGAGGTCGGCATCCGCTTCGAACTCGTGCTGCGGCGTCGCTGACGGCGTCGCTCCGCTCTGGAGCGCCGCCGTCGCGTGGGCATAGAATGAACCATCGGACGGCTGACGCCGGCCCGCCAAGCATCGTTCACGACGACTCCCGGGGGAAGACACCATGACGTTCCGGTCTGAAGCGCTGGACCAGCGCCTTTGGCTCGCCATCGCCTGCACGCTCGCCGTCGCCGGCTGCGCGAAAAAGGAAGAGCCCGCTGCAGGCTCGACGCCCGCCGCAACCGGCACCGAGGCCGCACCGGCAGCTGCCGGGACCGCTGACGTCGGCGCCGGGGCGCTCGAGGGACAGGTCGATATCGTCGCGTGGCCCGGCTACATCGAGCGCGGCGAGACGGACAAGAACTACGACTGGGTCACCGCCTTCGAGCAGGAGACGGGCTGCAAGGTCAACGTGAAGACGGCGGGCACCTCCGACGAGATGGTGTCGCTGATGACGCAGGGCAGCTACGACCTCGTGACCGCCTCGGGCGACGCGTCCCTGCGGCTGATCCGCGGCGGCACGGTGCAGCCGATCGACATCGCGCGCGTCCCGAGCTACGCCAACGTCGACGAGCGACTGCGCGAGGCGCCGTGGCACTTCGTCGACGGCAAGCACTACGGCACGCCGTACCAGTGGGGCCCGAACGTGCTGATGTACAACACTTCGGCCTTCAAGACCGTCCCCACGTCGTGGGCCGTGGTGTTCGAGGAACAGAAGCTCGCCGACGGCAAGAGCAACAAGGGTCGCGTCCAGGCCTACGACGGCCCGATCCACATCGCGGACGCCGCGCTGTACCTGATGGCGAAGCGCCCCGAGCTCGGCATCAAGGATCCGTACGAGCTGAACGAGGACCAGTACGCCGCGGCGCTCGAGCTGCTCCGCAAGCAGCACCCGCTGGTGCACCGCTACTGGCACGACGCCAACGTGCAGGTCCAGGACTTCACGAACGAAGGCGTCGTCGCCTCGGGCTCGTGGCCGTTCCAGGTCAACACGCTGGTCGCGAACCAGCAGCCGGTCGCGAGCACGATCCCCGTGGAAGGCGCCACCGGCTGGGCCGACACGACGATGCTGGCGGCGAACGCGAAGCACCCCAACTGCGCGTACCGCTGGATGGAGTGGTCGCTGAACGCCAGGGTGCAGGGCGACGTCGCCGCGTGGTTCGGGTCGGTCCCGGCGGTGCCGGCGGCCTGCCAGGGCAACGCACTGCTCGGCGACGCGGGCTGCGCGACGAACGGCTTCGACAAGTTCGACCAGATCCATTTCTGGCGCACGCCCGAGGCGGCCTGCGCGCAGGGCACGTGCGTGCCATACAGCCGCTGGGCCACGGACTACGTCGCGGTGATGGGCGGCCGTTGACGGCTGCGATCGAGTTGCGCGCGGCGAGCCGTGCGTTCGGCACGGTCGTCGCGCTCGACTCCATTTCGCTTGCCGTCGCGCCGGGCGAGTTCTTCGCGCTGCTCGGGCCGTCGGGCTCCGGCAAGACGACGTGCCTGCGGCTCATCGCGGGCTTCGACCGCGCGGACAGCGGCGAGGTGCTGCTCGGCGGCGTCGATGTCACCGACGTGCCGCCGTTCGACCGCAACGTCAACACGGTCTTCCAGGACTACGCGCTGTTCCCGCACATGTCCGTCGCGGAGAACGTCGCCTACGGCCTCAAGGTGCGCGGGGTGAACGCCGCGGAGCGGCGCCGGCGTGCCGGGGAGATGCTCGAACTCGTGCGGCTGGGAGCTTATGGCGACCGCCGACCGGCGCAGCTCTCGGGCGGGCAGCGGCAGCGCGTCGCGCTCGCCCGTGCCCTCATCAATCAACCGCACGTACTGCTGCTGGACGAACCACTGGGCGCGCTGGACCTCAAGCTCCGCGAGGAGATGCAGGCCGAGCTCAAGGCGCTGCAGCAGCGCCTCGGCATCACCTTCGTGTTCGTGACGCACGACCAGGGGGAGGCGCTCAGCATGGCCGATCGCGTCGCGGTCTTCAGCCAGGGCCGCATCGAGCAGCTCGACACGCCGCGCGCGCTCTACAACCGTCCGCGCACCGCCTTCGTCGCGAGCTTCGTCGGCAGCGCCAACGTCGTCGAGGACGCATTCGCGGAGCGGCTCACGGGGCGGCGGCAGGCCTTCGCGATCCGGCCCGAGCTCGTCGAGATCGTCGCTGCAGGCGACGCGGCTCCCGAGGGAGCGGTCCGGTGCGAGGGAACGCTCGAGGATGTGCTCTATCACGGGGCGAGCAGCCGCTGCCACGTGCGGGTCGACGGCGGTCCCGTGCTCGCCGTCGCTCGCGCGGAAACGGCCGCCCCGCCCGGCGCGGAGCTGCGTCAGGGCGCGCGGGTGAGCCTCGCGTGGCGTCCCGAGCACGCCGTGATGCTCGAAGCGCAGTGACCGGCAGCCCGGCCGTGCTGCGCCGCGCGTCTGCCTGGTTCCAGGGGCGCAACGCGTTCTACGTGGCGCTGCTGCTCGCGCCGCCGCTGCTGTGGCTCGGCACGGTCTACCTGGGCTCGCTCTTCGCGCTGCTGATGCAGAGCTTCTACTCCATCGATGAGTACACGGCCAGAATCGTCCCGGAATTCACGCTCAGGACCTACGCGCAGCTCTTCTCGCAGCCCGCGCACGTCGACATCGTCGTCCGCACGCTGCTCATGGCGGTCGCCGTCACGATCGCCTCGGCCGTCGTCGCGTTCCCGGTCGCGAACTACATGGCGCGCCACGCGGGCCCGAAGATGAAGGCGTTCTTCTACGTCGGCGTGATGCTGCCCATGTGGACGAGCTACCTCGTGAAGGTCTACGCGTGGCGCCTGATCCTCGCGAAGGAGGGCATCGCGTCGTGGTTCGTGGGCGCGGCGGGCCTGAAGCCTGTGCTCGAGTCGACCCTCGAGCTGCCCGTCGTCGGCGGCCCGTCGCTCGCCTCGTCCTACCTCGGCATGTTCGTCGTGTTCGTGTACATGTGGCTGCCGTTCATGATCCTGCCGCTCGCGGCGGCGCTCGAGCGCGTGCCGCGCTCCCTCGAGCAGGCGTCCGCGGACCTCGGCGCGCGCCCCGGCCAGACGTTCCGCCACGTCGTGCTGCCGCTCGCGCTCCCGGGGCTCGCCGCGGGCTCGATCTTCACGTTCTCGCTGACGCTCGGCGACTTCATCATCCCGAGCATCGTCGGCGCGCCCGGCTTCTTCATCGGCATGATGGTCTACCAGCAGCAGGGCACGGCGGGAAACCTGCCGCTCGCCGCCGCGTTCTCGGTCGTGCCGATCGTGCTGATCGCGCTGTATCTCGCGCTCGCCCGGCGCCTCGGGGCCTTCGATGCGCTCTGAGCGCCGGCGGCGCGACTGGAACGGCCCGTCCACGGGCGCGAAGCTCGCGGCCGCGCTCGGGCTCCTTTTCCTGCACGCGCCGGTCTGGGTGATCGTGCTCTACGCGTTCACGACCGAGGATCGCACCTACCGGTTCCCGCCGCCCGGGCTCACGCTGCGCTGGTTCGAGGTGGCCTTCGCGCGCCCCGACATCTGGGCGGCCATGAAGCTCTCGCTGCAGGTCGCGGGACTCGCGACGCTCGCGGCGCTGGTGCTCGGCACGCTCGCCGCCCTCGCGCTCGCGAAGCGGCCGTTCCGGGGCAAGGACCAGATCACGCTGCTCTTCGTGCTGCCGATCGCGCTGCCCGGCATCCTCACCGGCCTCGCGCTGCTCACGGGCATCCGCAAGGCCGGCTTCGAGCCCGGCTTCTGGACGATCGTCGCGGGCCATGCCACCTTCTGCCTCGTGATCGTCTACAACAACGTGATCGCGCGGCTCCGTCGGCTGCCGGACAGCTGGGTCGAAGCGTCGATGGACCTCGGGGCGGACGGCTTCCAGACGTTCCGTCACGTCGTGCTGCCGCAGATCGCGACCGCGCTGCTCGCGGGCGGCATGCTCGCCTTCGCGCTGTCCTTCGACGAGATCATCGTCACGCTCTTCACGGCCGGGCACGAGGAAACGCTGCCCATCTGGTTCTACAACGAGCTTTTCCGGCCCCGCGAGCGCCCGGTCACCAACGTCGTCGCGGTCATCGTGATCCTCGTGACGCTGGTGCCGATCCTGCTCGCCTACTGGCTCACGCGGCCGGACGAACACGCCGGGTCCTGACCCCGGCCCCACCGAGGCATCGCAACATGCAGACGAAGCTGCTCATCGACGGCAAGCTGGTCCAGGGCGCCGGCCGGACCGAGGACGTGCTGAATCCCTCGACGGGCAAGGTGCTCGCGAAGGTGCCGGAGGCCTCCCGCGGACAGATCGACGCGGCCGTGAAGGCGGCCGACGCGGCCTGGGCCGGCTGGTCGGCCACGCCGCCGAAGGACCGCGCGACGCTGCTGCTCAAGCTCGCGGACCGCATCGAGGCCGACGGCGAGGCTTTTGCGAAACTCGAGTCGCAGAACTGCGGCAAGCCGCTCGCCGCGGCGCTGAACGACGAGATCCCGGCCATCGCCGACGTGTTCCGCTACTTCGCCGGCGCCTGTCGCTCGATGACGGGCACGGTGGCAGGCGAGTACCTCGCGGGCTACACGAGCATGATCCGTCGCGACCCGATCGGCGTCGTGGCGTCGATCGCGCCGTGGAACTACCCGCTGATGATGGCGGCCTGGAAGCTCGGGCCGGCGCTCGCGGCGGGCAACACCGTCGTGCTCAAGCCCTCCGAGCAGACGCCTCTCACGGCGCTCAGGCTCGGCGGGCTGCTCGCGGAGCTGTTCCCGGCGGGCGTCGTCAACATCGTGTGCGGACGCGGCGCCAGCGTCGGCGCGCCGCTCACTCGCCATCCGAAGGTGCGGATGATCTCGCTCACCGGCGACGTGGCGACGGGCGGCAGAATCCTCTCGCAGGCCGCGGACGGCATCAAGCGCACGCACCTCGAGCTCGGCGGCAAGGCGCCCGTGATCGTGTTCGACGACGCCGACGTCGAGAGCGTCGTCTCGGGCGTGCGGACGTTCGGCTACTACAACGCGGGACAGGACTGCACGGCGGCGTGCCGCATCTACGCGGGCGCGAAGGTCTACGACCGGCTCGTCGCGGACCTCTCGAGCGCCGTCGGCACGATCCGGACCGGTCTGCAGACCGCCCAGGACGTCGAGATGGGGCCGCTCATCAGCGCCGGGCAGCGCGACCGCGTGGCCGGGTTCGTCGCGCGCGCACGGAAGCAGAAGCACATCGAGGTGACCACGGGCGGACGCGAAGGATCGGGCGGCGGGTTCTTCTACGAGCCCACCGTGATCGCAGGCGCGAGGCAGTCCGACGAGATCGTGCGCCGCGAGGTGTTCGGGCCCGTGGTGTCCGTCACCCGGTTCAAGGACCCGGACCAGGCCATCGCCTGGGCAAACGACTCGGACTACGGCCTCGCCTCCTCGGTGTGGACGCAGGACGTCGGCAAGGCGCTCAAGGTCGCCGCGCGGCTGCAGTACGGCTGCACCTGGATCAACACCCACTTCATGCTCGTGAGCGAGATGCCGCACGGCGGGCTCAAGCGCTCGGGCTACGGCAAGGACCTCTCCGCGTACGCGCTCGAGGACTACACGGTGGTGCGCCACGTCATGGCGAAGCTAGCGTGATGGTGCTCCTGCTGCTGGTGCTGCTCGGGCTCATCGGCACCGCGTTCTCGGCGGCGCTGTGGCGCGAGGCTTCGCGCCGCGCGCAGCGACGGCCGAGCGTCGAGGCGGTCGGCCTCGGCGCCGTGACGAACTTCTTCGACACCCTCGGCATCGGCTCGTTCGCGCCGACGACCGCCTGGCTCAAGTTCCGCAGGCTCGTGCCGGACGGTCATTTGCCCGCGACGCTCAACGTCGGCCACGCACTGCCGACGGTCGCGCAGGCGCTGATCTTCATCAAGCTGGTGCAGGTCGACCCGTGGCTCCTCGTCGCGTGCATCGTCGCCGCGGTCGCGGGCGCCGTGGTCGGCGCGCCGATCGTCGTGCGCATCCCGATCCGCACGGTGCAGGCCGTGGTCGGCGTCGCGCTCCTGATCGCGGCGACGCTCTACGCGCTCGCGAACCTGGGCCTGATGCCGGGCGGCGGCGACGCGTTGTCGCTGCCCCTCGGCCTCGCCCTCGTCGCGGTCGCCGCGCACTTCGTGATGGGCGTGCTCATGACCTTCGGCATCGGGCTCTACGCGCCGTCGCTGGTGCTGCTGAGCCTGCTCGGGCTCAACCCGACCGCCGCGTTCCCCATCATGATGGGCGCCTGCGCCTTCCTCATGCCGGTGAGCGGCCTGCGCTTCCTGCGCACCGACCGCATCGACCTGCGGGTCGTGATCGGCATGGCGATCGGCGGCATCCCGGCGGTGCTGCTCGCGGCGTTCGTCGTGAAGTCGCTGCCGCTCGAGACGCTGCGCTGGGGCGTCGTGGTGGTCGTGTTGTACGCGGCCAT
>RPQJ01000108.1 GCA_003819815.1 Lysobacterales bacterium
ATCTTGGACCGAAGTGCAAACTCTCGCGCCGCGAGGGCACCGATCTGTTTCTCAAGAGCGGCGTCAAGCCTCTCGAGTCGAAGTGCAAGCTCGAGGTGCCGCCGGGCGGCATCAAGGGCGAGCGTCGCACGCGCGTGTCGGGCTACGGCCTGCAGCTGCGCGAGAAGCAGAAGCTGCGCCGCATGTACGGCGTGCTCGAGCGCCAGTTCCGCGGCTACTACCAGAAGGCCGCGGGCCGTCCGGGCGCGACGGGCGAGACGCTGCTGCAGCTCCTCGAGGGCCGGCTCGACAACGTCGTCTACCGCATGGGCTTCGCGACCACGCGCAACGAGGCGCGCCAGCTCGTGAGCCACCGCAGCATCTCGGTGAACGGCGAGGTCGTCAACGTCCCGTCGTACCAGTGCAAGGCCGGCGACGTGATCGCGCTGCGCGAGAAGGCGCAGAAGCAGGCGCGCGTCCAGCAGGCCCTGCAGATCCGCGGCCAGGTCGGCTTTCCCGACTGGGTCGAGGTCGACGAGTCGAAGTTCTCCGGCGTCCTGAAGGCCCTGCCCGAGCGCGCAGAGATCCTGCCGGACATCAACGAGAGCCTCGTCGTCGAGTTGTACTCCAAGTAATCCGCACGGTGGCCTCAATGCACTCCGCCATTGCCGAGTTTCTCCGCCCGCGCGTCGTCAAGGTGACGCCCACGGCGCCCCGCCACGCCCGCGTGGTCATCGAGCCGTTCGAGCGCGGCTTCGGCCACACGCTCGGCAACGCGCTGCGCCGCGTGCTGCTCTCCTCGATGCCGGGCAGCGCGATCACGGAGGCCGAGATCGAGGGCGTGCTCCACGAGTACACCAGCATCGAAGGCGTCCAGGAGGACGTGGTCGAGATCCTGCTGAACCTCAAGCAGGTCGCGATCCGCCTGAACGCGCGCGAGGAGTCGGAACTCCGGCTCTCGAAGAAGGGCCCGGGCCCCGTCCGCGCCGGCGACATCCAGAGCGACCACGACGTCGAGATCCTGAACCCGGAACTCGTCATCGCGAACCTCACGAAGGCCGGCGAGCTCACGATGACGCTCAAAGTCGAGCGCGGCCGCGGCTATCGCCCGGCGGGCCAGCGGCTCGCGTTCGAGGAGACGTCGCGCCCGATCGGGCGGCTCCTGCTCGACGCGTCGTTCAGCCCGATCCGCAAGGTGACCTACAACGTCGAGTCGGCCCGCGTCGAGCAGCGCACGGACCTCGACAAGCTGATCATCGACATCGAGACGAACGGCACGATCGACCCGGAAGAAGCCATCCGCCGCGCGGGCTCGATCCTGAAGGACCAGCTGTCCGTGTTCGTGGACCTGCAGGGCCAGGACGAGGACAAGGCGAAGCCGAGCGAGCACCACTTCGATCCGCTGCTGCTGCGGCCGGTCGACGAGCTCGAGCTCACGGTCCGCAGCGCGAACTGCCTCAAGGCCGAGAACATCCACTACATCGGCGACCTCGTGCAGAAGACCGAGGTCGAGCTGCTGCGCACGCCGAATCTCGGCAAGAAGTCGCTCACCGAGATCAAGGAAGTCCTCGAGAGCCACGGGCTCACGCTCGGCATGCGGCTCGACAACTGGCCGCCCACGGGCCTGAAGCGCGACGAAGACCGCGACGTTATCTGACGAGAGCCCAGAGATGAGACACGGACTGAGCGGGCGGCAGCTGAGCCGCAACACGACGCATCGCTGGGCGATGCTGAGTAACATGGCGGCCTCGCTGCTCCGGCACGAGGCGATCCGCACGACGGTGCCGAAGGCGAAGGAGCTGCGGCGCTACGTCGAGCCGCTGATCACCCTCGCCAAGACCGACAGCGAGGCGAACCGCCGCCGCGCGTTCGCGAAGCTGCGCGACGCGGAGGTGGTCGAGAAGCTGTTCGGCGAGCTCGGCCCGCGCTTCAAGGCGCGCCCGGGCGGCTACACGCGCATCCTCCACATGGCCAACCGAGCCGGCGACAACGCCGACATGGCGCTCATGGCGCTCGTCGAGTCCGCGGCCAAGGCCGAGGCCCCGGCGGCGGACGAGGGCGAGAAGAAGCCGAAGGCCCGTCGCAAGAAGACCGCGCCTGCGGGCGAAGCCGCTGCCGCGCCGGCCGCAGAAGGCGCCACGGAGAAGAAGCCGCGCGCGCCGCGCAAGAAGAAAGCCGCCGCGGCCTGATCGCCGGGCGGATCGGACGAGAAGGGAAGCCGGGCCGCGCGCCCGGCTTCTTTTTTCTGCGCGCATCGCCTATCGTCGCGCGCGGGCGGGGTACCCCACCAACCACACCACGACGGCGCAACGGCCGGGAGCGTACACATGAGCCTGGTGAAGGAATTCAAGGAATTCGCGATGAAGGGCAACGTCGTCGACATGGCGGTCGGCGTCGTGATCGGCACGGCGTTCGGCAAGATCGTGTCGTCGCTGGTCGCCGACGTCGTCATGCCCTTGCTCGGCAAGATCGTGGGCGGCGCCAGCTTCGGCGACCTGGCGTTCGATCTCGGCGCGGACCCGGCCGGCCAGCCCGTGCTGCTCAAGTACGGCGCCTTCCTGCAGTCGATGTTCGACTTCGTCATCATCGCCGCGGCGATCTTCATGGCGCTCAAGGCGATCAACCGGCTGCGCACGCCGCCGGCTGCCGCGCCGCCGCCGGCCGACGTGGCGCTGCTCACCGAGATCCGCGACCTGCTGAAGAACCGGTAGCCGGGTCGACGCGCGGGCCCGCCTGCGCGTCCGCGGGCGGCTCAGGCCAGCGCCGCGAAGGCGTCGCGCGTGAGGTTCTCGGGCGTGCCGGCGGTGCACGCCACGTCGTCCTCGATGCGGATGCCGCCGAACGGCTTCAGCCTGGCGACGGTCGTCCAGTCGATCTGGCGGCCGCGGCCGTCCGCGCGCGCCTCGTCGAGCAGCAGGTCGATGAAGTAGAGGCCCGGCTCGACCGTGACGACCCAGCCCGGCTGCAGCACCCGTGTGAGCCTCAGGAACGGATGCCCGTCCGGTCGCGGTATCTCCGTGCCGGACGGATCGCCCGCAAGCCCGGCGACGTCGTGGACCTGCAGGCCGAGCAGGTGGCCGATGCCGTGCGGGAAGAAGACGCTGGTGATTCGCTCGGCGACCGCGGTGTCCGCACCGCAGCGGACGATGCCCGCCTCGGCCAGCACGCGGCCTATGCGCAGGTGCGCCTCGAGGTGCAGGTCCCGATAGTCGCGTCCCGGCCGCACGCCCGCGCACAGCGCCTGCTGCACGTGGTCCATCGCGGCGACGAGCGCCGCGAATTCGCCCTGGTCGGTCGACCACGTGCGCGTGATGTCGCTCGCGTAGCCGCGGAAGTGCGCTCCCGCGTCGATGAGGAACGAGCGGCGTGGCCGGTCACGGGCACGGTCGAGATGCTGGTAGTGCAGGACCGCGGCCGACTCGTCGTACGCCACGATGTTGCCGTACGGCAGCTCTCCCTCGGTGAGTCCGGTCGCGGCGCAGTACGCGAGGTGCGCCTCGAATTCCGAGGCGCCGCCGAAATATGCGTCGCGCGCGGCGACGTGCCCGCGGGCGCCGATCGACGACGCAAGCCGCATGCAGGCGAGTTCGTACGGCGTCTTCACGGCTCGCTCGTAGTGCAGCCGGGCGAGGAGCGCCGGCGGGTTCGACGCCGCGTACCCCCAGTCGGCGAACTCCGGTGGCGGTTCCCCGACCAGCGCGGTGCGACCGCGGCCCGCGTCGAGCAGGGCTCGGGCGTCGCCGGGTTCGCGGAGGATCTCGACGTCGATCGAGCGCTGCCAGTCGCCCGGTGGCAGCTGCGGAGGGCGGTGCCAGTAGTCGGCCGGCTGGTGGAACAGCAGGCGGGGCCGCTGGCCAGGCGTGTACTCGACGCAGCAGTCCGGTGCGTCCGTGATCGGCACCCACTGCTTGAAGTGGGGATTCACCGCGAACGGGTATGGCCGGTCGTCCTGGAACTGGTATTGGGGACGGCCCGAGTACACGACCAGGCGGTCGAACCCGGTGGCCGCGAGTGCCGTGTCGCTGCGGCGGGCCAGTTCGGCGACGTGCGCGGCGTAAAGAGTGTCTACTTCCTGCAACATGGTGCGCGATCCAGAAAGCGAGTCGACGTGGGCTGCATCTTGCCGCAGCCCGGCCCATGTCGCCATTCAGAGACAGTTCCCTGCGTTCCGCTCCGACGCACGGGCCCTAAAATGCCGCCCGCACGATCACCGTGCCGCGCGGTGCAGACCCGGGGTACGAGCGGTCGGCTGATTTTCCGTCATCGTTCCGACTTGAACCCTGAGGTATAGCCATGAACACGAAGATCGCCCTTGCTGCCGCCCTCGCTGCCCTGGCCCTGGCCGGCTGCGCGAAGAAGGAAGCCGCCGTCGAGGAGACGAAGGAAGCCGCCGCCGACGCCGCCGCCGCTGCCGGCCAGGCTGCCGACGCCGCTACCGACGCCGCTGCCGACGCCGCCACCGCTGCCGGCCAGGCTGTCGACGCCGCTGGTGAGGCCGCTGGCGCCGCCGTCGATGCGACCGCCGCCGCCGGTGAGGCTGCCGTGGACGCCGCTGGCGCCGCCGTCGACGCCGCTGGCGATGCCGTTGCCGAGACCGCGAGCGACGCGGTGCAGGCGACCGGCGAGGCCGTCGAGCAGACCGGCGAGGCGATCCAGGAAGCCGCCAAGTAATCGGCTCCGGATTCCGAGCTGATCGAACGGGCGGGTTCCTCACGGGGCCCGCCCGTTCTCGTTTGTGGATACCGGTCGCCGGGCCGCACGCCCGGGTCCGGCAACGGGACCCGGCCATGACAGTCACGCTCCGCGATGCAAGGATCTCGTCCTCGGACCAGGAGTGGATCCGGTCCGTCTATCGCAGCTACCTGTCCGAACTGTCGGTCGGGCGGTCGGGCCTTTTCCCGGCGCTCGGCGAATGGCCCGCGCGCGAGGAAGAGTTCCTCGCGGGCTGGCTCCAGGACCCCGCCGCCCAGCCGTTTGTGATCCTGCTCGACGGCCAGCGCGCGGGATTCGCACTCGTCGTACGGCCGCCCGCCTTCCCCCGGCGCACGGTCGACTACCGCATGGCCGAGTTCTACGTCGCGGACTCCGCGCGCCGCCGCGGCGTCGGCGCCGCCGCGGCGGCGCTGCTCTTCGCGCGGTTCTCGGGCGAGTGGGAGGTGCTCGAGGACGAGCACAACCGCGGCGCGCTCGGCTTCTGGCGCCGCGTGATCAGCGCCGCGACCCAGGGACGCTACGCCGAGAGCCGGGTCTCGGGCGAGGTCCGTCACCAGTTCCGCACGACGGCGCGGCCAGCGGTGCCGTCGACCTGAGCGCTCAGGCTCTGCGGCGTCCCGCGGCGGTCCGCCGAGCGTCCGCTGCGAGCGTGCGCGCGAGGTGGAGTCCGGTGTAGGAGGCGTCGACCGCGGCCACGGCTTCGGGCGTGCCGGTGGCGACCAGGCGACCGCCGCCTCCGCCGCCTTCCGGGCCGAGGTCGATCACCCAGTCCGCCGTCTTGATGACGTCGAGGTTGTGCTCGATCACGACGATCGTGTTGCCCTCGTCCCGGAGCCTGAGCAGGACCCGGAGCAGCTGCTCGATGTCGTGGAAGTGCAGCCCCGTCGTGGGTTCGTCGAGGATGTACAGCGTGCGGCCGGTCGAGCGCTTGGCGAGCTCGCGGGCGAGCTTGATGCGCTGCGCCTCGCCGCCCGACAGCGTCGTCGCGTTCTGGCCAAGGCGCACGTAGGACAGGCCGACGTCGAGCAGTGTCTGGAGGCGCGACTGCAGCGCGGGAACGCTGCGGAAGAACGTCGCGGCGTCCTCGACCGTCATCTCGAGCACCTCGTGGATCGTGCGGCCCTTGTAGCGGATGTCGAGCGTCTCGCGGTTGTAACGCATGCCGCGGCACGCGTCGCAGGTCACGTAAGCGTCCGGCAGGAAGTGCATCTCGACCTTGATGACGCCGTCGCCCTCGCAGGACTCGCAGCGGCCGCCGCGCACGTTGAAGCTGAAGCGGCCGGGATCGTAGCCGCGCGCGCGCGACTCCGGCACCTCGGCGAAGAGCTCGCGGATCGGGCCGAAGAGGCCGGTGTAGGTCGCCGGGTTCGAGCGCGGCGTGCGGCCGATGGGGCTCTGGTCGATGTCGATCACGCGGTCGACCTGCTCCAGTCCCTCGACGGCCTGCGCCGGCGCGAGGTCACCGCTCGACTCCTGCATCGCCGCGGCGGCGTGGCGGAACAGCGTGTCGACGACCAGCGTCGACTTGCCGGAGCCCGACACGCCCGTGACGCAGGTGAGCAGGCCGAGCGGGATCTCGACCGTTACGTCGCGAAGGTTGTTGCCGGTCGCACCGACGACGCGCAGCACGCGCCCGGGCTGCGCCGGCGTGCGCACCGCGGGAACGGCGATCGAGCGCCGGCCGCTCAGGTAGGCGCCCGTGAGTGATTCGGGGCTCGCCTCGATCTCGGCCGGCGTGCCCTGCGCGACGATGCGGCCCCCGTGGACGCCGGCACCGGGCCCGAGATCGACCACGTGGTCCGCCTGACGGATCGCGTCCTCGTCGTGCTCGACGACGATCACGGTGTTGCCGAGGTCCCGGAGCCGCGTGAGCGTGTCGATGAGGCGCTGGTTATCGCGCTGGTGCAGCCCGATCGAGGGCTCGTCGAGGATGTACATCACGCCCACGAGTCCCGAGCCGATCTGGCTCGCGAGCCGGATGCGCTGGGCCTCGCCGCCCGACAGCGTGCCGGCACTGCGGTCCAGCGAGAGGTAGTCGAGGCCGACGTCGACCAGGAACCGCAGGCGGTCCGTGACCTCCCGTGCGAGCCGCGACACGATCTCGCCGCGCCAGCCCTCGACGTGCAGCCCGCCGAAGAACGCGAGCGATTCCGCGATCGGCAGGGCTGCGACCTCGGGCAGGGATCGCCCGCCGACGAACACGTTGCGGGCCGCCTGGTTGAGACGGCTGCCGCCGCAGTCCGCGCAGTCCCGCGTGCCTCGGTACTTCGCGAGTTCCTCGCGCACCGTCGGCGACTCGGTCTCGCGATAGCGCCGCTCGAGGTTCGGCAGGATCCCCTCCCACGCGTGGCTGCGCTTCGTGCCGCCGCCCCGGGCGTCGAAGTAACGGAACTCGATGCGTTCGTCGCCGCTGCCCCAGAGCAGCACGTGGCGCACGGCTTCCGGCAGGTCCGACCACTGCGTCTCGATGTCGAAGCGGTAGTGCCGCGACAGCGACTGGATGAGCTGGAAGTAATAGGCATTGCGGCGGTCCCAGCCGCGGACCGCGCCGCCCGCGAGCGACAGGGCCGGGTTCACGACGACGCGCGCGGGGTCGAAGTATTCCTGCACGCCGAGGCCGCCGCACGTGCCGCACGCGCCGCTCGGGCTGTTGAACGAGAAGAGGCGCGGCTCGAGCTCGGCGAGGCTGTACCCGCAGGCCGTGCAGGCGTAGCGGTTCGAGAACAGGAGCGGCGCCTGGCCCGGTTCGTCCTGGAAGCCGACGCGCGCGACGCCCTGCGAGAGCGCCAGCGCCGTCTCGAACGACTCGGCGAGGCGCTGCGCGGCGTCGGGCCGCACGCGCAGACGGTCGACGACCGCGTCCACCGAGTGGCGGCGGCGGGCCTCGAGCCGCGGCGGCGCGTCGAGGTCGACGACCTGCCCGTCGACGACGGCCCGCACGAATCCCTGCGCCTTGAGCTGCTCGAGCGCGTCCGCGTGCTCGCCCTTGCGGTCCTGCACCACGGGCGCGAGCAGCAGCACCGCGGTGCCCTCCGGCAGCGCGAGCACCTGGTCCACCATCTGGCTCACCGACTGCGCGGCGAGTTCCTGGCCGTGCTGCGGGCAGCGCGGCACGCCGGCCCGCGCGTAGAGCACGCGCAGGTAGTCGTAGATTTCGGTGACGGTGCCGACCGTCGAGCGCGGGTTGTGGGACGCCGCCTTCTGCTCGATCGAGATCGCGGGCGAGAGGCCCTCGATGTGGTCGACGTCCGGCTTCTCCATGACCGAGAGGAACTGACGCGCGTAGGCCGACAGCGACTCGACGTAGCGGCGCTGGCCCTCGGCGTAGATCGTGTCGAACGCGAGCGACGACTTGCCGGACCCCGAGAGTCCCGTGATCACGACCAGCCGGTCGCGCGGCAGGTCCAGGTCGATGCCCTGGAGGTTGTGCGTGCGCGCACCGCGGATGCGTATCACGTCCATGGAAGGCTCCGGTTCCAAGCGGCGTTCGGCCAGCCTGCTAATATAGGATCGGAATTCGAGGCAAAGCCAATCCGAAAGCGCGATTCCAAGCCCCGGCCGGCGCTCCTGCCCGCGGAACGCCGTTCCGTCTGGGCGCTCGCCGCCATCTACGCCACACGCATGCTCGGGCTGTTCCTGCTGCTGCCCGTGCTGGCGCTGCACGCGCGCGAACTGCCGGACTACTCGCCGGAGCTGCTCGGGCTCGCGATGGGCGCCTACGGCCTCACCCAGGCGCTGCTGCAGATCCCGTTCGGCCGCTGGTCGGACCGCTACGGACGCAAGCCGGTGATCGCGGTAGGGCTCGCGCTCTTCGCGGCGGGGTCCATCATGGGTGCGCTCGCGCAGTCGGTCGCGGCGCTCGCCGTCGCGCGGGCCGTGCAGGGAGCGGGCGCCATGTCGGCGGCCGTGACCGCGCTGCTCGCCGACCTGACGCGGCCCGAGGTACGCACGCGCGCGATGGCGGTCGTCGGAATCAGCATCGGGCTGTCGTTCGTCGTGGCGCTGGTACTGGCACCGGTGCTCGACGCGGCGATCGGCATGGACGGAATCTTCCTCGTGATGCTCGCGATGGCCGTCGCGGGTTTCCTGCTGCTGCGCTACGCGGTTCCGCCCGAGCCGGAGCGCACGGGCGGCCGGGAGGCGCGTCCGCTCGCCGCGCTGGCGGCGCTCGTGGCGCGGCCGTCGCTGCGGCCGCTGTACGCGGGTGTCTTCGCGCTGCACTTCATCATGACCGCGACGTTCCTGTCGGTCCCCCAGGCCCTGGTGACGGACCTCGGGATCGAGTCGGCCGATCACTGGCAGGTCTACCTCGGCGTCTTCGCGGTCTCGCTCGTCGGCACGGTCCTGCTCGTCGTCGCCACGGAGCGGAGCGGGCGAGGCCACGTGCTCTTCGTCGCGTCGGTGCTGCTCGCAGGTGCGGCGCAGGCACTGCTCGGCCACGACCACGCGCACCTCTGGCAGGTGCTCGCGGCGCTCGCGCTCTTCTTCGCGGCGTTCAACTACCTCGAGGCCCGCCTTCCGGCGCTCCTGACCCATGCCGCGCCCGGGACCGAGCGAGGCGCGGCGCTGGGCATCTTCGCCACCGCTCAATTCCTCGGGGCCTTCCTGGGCGGGGCCCTGGGCGGCGTGCTGCTCGGCCGCTACGGCATTTCCGGGGTGTTCTGGGGCAGCGCGGCCGTGGCTGCGGGCTGGGCGGTGCTTGCCGGCCTCGGCGCTCCCGCCGACGCATATCGACACGAACCCGCCTGATCCCGGGTCCGCCCGGCCGCCCCTCTACCGTACAATGGCCGGCATCCACCACGGACACATCCCATGGCACGCGGAATCAACAAAGTCATCCTCGTCGGCAACCTGGGCAAGGATCCCGAGACGCGCTACATGCCGAACGGCAAGGCCGTCACCAACTTCTCGATCGCGACGTCCGAGAGCTGGAAGGACAAGCAGACGGGCGAGCAGAAAGAACAGACCGAGTGGCACAACATCGTGATGTACGACCGGCTGGCCGAGATCGCCGCCGAGTACCTCCGCAAGGGCTCGCAGGTCTACGTCGAGGGCCGGCTGCGCACGCGCAAGTGGCAGGACAAGGAAGGTCGCGACCGCTACACGACCGAGATCATCTCCAACGAGATGCAGATGCTCGGCGGGCGTTCCGGCGGCGGCATGGGAACCGAGTCCCGGGCCGAGCCGCGGGCCGCGAGCGGTGGGGAACGCCCGGCCGCGGCGGCGCCCGCGCGGGAAGCCGAGCCGTTCGACGACGACATCCCGTTCTGACGGTTACTCCGCGCAGGTCGTAGCCGGACGGGCTTGCGGGCTTTACGCGGGCCCGCTCCCTTCAGCGCATCCTGCCGGCGCGCGGCGCCCTGCGCGCCGTCTCCGTGACGAGCTCGAGCAGTCCGCCGATGCTGCAGTGCGCCTCGAGCGGATGGCGCAGCGGCACGTCCGTGTGGAGGCGGTAGCGGTTGCGGCGGCCCTCGCGCTCGCGCTCGAGCACACCGGCCTGCTCCAGCTCCGCGACGATGCGCTGCACCGCGCGCTCCGTGATCCCCACCTTGCCCGCCACGTCCCGGAGCGTCTGCCCGGGGTCGGAGGCGAGGCAGACGAGCACGTGGGTGTGGTTGCTCAGGAACGTCCAGCCGGACCCTTCCCGCTGCTCAGCGGCCATGCGCGCCTCTCCTGTTGACCCGGGCCCTGAATAACGATATAAAAAACACGACACCTATATCGCGTATTGGAGGTCTGTAATGAACGCTTCGGTCCGGCCCCTCTCTCACGCGCCCCTGGCGCTGCCCGCCCGTACGATCGCCCTCGCCGAAGGCGACGGCATCGGCCCCGAGATCACCGCCGCCGTCGTGTCGATCCTCCGCGCCGTGGACCCCGCGCTCGAATTCGATCGGGTCGCCGTCGGTCTGAAGGCTTACCGGGCTGGAGCGTCGTCCGGATTCGGCTCGGACGTGATGGAAGCGATCGCGCGTCACGGCGTGATTCTCAAGGGTCCGGTGACGACTCCGCAAGGCGGCGGGTACAAGAGCGTCAACGTGAGCCTCCGCAAGACGCTCGGCCTGTACGCGAACCTGCGTCCCTGCGCCGCCTTTCACCCGTTCGTCGCCACGCGCAACCCCGGCATGGACGTCGTGATCGTGCGCGAGAACGAGGAGGACACCTACGCCGGCATCGAGCACCGCCAGAGCGACGAGGTCTACCAGTGCCTCAAGCTCATCACGCGGCCGGGCTGCGAGCGCATCGCGCGCTACGCGTTCGAGTACGCGCGCGCGCACGGCCGCCGCAAGGTGACGTGCATGACGAAGGACAACATCATGAAGCTCACGGACGGGCTGTTCCGGAGCGTGTTCGAGGAAGTGGCCGCGGGGTATCCGGACATCGCCGCCGAGCACATGATCATCGACATCGGCACGGCGCGCATGGCGATGCGGCCGGAGCGCTTCGACGTGGTGCTGACGCCGAACCTGTACGGCGACATCCTCTCCGACGTGGCCGCCGAGGTCGCGGGCTCGATCGGCCTCGCGCCGTCCGCGAACGTGGGACGCGAGTGCGCGATGTTCGAGGCGGTGCACGGCTCGGCGCCCGACATCGCGGGCCTCGACGTCGCGAACCCGTCCGGCCTGCTGCTCTCGGCGGTCATGATGCTCGTGCACCTCGGCCGTACCGCTCCCGCGAGCACGATCCACAACGCCTGGCTTCGCACGATCGAGGACGGCATCCACACGGCCGACATCCACGTCGAGGGCCAGGGCCGGCGACGCGTCGGCACGCGCGCCTTCGCCGAAGCGGTCGTGGCGCGGCTCGGGCAGCGCCCGGAGCGACTGGCCGCGGTCGACTATCCGGAGCGGGACCCGCTCGCTTCCGTCGCCGCCGCGCCGGCCGCGGCGCCGCGGCGGCCCGCCAGGAAGTCGCTGGTCGGGATCGACGTGTTCGTCAATTGGGACGAAGCCGGCCGCGACCCGGGCGTGCTCGGG
>RPQJ01000109.1 GCA_003819815.1 Lysobacterales bacterium
ACGTTGCCCGTGGCGGTGACGAAGATGTCGGCCTTGTCGCAAGCCTCGTCCATCGTGACGACCCGGTAGCCCTCCATCGCCGCCTGCAGCGCGCAGATGGGGTCGATCTCCGTGATCCAGACCTGCGCAGACAGCGCGCGCAGCGACTCCGCGGAGCCCTTGCCCACGTCGCCGTAGCCGGCCACGACCGCGACCTTGCCCGCGATCATGACGTCGGTCGCGCGCTTGATCGCGTCCACCAGCGACTCGCGGCAGCCGTAGAGGTTGTCGAACTTCGACTTCGTGACCGAGTCGTTGACGTTGATGGCGGGGAAGGGCAGCGAGCCCTTCTTCGCGAACTCGTAGAGGCGCTTGACGCCCGTGGTCGTCTCCTCGGTGACGCCGCGGATCTCGACGAGGCGCTTCGAGTACCAGCCCGGGCTCGTCTCGAGGCGCTTGCGGATCGCGGCGTAGAGTGCCGTCTCCTCTTCGTTCGTGGGCTTGGAGATGGCGGTCGGGTCCTGCTCGGCCCGCGCGCCAAGCATGAGAAGCAGCGTCGCGTCGCCGCCGTCGTCGAGGATCATGTTGGCGTGCTGGCCGTTCGGCCACTCGAAGATCCGGTGCGTGTACTCCCAGTAGTCCTCGAGCGTCTCGCCCTTGTAGGCGAAGACGGGCGTGCCGTTCGCGGCGATCGCGGCGGCCGCGTGGTCCTGCGTCGAGTAGATGTTGCACGAGGCCCAGCGCACGTCGGCGCCCAGGGCCTTGAGCGTCTCGATCAGCATCGCGGTCTGGATGGTCATGTGCAGCGAGCCCGCGATGCGCGCGCCCTTGAGGGGCTGCGCGGCGCGGAACTCGTCGCGGATCGCCATGAGGCCGGGCATCTCGGTCTCGGCGATGGCCATTTCCTTGCGGCCGAATCCGGCCAGTGACAGGTCGGCGACCGCGTAATCGCGGTTCTCGGTCGTGTTGACGACGGCATTCATGGGACGGTCCTCTCTCGTTGACCGTGACGGTTCGGACGGGAAACCGCATGCGGATTCGCTCGCCCGTACCTCCACGGAGGTCAGCGAGCGCGGTTGGGTAAACCCAGTGCCCTGAGCCTGGCGGGACGGAAGCCCGTTGCAGCGCTCCTCAGGGTGAACGCCAATTGTGCAGCAGGCGTGCCGGATTGAGAAGAGCAGGCCGCCCGAGGATCGAGGCAACGGGCGCAGCGCTGGCCATGGCCTCGATCGAGACCCGCCGGCCTTGCCACTTTCCACAGACGACGCGGGCACAAGTGCGAATGGTGCGCACGCGCAGGCCGGCTACGCTTGGTCAGGAAGGATCAATCCGTCAAGCCGCAGCCGATGGATCCGGCTCGCCGGAGCGGTGTCGCGGCAAGGAGTGCCCATGGAACGTCAAGGATTGGTGACGACCCTCTCGCTGCTCGCGTTCTGCGCCGTCGCACAGGCCGACGTGAACCCCAGCCTCGCGGTGGCTTACGCCGCCGATGTGAGTGCGGGCGTGGTGATTGCCGGTCGCGAGTGGCGCCAGCTGAAGGACACGACCTACGTGACCTGGAACGAGGTGGCGGCGGTCTGCCCGACGGACGGCGTGACGCCGTGCAACGGGTCGATCCACCGTTCCCAGGACGGCGCCTACATCGACGTGACGGGCTGGACGTGGGCGCGGAACGCCGACCTCCAGCCGCTGTGGGAGGAGATCGTCCAGCCGGGCACGCTCAACTTCGCCACCCCGTATTCGGTCTATTCCAAGATGGACGACCCGGACATCGCGCGTGCACTCAGCGCGGAGCCCGGCTGGTTCGCGCCGACCATGGTCGACATCGCGGCCCGATCGCTGTACGGCCTCTCCGCGGAGCTCGGGGCCACCGGGGCGTACCGTCCGTGGATGAAGGACGGGATTCCGGGCAGGACGGACTCCGTCAACTTGAGCCTGTGCTGCATCCCCGTGACCGGCCGGCAGTGGTACACGGGAGCGTGGCTCTTCCGTCCGTACGGCACCGCCGTCCAGCTCGCGAGCCTCAAGCTCAAGTCGGCCGAGGTGGCCGGCTGCAAGAGCGTGACCGGCACCGTGACGCTGTCTGCGCCTGCGCCGGCCGGCGGCGTGGTGGTCACGTTGAGCGACACGCTGGCAGCGGCGACCGTGCCGGCGAGCGTCAAGCTGCTCGAGGGCGCGACGTCGAAGACCTTCACCGTGAAGACCGTCCCGGTCAGCGCACGGCAGTCGGGCAGCGTCAGCGCAGCGCTCGGTAATACGACCCTCTCGCAGGCGTTTGCCGTCCGGCCGATCGGGATGTCGTCGATCACGCTGACGCCGACGACGGTCGTCGGAGGCCAGCCGGTCGCCGGCACCGCCAAGCTCGAATGCAAGGCGGGACCGGGCCCGATCACGGTCGCCCTGGCGAGCACCGATGCGGCGGTGGCGCGGCCGGTCGCGGCGAGCGTCGTCGTGCCGCAGGGGCTGCAGTCGGCGCCCTTCGACGTCACGACCAGCGTCGCGCTCGCGCGCACCAAGGCCACGCTGTCCGCCACGGCCAGCGGCATCGCGCGCACGAAGATCCTCTACGTGACACCGGCCGCGGTCGTGAGCCCGACGAGCCTGAAGTTCGGCAGCGTCGCGGTGGGGACTGCGTCCGCCCCGCTGGTCGCGACGCTCACGAACAAGGGCGCAGCGTCGTTCGTCATCGACGGCATCGCGGTGACCGGCACCTACGCGTCGTGGTTCCCGATGACCGAGAACTGCGCCGCGAGCCTCGCGCCGGGCGCGTCGTGCACGATCTCGGTGGCGTTCAAGCCGCTCGCGGCCGCGAGCCGGTCCGCCAAGGTGACGATCGCCACCAGTGCGACGGCGACGCCGCTCGCCGTGAGCCTGAGCGGGACCGGGGTGCAGTGAGGAACCGCGGTCGACGGGTCGGGGGCCGTGGCCCCCGATCCTACAGGCCGGCGTCCTTACGGAGCGCCTCCGCCTTGTCCGTCTTCTCCCAGGTGAAAGCCGTGAAGGCTTCGCTCTTCTCGACCTTCTTGCCGGCGATGTACTCCTTCCACTGGTAGGTCATGTGGACCGGCTCGCGGCCGAAGTGGCCGTAGGCCGCGGTTGGGCGGTACATCGGGTGCACGAGGTCGAGCATCTGGATGATGCCGTAGGGGCGCAGGTCGAAGTGCGCGCGGACGAGCTGCTCGAGCCGTGCCTGGCTCACCTTGCCGGTACCGAAGGTCTCGACGGTGATGGACGTGGGCTCGGCGACGCCGATCGCGTAGGAAACCTGGATCTCGCAGCGGTCCGCGAGGCCGGCCGCGACGAGGTTCTTCGCGACGTACCGTGCGGCATAGGCAGCAGAGCGGTCGACCTTCGACGGGTCCTTGCCGGAGAACGCGCCGCCGCCGTGGCGGGCCATGCCGCCGTAGCTGTCGACGATGATCTTGCGGCCGGTGAGGCCGCAGTCTCCGACCGGGCCGCCGATGACGAAGTTGCCCGTCGGGTTGATGTGGAACTTCGTGTCCGCGCGCAGCCACTCCTTCGGCAGCACGTGCTTGATGATGAGCTCCATGACCGCCTCGCGCAGGTCCTCGAGCTTCACCTCGGGGTCGTGCTGGGTCGAGAGCACGACGGCGTCGAGGCCCACGACCTGGCCGTCGACGTACCGGCAGGTGACCTGCGACTTCGCGTCGGGCCTGAGCCACGGCAGGAGCTTGCTCTTGCGCACCTCGGACTGGCGCTCGACGAGCTTGTGCGCGTAGCAGATCGGCGCGGGCATCAGGCTCGGGGTCTCGTTGCTCGCGTAGCCGAACATCAAGCCCTGGTCGCCGGCGCCCTGTTCCTCGGGCTTGCCGCGGTCGACGCCCATCGCGATGTCGGGCGACTGCTTGCCGATGATGTTCAGCACGCCGCAGGTGCGGCCGTCGAAGCCGACGTGCGACGAGGTGTAGCCGATGTCGACGATGACGTTGCGGACGATCTCCTCGAGATCCACCCAGGCCTCGGTCGTGACCTCGCCGGCGACGACTGCCACGCCCGTCTTGACGAGGGTCTCGCAGGCGACGCGCGCGCGCTTGTCCTGGGCGAGCATCGCGTCGAGCACGGCGTCCGAGATCTGGTCGGCGACCTTGTCGGGGTGTCCCTCCGACACCGATTCCGACGTGAAGAGGTAACTGTCTGACATGTCTGGGGTTCCCTGCCTCCGGGCAAGCCGCGAAGTATAGCGGGGGGCGCAGCGGCCGGGGCTGTCGATGCGTATTTCTGCCGTGCCGGCCGGCCGGGCGAACGCTCAAACTACGTGAATCCGGACCTCGCGGACCGGTAAAATGCACGGCTTTCCAGGAGACTCGGTATGCCGACCCGCAGGCAGCTGGCGAACGCCATCCGCGCCTTGAGCATGGACGCCGTCCAGAAGGCGAACTCGGGCCATCCCGGGATGCCGATGGGCATGGCGGATATCGCCCAGGTGCTCTGGGCGGACCACCTGAAGCACAATCCCGGCAATCCTCTCTGGCCCGACCGCGACCGCTTCGTGCTGTCGAACGGCCACGGCTCGATGCTGCTCTATTCGCTGCTCCACCTGACCGGTTATCCGCTCGAGCTCGAGCAGCTCCGCAACTTCCGCCAGTTCGGGTCCCACACCGCCGGCCACCCGGAGGTCGACCACCACCTCGGCATCGAGACGACGACCGGCCCGCTCGGACAGGGCCTCGCGAACGCGGTCGGCATGGCGCTCGCCGAGAAGGTGCTCGCCGCGACGTTCAACCAGCCCGGCCACGAGGTCGTCGATCACCACACCTGGGTGTTCCTCGGCGACGGCTGCCTGATGGAAGGCATCTCGCACGAGGCCTGCTCGCTCGCGGGCACGCTCAAGCTCGGCAAGCTCGTGTGCTTCTACGACGACAACGGCATCTCGATCGACGGCGAGGTCCACGGCTGGTTCACGGACGACACGCCGAAGCGCTTCGAGGCCTACGGCTGGCACGTCGTCCCCGGCGTCGACGGGCACGATCCGGCAGCCGTGCAGCGCGCGATCGAGGCGGCGAAGGCCGAGCGCGACCGGCCCTCGCTCATCTGCTGCCGCACGATCATCGGCTGGGGCGCGCCGAACAAGCAGGGCACCGAGGCGACGCACGGCGCCGCGCTCGGCGACGCCGAGGTCGCGGCCACGCGACAGCACATCGACTGGCCGTACGAGCCGTTCGTGATCCCAGAGCCGATCCGCCAGGGCTGGGACGCGCGCGAGCGAGGCGCGGCGGCCGAGGCCGCCTGGAACGCCCGGATGCAGGCTTACCGCGCCGCGCATCCGGGGCTCGCCGCCGAGCTCGAGCGCCGCCTGCGCGGCGACCTGCCCGCCGGCTGGCGCGCATCGCTCGACGCGTTCGTGGCGGCGGCGCAGGAGAAGCCCGCTGCGCTCGCGACGCGCTCGTCGTCGCAGCAGGTGCTGAACGTGCTCGGCGCGGCGATCCCCGAGATGCTCGGCGGCTCGGCCGACCTCACCGGCTCGAACAACACGAACCACAAGGGCTCGAAGCCGGTCACCGGCGACGACGCCGGCGGCAACTACCTGCACTACGGCGTCCGCGAGTTCGGCATGTCGGCCGTGATGAACGGCATCGCGCTGCACGGCGGCTTCGTGCCGTACGGCGGCACGTTCCTCGTGTTCTCGGACTACGCCCGCAATGCCGCGCGCATGGCCGCGCTCATGAAGCAGCGCGTCGTGTTCGTGTACACGCACGACTCGATCGGCCTCGGCGAGGACGGGCCCACGCACCAGCCCGTCGAGCACGTGGCAAGCCTGCGGCTGATCCCGAACATGCGCGTCTGGCGGCCGTGCGACACGGTCGAAACGGCCGCGGCCTGGGCCGACGCCATCGAGCGCCGCGACGGGCCGGTGAGCCTCGTCCTCACGCGCCAGGCACTGCCCGCGATGGCCCGCACGCCCGGGCAGACGGCCGGCATCGCCCGCGGCGGGTACGTGCTCGTCGACGCCGACGACGCGCTGCAGTGCGTGCTCGTCGCGACGGGCTCCGAGGTCGCGCTCGCCGTCGACGCCGCCAAGGCGCTCGGCGAGCGCGGGCTGCGCGTGCGCGTCGTCTCGATGCCGTGCACCGATCTCTTCGACCGCCAGCCCCAGGCGTACCGCGACGACGTGCTGCCGCCCGGCGTGCCGCGCGTGGCCATCGAGGCCGGCGTGCGCGACGGCTGGTGGCGCTACGTGGGCGACCGCGGCGCGGTCGTCGGCATGGAAACCTTCGGCGCATCGGCGCCAGCGAAGAAGCTCTTCGAGCACTTCGGCTTCACGCGCGACAACGTCGTTCGAATCGTGGAGGGGCTCCTGTAGTCCCTTCGTCCGCAATCTTCATCGGGAGATCAACATGGCTATCAAGGTCGGCATCAATGGATTCGGTCGCATCGGTCGCATGGTCTTCCGCGCCGCGGCCCGCGACTTCAAGGACATCGAGATCGTCGGCATCAACGACCTGCTCGAGCCGGATTACCTCGCCTACATGCTCAAGTACGACTCGGTGCACGGCCGCTTCAAGGGCGACATCAAGGTCGACGGCAGCACGCTCGTGGTCGACGGCCGGCGGATCCGCCTGACCGCGGTCAAGGACCCGGCCGAGCTCAAGTGGGGCGAGATAGGGGCCGACGTCGTGATCGAGGCGACCGGCCTGTTCCTCACGAAGGAAACGGCCGAGAAGCACGTCGCGGCGGGCGCGAAGAAGGTGATCCTGTCCGCGCCGTCGAAGGACGACACGCCGATGTTCGTCTACGGCGTGAACCACGAGAAATACGCGGGCCAGGCGATCATCTCGAATGCCTCGTGCACGACGAACTGCCTCGCGCCGGTCGCCAAGGTTCTGAACGACAAGTGGGGCATCAAGCGCGGCCTCATGACCACCGTGCACGCGGCGACGGCCACGCAGAAGACGGTCGACGGTCCCTCGAACAAGGACTGGCGCGGCGGCCGCGGCATCCTCGAGAACATCATCCCGTCCTCGACGGGCGCGGCGAAGGCCGTCGGCAAGGTGATCCCCGAACTCAACAAGAAGCTCACGGGCATGGCCTTCCGCGTGCCGACGTCGGACGTCTCGGTCGTCGACCTCACCGTCGAGCTCGCGAAGCCCGCGACGTACCAGGAGATCTGCGACGCGATGAAGGCAGCTTCCGAGGGCCCGATGAAGGGCGTGCTCGGCTACACGGAGGAGAAGGTCGTCGCGACCGACTTCCGCGGCGAGAGCTGCACGTCGGTGTTCGACAAGGACGCGGGCATCGCCCTCGACGACACGTTCGTCAAGGTCGTCGCGTGGTACGACAACGAGTGGGGCTACTCCTGCAAGGTGCTCGAGATGGCCCGCGTCATCTCGAAGTGAACAAGGAGCCCGCCATGGTGCGCGTCAAGCGGATGACGGACGTCGACCTGAAGGGAAAGCGGGTCCTGATCCGGGAGGACCTCAACGTCCCGGTCAAGGACGGCGTGGTGACGAGCGACGCGCGGATCCGCGCGTCGCTGCCGACGATGCAGGCGGCGCTGGCCGCCGGCGCGCGCGTGATGCTGATGTCGCATCTCGGGCGCCCGGAGGAGGGCGTGTACAACGCGGAGCATTCGCTCGCTCCCGTCGCCGCGCGCATCTCGGAGCTCCTCGGCCGCAAGGTGCGCTTCGAGCGTGACTGGCTCGACGGCGTGACCTGCGAGCCCGGCGAGATCGTCCTGCTCGAGAACGTCCGCTTCAACAAGGGCGAGAAGAAGAACAAGGACGAGCTCGCGCAGAAGATGGCGGCCCTCTGCGACGTCTATGTCATGGACGCGTTCGCGACGGCGCACCGCGCCGAGGCGAGCACCCACGGCGTCGCGAAGTTCGCCCCGGTCGCCTGCGCAGGCCCGCTGCTCACAGGCGAGCTCGAGGCACTCGAGAAGGCGCTCGGCAACCCGAAGCGTCCGCTCGTCGCGATCGTGGGCGGGTCGAAGGTGTCGACGAAGCTCACGGTCCTCGAGAACCTGCTCGCCAAGGTGGACAAGCTGATCATCGGCGGAGGCATCGCGAACACGTTCCTTGCGGCCGCCGGAAAGCCGATCGGCAAGTCGCTGCACGAGGCCGACATGGTCGACACCGCGCGCGGCCTGCTCGATCGCTCGCGCCAGACGGGCTCCGAGATCCCGCTGCCGACCGACGTGGTGGTGGCGACCGAGTTCTCGGCCGCTGCGGAAGCGGATGTGAAGTCCGTGGACGCCGTCGCTGCGGACGAGATGATCCTCGACATCGGGCCGGACACCGCCGAGCGTTTCGCCGCGATGCTGAAGGGCGCCGGCACGATCGTCTGGAACGGCCCGGTCGGGGTGTTCGAGTTCGACCAGTTCGGCGAGGGCACCCGCGTGCTCGCGCAGACGGTCGCGCGCAGCCCGGCGTTCTCGATCGCGGGCGGCGGCGACACGATCGCGGCCATCGAGAAGTACGGCATCGGGCAGGACATCTCGTACATCTCGACGGCGGGCGGCGCGTTCCTCGAGTTCCTCGAGGGCAAGAAGCTGCCGGCGGTGGAGATGCTGGAGGCGCGGGCCGCGGCGTGAGCGCGGCTGCAGGCGGCGAAGGGGATAAGGGACAGGCGTCGGGGATACTGAATGGCGGGCGCTTGCCCGCCGAAGGTCCCGTCGCCGGGCCGGCCCCTCCGGCCTCGCCATCTGGACGGCCCGCCCCGGCGGGCCGTTTCTACATCTATTCCGTTTTCCGCGCCGAACTGCGAACCTGCGCCTCCCGGCCCTCCGCCGTTCCCGTCCATTCCGACGCTCACGACCCCCTACCCCCTTTCTCCTACCCCGACCCACCTCCCAATGCTCCGTCGTACCAAGATCGTCGCTACCCTGGGCCCGGCCACGGACGCACCGGGCGTGCTCGAGGACGTCATCCGCAGGGGTGCGGACGTCGTCCGGCTGAACTTCTCGCACGGCGAGGCTGACGACCAGCGACGCCGCGTCGAGGGCGTGCGGCAGGCCGCGGCGGCCGTCGGCAAGCATGTCGCGATCCTCGGGGACCTGCAGGGCCCGAAGATCCGCATCGAGCGGTTCGCCGGCGGGCGGGCCGTGCTGAACGAGGGCGAGCCGTTCTCGCTCGACGCGGACCTGAACGCCCACGACGGCACGGACAAGGTCGTCGGCATCACATATCGGGAACTTGCGAAGGACGTGCAGCCCGGCGACGAGCTGATCCTCGGCGACGGCCAGGTCGAGATGCGCGTGACCGCCGTGGTGGGGACGCGCGTCGACTGCGTCGTGACGACGGGCGGCGAGGTGTCCGACCACAAGGGCATCAACCGGCGCGGCGGCGGCCTGTCGGCCAAGGCGCTCACGCTCAAGGACCGGGAAGACGTCCGGCTCGCCGCGGAACTCGAGGTCGACTACCTCGCCGTCTCGTTTGTGCGGCAGGCGGCGGACGTCGACGAAGCGCGTGCGCTCCTCTCGGCGGCGGGCAGCGACGCCCGCATCGTCGCGAAGATCGAGCGCAGCGAGGCGATACCGCGGCTCGAGGAAATCGTCCGCGCGAGCGACGCGGTGATGGTCGCGCGCGGCGACCTCGGCGTCGAGGTGGGCTACGCCCAGCTCACCGGGCTGCAGAAGCAGATCCTGCAACTCGCCCGCGGCCTCGACCGCGTCACGATCACGGCGACCCAGATGATGGAGTCCATGATCCACAGCCCGGTGCCGACGCGTGCCGAGGTCTCGGACGTCGCGAACGCCGTGCTCGACGGCAGCGACGCGGTGATGCTCTCGGGCGAGTCCGCGGTCGGAAAGTACCCCGCCCGCGCGGTGGAGGCGATGGCGGAGGTGATCGAGGGCGCCGAGAGCTATCTCGTCACGCGCCCGCGCGGCCTCGAGGCACCCGAAGGGCGGGTGCGCCACTTCGACCAGGCGATCGCCCGCGCGGTGATGTTCACGGCAAACCACATGGACGTCGAGGCCATCGTCGCGCTGACCGAGTCCGGCTCGACGCCGCTCTGGATGTCGCGCATCCGCTCGGACATCCCGATCTTCGCGTTCACGCGCCACGAGCGCACGCAGCGCCGCGTCGCGCTCTACCGCGGCGTGCATCCCGTCCCGTTCGACATCGTGCACACGGACCCGGCGCGCCTCTATCGCGCCATCTCGAAGGAGCTGCTCGACCGCGGCCACGTGAAGCCCGGCGACGAACTGATCCTGACGCTCGGGGAACTTTCGGGCGTGTCGGGAGGGACGAACACCATGAAGCTGCTGAGGGTCGACGCTTGAGCCGCAAGTTCACCGGAACGGAACGCTACGTCGCGACCGACGACCTGATGATGGCCGTCAACGCGGCCGTCACGCTGGCGCGCCCGCTGCTCGTCAAGGGCGAACCGGGCACCGGCAAGACCCAGCTCGCGGAGGAGGTGGCCGCCGCGCTCGGCCGGCCGCTGCACCGCTGGCACATCAAGTCGACGACGAAGGCGCAGCACGGCCTCTACGAGTACGACGCGGTCTCGCGCCTGCGCGACTCGCAGCTCGGCGAGGCGAAGGTCCACGACATCCGCAACTACATCGTCAAGGGACGGCTGTGGGAGGCGTTCGAGAGCGACGAGCAGGCGGTGCTCCTGATCGACGAGATCGACAAGGCCGACATCGAGTTCCCGAACGACCTGCTGCTCGAGCTCGACCGAATGGAGTTCTACGTCCACGAGACTCGCGAGTTCGTGAAGGCGAAGAAGCGGCCGATCGTCGTGATCACGAGCAACAACGAGAAGGAGCTGCCCGACGCGTTCCTGCGCCGCTGCTTCTTCCACTTCATCCGCTTCCCGGACGCCGAGACGATGACGCGCATCGTCGCCGTGCATTTCCCGGACCTGAAGCGCGAGCTGCTGTCGGAGGCGCTGAATGCTTTCTACAAGCTGCGCGAGGTGCCGGGACTCAAGAAGAAGCCGTCGACCTCGGAACTCCTCGACTGGCTCAAGCTGCTGCTCGCCGAAGACGTGCCGCCCGAGGCGCTGCGCACCGACGACCCGCGCAAGAGCCTGCCGCCGCTCCACGGCGCGCTGCTCAAGAACGAGCAGGACGTGCACCTGTTCGAGCAGCTCATCTTCCTGCAGCGGCGGCAGTCGCGCTCCTAGCTCGCATGGTCTGGGCGCTGCAGCTGCTCGCGTCCGGGCGTCGACCGGGAGGGGGCCCTCCCGGGACGCCGCGAGTACCTCCCTGTAGGCTCCGGGCGCCGCGTCCCTGCGGCGGACGGCCCGGGAAGGCCCCCTCCCGGTCCACGCCCGGACGCTCGATCACGCTGTCGCGATTGCTTGCGCGCTCGCAGGATGCGGCTGCGCCTTCACCTCTCATTGCGGCTGCGCGGCATGCCGCGCAGCCCGCCGCAACGCGCCAGAAGCGTCAGCCACACTCGCGCAGCGCTACCAGCCGCGCGCAGCGTCCGGCCGGAGCGGCCTGGCCGGGCCGTGCGCGGCAGGGACGCCGCGCCCGGAGCCCCCAGGGATGGGTTCACGGCGTCCCGGGAAACGCCCTCCCCACCACTCGTCGAGGCGAACCAAAGCCTGAGACGGGGCTCAGCCCGCCGCGCCCTGCACCCGCAGCTTGCTGTTCCAGAACCCGTAGCCGAAGTAGATCGCAAAGCCGATCGCGGACCAGATCGCGAGCCTGATCCACGTGTCGTGCGGCAGCG
>RPQJ01000110.1 GCA_003819815.1 Lysobacterales bacterium
GGCAACGGCTCGCTCGCGATGACGATCACCTTCGCGATCGGCACGAGCCCGGACCTCGCGGCCATCAACGTCAGCAACCGCGTGCAGACGGCGCTGTCGCAGCTTCCCGAAGAGGTGCGCCGACAGGGCGTCAGCGTGCGCAAGCGGTCGACCTCGTTCCTGCAGATCATCGCGCTCGATTCCGGGGACCCGCGCTTCGACGCGGTGTTCATCTCGAACTTCGCGCTGCTCAACGTCGTCGACGAGCTCCGGCGCATCCCCGGCGTCGGCGACGCGCAGATCTTCGGCGCCAAGGACTATTCGATGCGGGTCTGGCTGCGGCCGGACCGGCTCGCGGAGCTGGGCCTGACGCCGTCCGACGTCGCGGCGGCGATCCGCGAGCAGAACGCGCAGTTCGCCGCGGGCCGCATCGGCGAGGAGCCGATGCCGAACGACTCCGGGTTCACGTTCTCGGTCACCACGCTCGGCCGGCTCGCGGAACCCGAGCAGTTCGAGCAGATCGTGCTGCGGGCCGGGGACGCCGGCATCGTCCGCCTCGGTGACGTGGCGCGCGTCGAGCTCGGCTCGCGCGACTATGGATTCTCGGCGACCCGCAACGGCCGGCCCACGGTGCCGATCGGCATCTTCCTGAAGCCGGGCGCCAACGCGCTCGAGGTCGGCGGCGCGGTCCGCGCGCGCATGGCCGAGCTCGAAGGAGCGTTCCCGGCCGGACTCGACTGGTCGATACCCTACGACACGACCGTGTACGTCAAGGTCTCGATCGTCGAGGTGCTGAAGACCCTCGCGGAGGCGATGGCGCTCGTCTTCGCGGTCGTGTTCCTGTTCCTGCAGAACTGGCGCGCGACGCTGATTCCGATGCTCGCCGTGCCCGTCTCGCTGATCGGCACGTTCGGCGCGATGCTGCTGCTCGGCTTCTCGGTCAACACGCTCACGCTCTTCGGCATGGTGCTCGCCATCGGCATCGTCGTCGACGACGCGATCGTCGTGCTCGAGAACGTCGAGCGCATCATGGCGAGCGAGGGGCTCACGCCGCGGGACGCGACGATCAAGGCGATGACCCAGGTCACGCGGCCGGTCATCGCGATCGTGTTCGTGCTGACGGCCGTGTTCCTGCCGGTCGCGTTCCTCGGCGGGCTCGTGGGCGAGATGTACCGGCAGTTCGCGATCACGATCGCGGTCTCGGTCGCGATCTCGGGCTTCGTCGCGCTAACGCTCACCCCGGCGCTCTGCGCCGCGATCCTGCGGCGCGAGGACGTGACGAGCCACGGCGTGCTGCACCGCTTCAACGACTGGTTCGCGCAGATGACGGGGCGCTACGCGTCGGGCGTCGCCTACCTGCTGCGGCACGGCGTGCTCGCGGCCGCGCTGTTCGTGATCATGATTGCGGCAACCGTCGCGCTGGTCCGCGCCGTGCCGGCCTCGCTCGCGCCGGCGGAGGACCAGGGCTACGTGATGGTGATCCCGATCCTGCAGGACGCGGCCTCGCTTAAGCGCACCGAGGCGGTCAACGCGCGCCTCACCGAGGCGCTGCTCGCGAACCCGGCCGTCGCGGAGGTGATGACCTTCTCGGGCCTCGACGCGCTCACGTTCACGCTGCGCACCAACACCGGCATCACGTGGGTCAACCTCAAGGACTGGTCGGAGCGCGAGGGTGCCGAGATGTCGGCCAAGGGCGTCGCGGGCTACGTGTTCGGCGTCGGGTCGCAGATCAAGGACGCCTTCGTGCTCGCGTTCGAGCCGCCGCCCATCGAGGGGCTCAGCATGACCGGCGGCTTCGATGGCTACGTGCAGTCCCGCACGGGCGGCGACTACCGGGCGCTCGAGGCGGCGGCCCAGAAGCTCGTGGCGGCCGCGGCCGGGCGGCCCGAGCTCGCCGGCGTCACGACCACCTATTCCGCGAGCGTGCCGCAGGTCCGCATCGACCTCGATCGCGAGAAGGCGAAGACCCTGGGTGTCGACGTGAACCAGGTATTCGACACGCTGCAGAGCACCTTCGGCGCGCTCTACGTCAACGACTTCAACCGCGACGGCCGGGTGTTCCGCGTGCACCTGCAGTCCGAGGCGGAATTCCGCGCGACGACGGACGACATCCGCAACGTGTACGTGCGCACGAACGGCGGGGAGCTGATCCCGCTCACGACGCTCGTGAGCGTGCGCGAAGTAACGGGGCCCGAGGTGATCGAGCGCTACAACGTGTTCCCGTCGGCAAAGGTGCTCGGCGGGCCGGCGCCCGGCTACAGCTCGGGCGAGGCGCTCGAGGTGATGGAGCAGGTCGCGCGCGAATCGCTGCCCGACGGCTACACGCTCGCGTGGACGGGAACCTCCTTCCAGGAGAAGGCGACCGGCGGCGCGTCGCGGATCGTGTTCGTGATCGGCGTGCTGATGGTGTTCCTCGTGCTCGCGGCGCAGTACGAGCGCTGGACGCTCCCCTTCGCGGTGATCCTCGCGGTGCCCTTCGCCGCCTTCGGCGCGTTCCTCGCCGTGTTCCTGCGCGGGCTCGAGAACGACATCTACTTCCAGATCGGGCTCGTGACGCTCGTGGGCCTCGCCTCGAAGAACGCGATCCTGATCGTCGAATTCGCGCAGATGAAGGTGCAGGAGGGCATCCCGGTCGTCGAGGCGGCCGTCGAGGGCGCGCGTCTGCGCTTCCGTCCGATCGTGATGACCTCGCTCGCGTTCATCCTGGGCGTCACCCCGCTCGCGATCAGCACCGGCGCGGGAGCGGCGAGCCGCCACTCGATCGCGACCGGCGTCATCGGCGGGATGCTCGCCGCGACCTTCGTCGCGACGCTGTTCGTGCCGGTGTTCTTCCGCTGGATCGCCGACTGGCGCGGCCGGAAGGATGCCGCGGGGCGCGCGGCGTCGGCCGGGGCGTCGGCCTGAGGGACGGCCGGGGGCAGCCCCAGGGGCAGCCCGGGTGCCAGGTCCGGGCGAGTCTGCATGCCCGCCGCTGCGGCGGCTCCCGTCCGCTTCGGATTCTGCGGACGCCCCGGCAGGAGCCGGACGGTAGGCTTGCCCACGAGGCAAGCATTTCCCGTCAGGAGCCGACGATGGACGACCAAGAGCAGGACCGGCCCGACCTGGAGCCGGTGCAGGAAGCCGCACCCCGTAGAAATCCGCGCCGCCGGCGCACCAGCCGCCGCGCACGGACCGTAGCCGGGGGCGACGTGCCGCCCGACCTGACCGAAAGCGGCATCCAGGACTACGCCGTCGGCGAGGCGGTGGATGCCGCCCTCGAGTCGAAGGCCTACGCGGTGAGCGACATCCTCTCCCGCGCAGCCAAGGGCGACCCCGGCGGACTGATCGACGCATTCGACTCGATACTCCAGGGCGCGGCCCCGGACGACATCGTGGCCCTCCGCAACCTGCTGCAGCAGAAGGAGGACGTCGCGCGCCGGGCCCGCCACGACAAGGCGGACGGCGAACTCGCCGACGGCTGGCGCGAAGGCAGCTATCCGTACAAGCACCTGATGGCGCGCCGCACGTACGAGCGCAAGAAGTACGAGCTGCAGGTCGAGCTCCTGAAGCTGCAGGCGTGGGTCAAGGAGACGGGCCAGCGCGTGGTGATCCTCTTCGAAGGCCGCGACGCGGCCGGCAAGGGGGGCACCATCAAGCGCTTCATGGAGCACCTGAACCCCCGCGGCGCGCGCGTCGTCGCGCTCGAGAAGCCGAGCGAGATGGAGCGCGGGCAGTGGTACTTCCAGCGCTACGTCGAGCACCTGCCGACGCGCGGCGAGATCGTGATGTTCGACCGCTCCTGGTACAACCGCGCGGGCGTCGAGCGCGTCATGGGCTTCTGCACCGACGACGAGTACCTCGAGTTCATGCGACAGGCGCCGGAGTTCGAGCGAAACCTCGCCCGCAGCGGCCTGCACCTCATCAAGTACTGGTTCTCGGTGAGCCGCGAGGAGCAGCGGCGCCGGTTCAAGGAGCGCCGGTCGCATCCGCTCAAGCAGTGGAAGCTGAGCCCGGTCGACCTCGCCTCGCTCGACAAGTGGGAGGAGTACACGAAGGCCAAGGAGGCGATGTTCTTCTATACGGACACCGCGGACGCGCCGTGGACGGTCATCAAGTCCGACTGCAAGAAGCGCGCGCGCCTGAACGCGATGCGCTACGTGCTGCACAAGCTGCCGTACACGAACAAGGACCTCGACCGCATCGGCCCGCTCGACCCGCTGCTGGTGGGGCGCGCGCACGTGGTGTACGAGCGCGGCGAGCGGCGCGAGGCGATCCTCTGAGCCGACCATGCTGACGCTCTACTGGTACTGGTCGCCGAATCCGCAGAAGGTCCGGCTCGCGATCGAGGAACTGAAGCTCGAGTACTCGCTCGTCACCGTGGACCTCGCGCGCGGTGGGCAGCACGCGGAACTCGTGGGCGAGCTCAATCCGAACCGCAAGGTGCCCGTGCTCACCTGGGGGCCGTACACGCTCTGGGAGTCGAACGCGATCCTGCTTTATCTCGGCGAGCGCACGCACAAGCTGTGGCCGGGCGAGGCCGAGGGCAAGGGCCGCGCCGCGAAATGGATGTACTTCGAGTCGTGCCACCTCTCCGCGCCGGTTGGCCGGCTCTGGCTCGAGGGCTACGTCAAGCGGCTGATGAACCGGCCCGCGGACACGCTCGCGCTCGAGCAGGCGCAGAAGGACGGCGCGCGCTACCTCTCCGTCCTCGACGGCCACCTGTCCCGCAGCACGTGGATGCTCGGCGACGAGTTCTCGCTGGTCGACTGCTGCTACGGGCCGCTGCTCGACGCGTTCGATCTGGCGGGCGAGTACGTCGCGGCCTATCCCGCGATCCGCGCCTACGTGCAGAAGATGCGCGCCCGGCCGGCCTGGCGGGCCTGCGAATTCCGGAGCTGATCGTCGGCGCGGCGAGGCTCAGCGAGGGCGACGCCGGAGTCGCGTGATCGTGCCGTCCGGATCGTCGCCGGCGAGCGTCGGGCGGCCGCGCTCGGCCGCCTCCATCAGCGCGCGCATGCGGGGCTTCATCGCAGCGCCGATGCCGAGGATCTCGGACGCGTCGGCGGGCCGGGCGATGAGGAAACCCTGCACGCTCACGTCCCCGGACGCCGACAGGAAATCGAGCTGGCTCGGCCGCTCCACTCCCTCGATCGTCACCTGCAGCCCGAGGCTGCGGCAGAGCGCGATGATCGAGTTCGCGATCGAGGCCGCCCGGGGGTTCGAGTCCACCTCCGCGAGCACGCTGCGGTCGAGCTTGACGCGCGTGAGCGGCAGCTGCTCGAGCGAGGTGAGCGACGAGTAGCCCGTGCCGAAGTCGTCGAGCGCCGTCGCGATGCCCATCAGCTTGAGCGAGCGCAGCGTCTCGACCGTGATGGCGCCGGTCTGCAGCATGTTCTCGGTGAGCTCGAGCTCGATCGCGTCCGGCGGCAGGTCGTGGCGCGCGAGCAGCCGCTCGACGTCGCCCAGGAAGTCGCCGGAGATGAACTGCTGCGCCGAGACGTTGATCGCGACGCGCGCGTCGGCCCAGCCCGCGTCGCGCCAGGTCCGCACGTCGCGCGCCGCCTGCTCGAGGATCCAGTCGTTCAGGTCGAGCATCAGGCCCGACTGCTCGGCGATCGCGATGAACTCGCCGGCAGGAACGATCACGGAGTTGCTCTGCTTCCACCGGAGCAGCGCCTCGACCGTCGTCGTCTCGAGGCGCCCCAGGCACACCTGTGGCTGGTAATGCAGCACGAATTCGCCGGCGTCGATCGCGCGGCGCAGGGCCTGCTCGACCCGGAAGCGGTTAGACGCCGCGACGAGCAGCGCCGGGTCGTAGGTGCAGAGCCGATTGCGCCCGAGCTCCTTGGCGCGGAACAGCGCGGCGTCCGCGGCGCGCAGCAGGGAGGCGGCGTCGCCGCCGTGGTCCGGGTAGATCGCCGCGCCGCAGCTCACGCCGATCGCGATCTCGCGGCGATCCACCTGCAGCGGCCGCTGGAAGCGCGCGACCAGCGTCGCCGCACGCGTCTCGATCTCGTCGATCGAACCCGAGAACGGGAACACCAGCGTGAACTCGTCGCCGCCGAGGCGCGCGATGAAGCCGGTCTCGCTGCTCAGCAGGCGCAGCCGCTCGCCGATCTCGGTCAGCACGCGGTCGCCGAACTCGTGGCCGAGGCTGTCGTTGACGGTCTTGAAGTTGTCGAGGTCGAGGAACAGCACCGCGAGCCGGTCGCCGGTCTGCGCCGCGGCCGCGATCCGGTCGGACAGGTACTGGAACAGCTGGCGGCGGTTCGGCAGGTTGGTGAGCGGGTCGTGCTCGGCGAGGTGCTGCAGCTGCTGGGTGCGCTCGGTGACGCGCTGCTCGAGCTGCGCCTGGTAGCTGCGGACCGCCCGCTCCGCGGCGTCGAGCTCCTCGGCCATGCGGTTGAAGGTGCGCGCGAGCGCGTCGACTTCGCTCGCGCCGCCCGGCCGCACGCGCGTCGTGAGGTCGCCCGCGGCGAGGCGGCGCGCGCCCGCCGTCAGCCGGCGGATGGGCCACGTGATCACGATGGCCGTGATCGAGAGCACGAGCAGCGCCGCGAGGATCGCCTTGGCGGTCGCGTCGGCGACGTCCTGTCCGGCCCGCTCCAGCGCGAGTCCCGCGGCGATCGTGCCGTCCGTGAAGCGGTTCCAGGCGGGGGTCTCGTACTGCTCGCGGATGCGCGTGGCTAGCGCCTCGCCGGCCGTCGTGAAGACGGTGCGTTCGGCCTCGATCCGGCCCTGCAGCGAGTCGGCAGAGCGGCGCAGGCTCACCGCACGCGCGTAGTCTTCGTTCACGAGCGCGAGCCAGGCGAGGCCCGGCGAGCGGCGGAGCTCCGCGTCGTAGCGTTCGAGGGTCGTGCGGAAGCGGGCCTCGCCGGGCGTTTCCCTCATGGCCCGCTGGCTGCCTTCGCGCAGCGCGTCGTTGCGGGCCGCATCCAGCGCGAGCGCGATTTCCTGCATCAGGGGGCGCGTGATCACGGATTCGCCCACGCGGACGCCGGCGCTGCCGCCGGCCGAGATGCGGTCCGCGAGCTTCAGGTAGACCGCCTCGAGCCGGACGATCGTCGAGCGCCGGCTCTCGCGCAGCTCGGCGAGACGGAATCCGGCGGCCTGGTGCGCAGCCACGTCGTCGCGCAGCGACGCGCCGGCATCGGCGGTCTCGAACGACGGGCCGGCCGGTCCGGCTTCGTTGATGTGCAGCGCGAGCCGTTCGCCGGCCTGCGCGAGATCGACGCGGTACTGCGGCAGGTCGGTGCCGAGGCTCGCGAGGACGGCGCGGTCGAAGGTGGCGGCGCTCTCGCCGAGCTGGCGCGCCGTCCGCGTCATCGGCGCGATCTCGTGGCGGACGCGCTCGAGTTCCTGGGTCGCGAGCTCGGTGCCGCGCTTGGCGAGCAGGGTGCCCGTGACGAACGCGGCGATGACGAGCACGAAGCCCGACACCAGCCAGAGCGCGATCGAAAGCCCCCAGCCGCGCGGGGGCCGGGATTTCCTCGTCGTCTTGGCTGTCGTCGACAAGGCCGTGCCTCCTCGACGGACCGCTTCAGGGCAGGTCGGTCCGTCCCATCAGGTAGCGGTCGCACTCACGCGCGGCGCCGCGACCCTCGTTGATCGCCCACACGACCAGGCTCTGGCCGCGGCGGCAGTCCCCGGCGGCGAAGACGCCCTTAAGGTTCGTGGAGTATCGCCCATGTTCGGCCCGGACGTTGCTGCGGGCGTCACATTCGACGCCGAGATCATTGAGCAGGGGCTGCTCGGGGCCAAGGAAGCCCATCGCGAGCAGCGCGAGCTGGGCCGGCCGGGTCCGCTCGGTGCCGGGCACCTCGACCGGCACGAACTGTCCCTGGGCGTTGCGTTCCCACCGGACCTCGACGGTGACGATCTCCGCGAGCCGCCCGTCGGCGTCGCCGACGAACTTCTGCACGGTCGTCACGTAGACGCGCGGGTCCGCGCCGAAGCGGGCGGCCGCTTCCTCCTGGCCGTAGTCGAGCTTGTAGACCTTTGGCCATTCGGGCCAGGGGTTGTCCGGGGCGCGCTCGAGCGGCGGCCTCGGCATGATCTCGACCTGCACCAGGCTGCGGCAGCCCTGGCGCAGCGCGGTCCCGACGCAGTCGGTACCCGTGTCGCCGCCGCCGATCACGACCACGTCCCGTTCGCGCGCGTGCAGCGGGCTCGCCTCCGGTCCGCCGTCGAGCAGCGCCTTCGTGGACGCCGTCAGGTAGTCCATGGCGAAGTGCACCCCGGCGAGCCGGCGCCCCTCGACGCCGAGGTCGCGCGGATGCGTGGCGCCCGTGCAGAGGACCGTCGCGTCGAAGTCGCGCAGCAGCAGCTGCGCCTCGACGTTGTCGCCGACGTTCGCGTTGCAGATGAACTTGATCCCCGACTGCTCCATCACCTCGATGCGGCGCAGCACGACCTCGCGCTTGTCGAGCTTCATGTTCGGGATGCCGTACATCAGGAGGCCGCCCGGCCGGTCCTCGCGCTCGAGCACCGTGACGAGGTGCCCCGCGCGATTCAGCTGCTCGGCCGCCGCGAGTCCCGCGGGACCGGAGCCGATCACGGCGACGCGCTTGCCGGTGCGCACCTTCGGCACCTCCGGCAGCACCCAGCCTTCGTCCCAGCCGCGGTCGATGATCTCCGCCTCGATGTTCTTGATGGTGACCGGCGGGTCGTTGATGCCGAGCACGCAGGAGCCCTCGCACGGCGCCGGGCAGACGCGGCCGGTGAACTCCGGAAAGTTGTTCGTCATGTGCAGGCGGTCGAGCGCCTCGCGCCACAGCCCGCGGTAGACGAGGTCGTTCCACTCCGGGATGACGTTGTTGATCGGGCAGCCCGAGGCCGAGCCGCTGATCAGCTTGCCGGTGTGGCAGAACGGCACGCCGCAGTCCATGCAGCGGGCGCCCTGCTGGCGCAGCCGCTTCTCCTCGAGGTGAGGGTGGAACTCCTTCCAGTCCGCGATGCGCGCGAGCGGGGGCCGGTCGACCGGCAGTTCCCGCAGGTACTCGATGAATCCCGTTGGCTTACCCATCTACTTCTTCCGGGGCCCGCCGGCCCGCTCAGTTGCCCCCGACCCGCGAGAGGTCCCGGGCGTTCTCCTCGAAGGCCACCATGATCGCTTCCTCGCCGACGAGCCCCTGCTCCTCGGCGCGCGCGATCGCGGCGAGCATCCGGCGGTAGTCGCGCGGGATCACTTTCACGAACTTCGGGACGGCGTGGTCCCAGCCGTCGAGCAGCTGGCGCGCCCGCGCGGACGACGTGTGCTCGGCGTGGCGTTCGACGAGACGGCGGACCGCCGTGATCTCGGCCGCGTCCTCGAGCTTCTCGAGGTCCACCATCTGCGTGTTGACGCGCGAGCGGAACGTGCCCGCCTCGTCGAGCACATAGGCGATGCCGCCCGACATGCCCGCAGCGAAGTTGCGCCCCGTCTCCCCGAGCACGACGACGCGGCCGCCGGTCATGTATTCGCAGCCGTGGTCGCCCACGCCCTCGACGACGGCGCTCACGCCGCTGTTGCGGACGCAGAAGCGCTCGCCCGCGACGCCGCGGATGTAGGCCTCGCCCGAGGTCGCGCCATAGAGCGCGACGTTGCCGACGATGACGTTCTCCTCGGCCGCGAAGGCCGCCTCGCGCGGCGGGAACACCGCGATCTTGCCGCCCGAGAGCCCCTTGCCGACGTAGTCGTTCGCGTCGCCTTCGAGCGAGAGCGACATGCCCGGCGGGATGAAGGCGCCGAAGCTCTGGCCGGCCGAGCCGCGAAAGTGCAGGCGAATCGTGTCCTCGGGCAGGCCCTTCGCGCCGTAGCGGCGCGTGATCTCGCTGCCGGTGATGGTGCCCACGACGCGGTTGACGTTGCGGACCGCGAGCTCGGCGACGACGTCCTCGCCGCGCTCGATCGCGGGCCGGCAGAGCTCGAGGAGCACGGTCGCGTCGAGCGAGCGCTCGATGCCGTGGTCCTGCTCGTCCTGGCAGTAGCGGCCCCAGTCCGGGTCGACCTCGGGCGCGTAGAGCAGGTTCGAGAAGTCGAGGCCCTTTGCCTTCCAGTGCTCGATCGCCGCGCGCGGCTCGAGCCGGTCGACCCGGCCCACCATCTCCTCGAGCGTCCGGAAGCCGAGGCTCGCCATGATCTCCCGCAGCTCCTCGGCGACGAAGCGCATGAAGTTCACGACGTGCTCGGGCTTGCCCTGGAACTTCTCGCGCAGCCGCGGATCCTGCGTCGCGACGCCGGCGGGGCAGGTGTTCAGGTGGCAGACCCGCATCATGATGCAGCCCGTCGCGACGAGCGGCGCCGTGGCGAACCCGAATTCTTCGGCGCCGAGCAGCGCGGCGATCGCGACGTCGCGGCCGGTCTTGAGCTGCCCGTCGGTCTCGACCGCGATTCGGCTGCGGAGGTTGTTCAGCACCAGCGTCTGGTGCGTCTCGGCCAGGCCGAGCTCCCACGGAAGACCCGCGTGCGCGATCGCGGTCTGCGGCGAGGCACCGGTACCGCCGTCGTAGCCGCTCACGAGCACCACGTCGGCGTGCGCCTTCGCGACGCCCGCGGCGATCGTGCCGACGCCGACCTCCGCCACGAGCTTGACGCTGATCCGCGCCTCGCGATTGGCGTTCTTGAGGTCGTGGATCAGTTCGGCCAGGTCCTCGATCGAGTAAATGTCGTGGTGCGGCGGCGGCGAGATGAGCCCGACGCCCGCCGTCGTGTGCCGGGTCTTCGCGACCCACGGGTAGACCTTCGTGCCCGGCAGCTGTCCGCCCTCGCCGGGCTTCGCGCCCTGCGCCATCTTGATCTGCAGTTCCTTCGCGCTCACGAGGTACTCGCTCGTCACGCCGAAGCGGCCCGAGGCCACCTGCTTGATCGCGGAGTTGCGCGAGTCGCCGTTCGGCAGCGGCACGAACCGCTCCGGGTCCTCGCCGCCCTCGCCGGTGTTCGACTTGCCGCCGATGCGGTTCATGGCGATCGCGAGGGTCTCGTGCGCCTCCTTGCTGATCGAGCCGTATGACATCGCGCCCGTCTTGAAGCGCTTCACGAGCGACTCGACGGACTCGACCTCCTCGAGCGGCACCGGCTCGGCCGGCTTGAAATCGAGCAGCCCGCGCAGCGTGCAGAGGTTCCTAGACTGGTCGTCTATCAGCGCCGAGTACGACCTGAACGTCGCGTAGCTGCCGGTGCGCACGGACTTCTGCAGGCGGTGGATCGACTCGGGGTTGAAGAGGTGGTACTCGCCGTCGGAGCGCCACTGGTACTGGCCGCCCACCGGCAGCGCGTGCCGCTCGAGCGGGCGCTCGGGGAACGCGGCCTGGTGGCGCATCAGCACTTCCTGCGCGATCACGTCGGTGCCGATGCCGCCCACGCGCGACGGCGTCCAGCTGAAGTAGTCGTCGATGACGTCCTGCCTGAGCCCCACCGCCTCGAACACCTGCGCGCCGCGGTAGCTCTGCAGCGAGGAGATGCCCATCTTCGAGGCGACCTTGATCACGCCCTTGGCCGCCGCCTTCACGAAGTTGCGGCACGCGGTCTTGTGGTCGACGCCCGTCAGCATGCCCTCGGCGATCATGCGGTCGAGCGTCTCGAAGGCGAGGTACGGGTTGATGGCGCTCACGCCATAGCCGATCAGCAGCGCGAAGTGGTGCACCTCGCGCGCCTCGCCGGTCTCGAGCACCA
>RPQJ01000111.1 GCA_003819815.1 Lysobacterales bacterium
CGACGCCGATCGGCTACCTGCCGCGCAAGGAAGACATCGACGTCAAGGGCGTCGCGCTGCCGGACGGCGCGCTGCAGCAGTTGCTCGAAGTCGACGTCGCGGCGTGGCATCGCGAGATCGACGACATCGGCCGCTACCTCGAGGAGTTCGGAGGCCGGCTTCCGCCCGCGCTGCGCTCCGAGTACCAGCGCGTGAAGCAGGCGCTCGGCTGAGTCGGCAGGCGCGCCCTGCACGGGGAGGGCGCGCGACGGCCGTCAGTCCTCGAGCTGGTAGCGTATCGCTTCGGGCGAGCCCGGCTCCGGCAGGTGCCCGAGGCCTATCAGGCCGCGGTCGCGGAGCGCGACCGAGTCGCGGCGCACGAACGCTTCCTTGCCTTCCTCGGTCGTGACGAACGATCCGTTCGTGCTCTGGTCCACGAGCAGGAACTTGCTGCGAGCGAGTTCGATGCGCGCGTGGATGCGGGACACCAGGTGCCCCTTCACCACGATGTCGTTCTCTTCCGAACGGCCAAGCGTCAGGGACTCCTTGCCGTCGCCGAGCACGTACTCGCGCCCGCGGTAGCGCAGCCGGACGCGCTTCGGCCGGTGGCCGGTGCGTGCGTCGATGGCGATCGACGGCAGCATGCTCGTCGCGTCCTCCTGCTGCCACACGACCTCGAAGAGCTCGACGTCCTCGCTGTGGCCGCGTACCGGCGTGAGGTCGATCTGCCGTGTGACGGCCCGCCACTCGGCCGACAGGCGCTGGAACGTGTCCGCCGAGAGGATGATCTGCCCCGCCTTCGCCTGGCTGGTCATCCGGTTCGCCGTGTGCACCGACGAGCCGAAGATGTCCTTGCTCTCGAGCACCACCGGGCCGTAGTGGCAGCCGATGCGGATCGCGATGTGCTGCCCGTGAACGACGAGCGCGGGGTGCGCCCCGACGTCGTGCTGCATCTCGGCGGCGGCATTCACGGCGTCGTCCGCGGTCGGGAAGATCGCGAGGATCTCGTCCCCGATCGTCTTGATGACGCTGCCGCGGTTGCGGCTCGTCGCCTCGCACATCACCGCCACGCACGCAACGATCTTGTCGCGCGCCGCCTGGTCGCCAAGCGACTCGTAGAGCCGCGTGCTGCCGACGACGTCCGCGAACAGGACGGCGACTTCCGTTTCGGTAATCATGTGCGGAAGAACCCCAATGCCCGCCCGGTGGACCCCCGGAACGACGACGGGCCCCGCGAGTATAGCTTCCGATGCGCCTCAGGCAGCGACATCGAAGACGCGCAGGGAGGAGCGCAGCACGGACACGCCGGCGCCGGGCCGCACGCCCTCCTCGCTCAGGTACCGGCGCCATGAGCGAGAGCCCGCGACTCCCGAGTAGAGCCCCTGCACGGGACGCAGCAAGGACGAAAGGCGATGGCCCTCGGCGAGCCGTGCCTCCGCGTAGACTGCATAGCGCTCCACGATCTCGTGGCGTGCGAGGGGCTGCCACGATGGGTCGACGAAGGCACGGTGCAGCTGCGCGAGCAGCCACGGCTCCTGCCAGACCTGCCGGCCGAGCATCACGCCGTCGAAACCCGGCAGCCACTCCCCGACGTCGCCGACCGAGCGGAGCCCGCCGTTCAACACGACTTCGAGATCCGGGTTCTCCCGCTTGAGCCGCTGCGGGACTTCGTAGCGGAGCGGCGGCACCTCGCGGTTCTCGCGGGGGCTCAGTCCCTGCAGGTACGCCTTGCGCGCGTGAACGATGAAGGTCCCGACGCCCGCATCGCGCACGGTCGAGACGAATCGCGCGAAGAAGTCGTAGTCGTCGTGGTCGTCGATGCCGATGCGGCACTTCACGGTCACCGGTACCGCGACGGCCTCTCGCATCGCCCGGACGCAGTCGGCCACGAGGCCGGGCGCCGCCATCAGGCACGCGCCGAACCTGCCGCTCTGCACGCGGTCGCTCGGGCAGCCGACGTTCAGGTTGATCTCGTCGTAGCCGCGGGCCGCACCGAGCTTTGCTGCTGCCGCGAGCAGCTTCGGGTCCGAACCGCCGAGCTGCAACGCGACCGGGTGTTCCGCGCCGTCGAACGCGAGCAGTCGCTCCGGGTCGCCGTGCGCGAGCGCCTGCGCGGTAACCATCTCGGTGTAGAGCAGCGCCCCGGGGCTCACCAGCCGCAACAGATAGCGGCAATGGCGGTCGGTGTAGTCCATCATCGGCGCGACGCAGACGCGACGGTCGATCATACGCGGGCCGTCTCCTCGACCAGCCAGTCGACCACGGCCTCGAGCGCCTCCGCATCGGTCGCCCCGCCCTGCTTCGCTCGCTCGTGCACCGCGAGCTGCCTGTGCGCGCTGGTGCCCCGCACCAGGATCTCGCGCAGCCGCTCGACCTCCGGCAGGCAACCGAGCGCGACGGCGTCCTCGCGGACGATCTCGATGAGTTCCTCGAGCAGCTCGGCGTAAGGCACCACTCGCTGCCGCCCGAGGTCGAGGAGCCCCGCGTCGTAGGAGTAGCGCATCGCGCGCCAGCGGTTCTCCGCGAGCAGCAGGTGCGAGTACAGCCTCCAGCGCTGGTTGCCACGGCGCAACCGGTAGAGCATGCGTAGCAGGCACTGGTTGAGCGCCGCGAGACTGAGCGCGTCCTCGAGCGTCGTGCAGCAGTCCATCACCCGCGTCTCGAGCGTCGGGTAGCGCACGCTCGGCCGGAGATCCCACCAGATGCGGGAGGTGTCCGCGATGATGCCGGTCTCGACGAGGACGTCGGTGTGGCGGCGGTACTCGCCCCAGCTCGAGAACGGCTCCGGCAAGCCGGTGCGCGGCACCCCGTTGAAGATCATGAGCCGGAACGACATGAGGCCCGTGCGCTCCCCTTCCCAGAACGGCGAGCTGCACGACAGCGCGAGCAGGTGCGGCAGGAAGTACGTGAGCTGGTTCATCAGGTCGATGCGCAGGTCGTCGTCGTCGATGCCCACGTGCACGTGCAGGCCGCAGATCATCATCCGGCGCGCCGCACCCTGCATCTCCTCGAGCAGCGCGACGTAGCGTTCCTTGTCCGTGCGCTTCTGCCGGGAAGTCAGCGAGAACGGATGGCTCGAGGCCGCGATCGGCGCGAGGCCGTAGCGCCCCGCCTCCTCGATCACCGCGCGCCTGAGGCCCCCGAGCGCCACGCGAGCCTCGCCGATGTCGCGGCACACCGGCGTGGCGACCTCGACCTGCGCCCGCAGGAACTCCGGGAATGCGCGCCCTGCGGTGCGGTCGTGCAGCGCCGCGAAGAGCTCCTCGGGCGGCTCGGCGGCGACCGCGCCGGTCCCGCGGTCGACGAGCAGGTATTCCTCCTCGATGCCGAGCGTCAGCGGAGGTTCGCGCGTCGCCATGACGTCTCGGTCGTGCGGAGGCGACGCAGCGTCGGATCCTCGACGAGTTCCCGAAGCAGTTTCGCGAGCAGTCGGACCCAGCGCTCGGTGCCCGCGGGCGACTCGAGCTGGTCCTGCCGGACTTCGATGCACACGTGCGGCAGGCCCGCGGCCTCGGCGTGGTGGTCGATTGAATAGTCGGACGGATGGCGTCCGCTGTAGGGCTCGTTGTCGCCGACCACGAGCCCATCGACCGCCGACAGGCCGTCGATCAGCCGGCGCGCGCTCGGTTCGTCCTTGTCCCAGAGCACGCCGATGTGCCAGGGCCGCTGGAAGCCCGCCATCTCCGGCGTGAACGTGTGGACGGAGATCACGAGCGGCACCACCTCGCGGACCCTGAAGCCGGCCAGCATCGCGGCGATCGCCTCGTGGTACGGATCGAAGAAGCAGGCGAGCCGCACGCGGCGCTCGAATTCGGACAGCGCCTGGTTGCCGGGAATGGTCCAGCCGTCGCTCTCGCGGCGGAAAGCCTCCGGGTCGTCCGGCCGGCGGTTGCAGTCGACGATCAGGCGCGAATAGCCCGCGAGCACCGCAGGGGCGTCGAGCGCGTTCGAGAGCCCGCGGGCCAGTTCCCCGGCGCCGATGTCCCAGGCGATGTGCTGCCAGCTCGGCAGCTCGGGCAGCCCGAGGCGCCGCATGCCCCTCGGGAACGCGCGGCTCGCATGGTCGCAGATGACCAGCGCCGGTGCCGATCCGTGCTCGTGGAGGACCGCGAAAGGCGGCGGGTCGTCGCGCCCGATCAGGGGGTGCGTGCTCGGAAGGTGGTCGGACGTCTCGGGAACCATGCAGCGAACGGCCGTGGAGGTGCCCGGATTGTAGCCGAATGCCGCTGCTCCTCCGACGGAACCGGCCCCTGCACCCCCGGGGCCGGCGATTGCGACCCCGTTCACACCCCTTCGGATGCCGACCCGCCTACTATCGCGCTCGCCCCCCCGTCGCCCGGGTCCGGGGCGGGGGTGCGGTCACACAGATGAGCCGAGGCGTCCGCAACATCCGACGGTCCAGAGGCTGCGGCGGACACCGTCCGCAGGCGCGCCCGTGAGCCTGCACCCGCTGCTCAGGCAGCAGTTCGAGGATGCCCGCCAGGACGGCGGCCAGCTCGACCTGCGCAAGCTCCTGCAGGCGATCAGCGCGGCCTATGGCGAGTGGGACGACGAGCGGCGCGGCGTCGTCCGCTCGATGAAGTTGCTCGCTGACGAGACGAGCGCCTACACGCGGGAGGTGCGCGAGAGCGCCGCCTCGCAGCTGCAGGTGATCCTCGACCACGTCAAGGACGCGATCCTGACCGTCGACGAATCGGGGCGCGTCGAGACCCTGAATTCCACCGGCGAACGCGTCTTCGGTTACGCGGAGAGCGACGTCCGCGGCCGCAGGCTCGACCTGCTGATCCCCTCGCTCGCCCGTCATCCCCGGCTCACCGAGGCGCTCGAGGAACTCGCCGAGACGCTCGACGACACCCAGGTCGACCTTGCCCCGCGCGACACGCGCGGCCGGCGCCGTGACGGCGAGCTGTTCGACGCCGAGCTCGGCGTGAGCAAGGTCCGCCTGGACCGGCGCGAGCTCTTCGTCGTCTGTCTCAGGGACACCACGGACCGCAAGCGCGCCGAGGCGGCGATCCGCGAGAGCGAGGCGAGGTACCGGACGCTGGTCGAGAACGCGCCCGAGGCCATCGTCGTGCTCGACGTCGATCTCGGACGCTTCGTGGAGTGCAACGAGAACGCCGTCCGGTTCTTCAAGGTGACGCGCGAGGAACTGCTCGCCTGGGGCCCCGAGCACGTGACCGTGGCGGAACAGGCGGACGGCAGCGCGTCGGCCGAACTGTCGCGCGGATACGTCGACCGCGCGCTCGCCGGCGAGGCTCCGTGCTTCGAATGGCTTTATCGTGACGCCACGGGCCACGTGGTGCCGTGCGAAGTCCGCCTGGTGCGCCTGCCCTCCTCGAGCCAGCGCCTCGTCCGCGGCAGCATCACGGACATCACCGAGCGCAAGCGCGCGGAACTCCTGGCCGCCGGCGAGCGGCGCGTGTTCGAGCGCATCACCGGCAACGTCCTGCTCGCCGAGACGCTGGAGGCGATCTCCGAGACTGCCGAGAAGGTGACGCCGGACGCCCTGTGCACCGTAAGCCTCTACGATGCCGAAACGCAGTCGCTGGGCCTCGCCGCCGGCCGCCGGCTGCCCGAGGCGTTCCGTGGCGCCGTCGCGCGCGTCGAGGTCGGTGCGCGCAACGGCTCGTGCGCGGCGGCCGTGTTCCTGCAGAGGCAGGTGATCGTCGCCGAGACCGCCCGCGACGCGTTCTGGGAACAGCTCCGCGGTCCGGCGCTCGCCGCCGGCCTGCGCGCCTGCTGGTCGACGCCGATCCGGGCCTCGGACGGCCAGGTCGTCGGCACGGTCGCGCTGTACTTCCACCAGCCCCGCAGCCCCCTGAAGCGCGACTTCGAGCTGATGGCCCGGCTCACCGCGCTCGCGGCAATCGCGATCGAGCGCCGGCAGGCGGAGGAGGCGCTGCGCCAGAGCGAGGCGCGATATCGCGGCTTGTTCGAGAACGTGATGGAGGGCGTGTACCACGCGAACGCCGACGGCCGGCTCGAGTCGGTGAACCCCGCGCTCGTCGCGATGCTGGGCTACGACCACGCGAACGAACTGCTCGACCTGCCGTCCACGCGTCCGCTGCACGTCGAGCCGCAGTCGCGCGAGGCGGTGTTCGCGACGCTCGAGCGGGACGGCGTCGTGCGCAACGCGGAATACCAGCTGCGGCGCCGGGACGGAAGCGTCGTCACGGTCGTCGAGAACGCGCGCGTCGTGCGGGATCCCGACGGCACCGTGGCGGGCTACGAGGGCACGGTCGTCGACATCACGGAGCGCAAGCGCACGGAAGTCCAGCTCTCCGAGGAGAAGGAAAAGGCCCAGGTCACGCTCCAGTCGATCGGAGACGCGGTGATCACGTCGGACGCGGCCGGGTTCATCGAGTACCTGAACCCGGTGGCGGAGTCGCTGACCGGCTGGGAGACGCACGAGGCCGCGGGCCGTCCCGTCGCCGAGGTGTTCCACGTGCTGAGCGAGACGAGCCGCCAGCCGATCGACAGCCCGATCCTGCGCTGCCTCCGCGAGGGTCGCACGGTCGAGCTCGTCGAGCCGTCGGTGCTCGTCAACCGCCGCGGCCAGGAGATCTCGATCCAGGACTCCGCCGCGCCGATCCTCGACCGCACGGGACGGCTGATCGGCGCCGTCATGGTCTTCCACGACGTGAGCCACGAGCGCCGGCTGCAGCGCGCGCTCGCGTACCAGGCCACGCACGACGGCCTGACCGGGCTCATCAACCGGCGCGAGTTCGAGAACCGGATCAACGACGCGCTGGTTGCGGCACGGGCGGACCCTGGGCTCAACCACGTGCTCATGTACCTCGACCTCGACCAGTTCAAGGTCGTGAACGACACCTGCGGGCACCCGGCCGGCGATCGGCTGCTCAAGCAGGTGACGAGCATCGTGCAGACGCGCATCCGCACGACCGACACGCTCGCCCGGCTCGGCGGCGACGAGTTCGGCGTGCTGCTCGCGGACTGCACGCTCGAGACCGCGGGCCGAATCGCCGAGAACCTCCGCCAGGCGATCCGCGACTTCCGCTTCGTCTGGCAGGACCGCGTGATGAACGTCGGCGTGTCGATCGGCCTCGCCGAGGTGAACGGCGCCTCCGACACGCTGTCGTCGATCATGAGCGCCGCGGACGTGGCCTGCTACTCGGCCAAGGACTCGGGGCGCAACCGGGTCCAGACCTATGCCCAGGGCCGCGCGCCGGAGCGCCATCGCGAGATGCAGTGGGTGTCGCGCATCAACCGCGCGTGCGACGAGAACCGCCTCGAGCTCTACTGCCAGCCGATCGTCCCGATACGGCGCGGCGTCGAGAAGCTCCGTCACTTCGAGCTGCTGCTGCGGATGCGCGACGAGCAGGGCCTGCTCGTCCAGCCCGCGGAGTTCATCCCGGCCGCCGAGCGCTACAACCTGATGCCGGCGATCGACCGCTGGGTCGTCCGGCAGGCCTGCGCGCGACTCGCCCACCGTCGCGGCGGTCCGCCTCGCGAGCCCTACATGCTCGCGATCAACGTCTCGGCGACGACTCTCAACGACGAGCAGTTCCTCGACTTCGTCGCCGCGGAAATCGCCGCCGCGGACCTCTTCCCCGGATCGATCTGCTTCGAGCTCACCGAGGCGGCCGCCATGACGAGCCTCGCCCCGGCCACCCACTTCATCCGGGAGCTTCGGAGCCGCGGCTGCCGGTTCTCCCTCGACGACTTCGGCAGCGGGCTGTCGTCGTTCATCTTCCTCAAGAACCTGCCGGTCGACTTCCTGAAGATCGACGGGCAGTTCATGCACAACGTCACGCACGACCACATCGACCGCAGCATGGTCGAGGCGATCGCGCAGATCGGCGAGACGATGGGCATCCGCACCGTCGCGGAGCGGGTCGACTCGGCCGAAGTGCTGGCGCAGCTCGCCGAAATCGGCATCGAGTACGCGCAGGGCCACTACATCGGCGCCCCGCAGCCGGTCGAAGTCCTCGACTCGCTGCTCGACGCCGACGAAAAGGCCGTCCGGCTGATGGCTTAGACTGCGCCCTCGGCCCACGGGACAGGCCGCGGCGGAAACATGAACGAAACGCTGATCCTGCTGATCCACTGCCCGGATCGCGAGGGCCTCGTCGCCTCCGTGACCGCGCTCATCCGCGGCTTCGCGGGCAACATCGTCGATCTCGACCAGCACGTCGACGCGAGCCGGCGGGTCTTCTTCATGCGCGTCGAATGGACGCCGCGGGATGCGGGCCCCGAGGCGGTCGGCCGCTTCGAGGAGACGTTCGCCGCCCAGGTCGCCGCGCCCTACCAGATGCACTGGCGGCTCGAGCGGGCGAGCCGCCGGCCTCGCGTCGCGGTGTTCGTCTCACGCTACGGCCACTGCCTGTACGACATCCTGGCGCGCTGGGAGTCGGCCGAGTGGCCGATCGACATTCCGCTCATCGTGAGCAACCACCGCGACCTCGAGGCCGTCGCGGCGCGGCACGGCATCCGCTACGAGCACGTCCCGGTCACCGGCGCGACACGGCCCGAGGCGGAGCAGCGGCAGATCGGGCTGCTGCACGAGGCCGGCGTGGACCTCGTGATCCTCGCCCGCTACATGCAGATCGTCTCGCCCGCCTTCATCGACGCCATGAAGGGCAACGTCATCAACATCCACCACTCGTTCCTGCCGGCCTTCGCGGGCGGCCAGCCGTACCACGCGGCGCACCAGCGCGGGGTCAAGATCATCGGCGCCACGTCGCACTACGTGACCGCCGACCTCGATGCCGGGCCGATCATCGCCCAGGACGTCGCGACGGTCAGCCACAAGGACTCCGTAGAGGACATGGTCCGCAAGGGCCGTGATCTCGAGAAGATCGTGCTCGCGCGCGCCGTGTACGCCCACCTGCGCCACGAGGTGCTGGTCTTCGACAACCGCACGGTCGTCTTCGACTGAGTCATGCCCGGGAAACCCATGGACGGGCGATCCAGCGAAGCCTCGGGTGTACGCCGATGAAGATACTGGTCGTCGACCTAAACAACTTCTCGCGCTATCCCACGCTGCCGGTCGGGCTCATCGTCGCCGTGCTGCGACACGCAGGGATCGGCGTGCAGGTGCTCTCGCCGCTCGCGCGGGGGGTGCCGGGCTATCCACGCCTGACCCGTGCGAAGCCCTGGGACGGCTTGCTCGACCGGATGAAGTACTGGTCGGCCGTGACCCCGTCACGCCGGGTGCGCGCCTTGCGACGCCGGGCGGCCGACGCGCTGCGGCCGGTCGACCCGTCGAGCCGCGAAGTGATCGTCGGCTATGCGCGCGAACTGCTCGAGAGCCGTCCCGACGCCGTGCTCGTGTCCGCATACACGATGCACGAGCGCACCTGCGACGAGCTTGCGGCCCTGTGTGCCGCAACCGACGTACCGCTGCTCATCGGAGGCCCGTACTTCTCTGCACGCGAGATCGTCGAGCGCTGGACGACTAAGCCCGGCGTGACGGCAGTCTATGGCGGCGAGCCCGAAGCCGTGCTGCCCGCGCTGGTCGCGGATCTCGTCGCACGGCGGGACCTGTCGCGCTACGCCGGCGTCAGCGTTCCCGGTCGGGTCGTCGCTCCGGCACCACCCCTGCACGAGCTCGACGCTCTGCCTTTCGCCGATTACACCGATTTTCCGTGGCACCGCTACCCGAACCGGATCGTCCCGATCATGACCGCGCGCGGCTGCGAGTGGGCCCGGTGCCGGTTCTGCGCCGACGTCCGCACCGCCGCGGGACGCAGTTTCCGCTCCCGCTCGCTCGACGACGTGCTCCACGAGATTCGTCATCAGCGGGCGCTGCACGACGCTTCGCTCTTCGTGTTCCTCGATTTGAAGCTGAATTCGGACGTCGCGCTCTGGCGCGGACTGGTCGACAGGCTCCCGGACGTCGCGCCCGGCATCCGCTGGACCGCCTCCGTGCACGTCGATGCTCGCGACGAAAACGGACTCTCACGCTCCGACCTGATGCGGGCCGCGCAGGCGGGCCTGACGCGCATAACGACCGGCCTCGAGTCCGCGAGCGAGCCGCTCCGCAAGCGGATGGCCAAGGGCACGAGCCTCGAGCGGACGGCGGCCTATCTGCGCGATGCCACCGAGGCCGGCATCAGCGTGCGACTGACCACGATTCTCGGTTACCCGGGCGAGGAACCGGCGGACGTCGATACGACTGCGCGGTTCCTCGCGGACCATGCCCCGTGGATCGAGCGCGTGATGCTGAACCGCTACACGCTGATGCTGGACTCGGACGACGACCGTCGATTTCGCACCGACCCGTTGCCCTCGGTGCCCATCCGGCCCGGCGCCGTCGACCCGCTGACGGCGATCGTCGAGCACGAAAACCCCACCCTTGCGACCGCGGCGCACCGTGCCGCGGCCTACCGGCTCATGGCGGCCGTGCACGCCATCAACCGTCGGCCGCTGTTGCCGAAGGCGCAGGACTTCGAAGGGGTGATGTAACCTCAGGCCTGTTCTTCGCGCCCTGCCCGCTTGCGCTCGTGCTCCTTGAGCCCGCGCTTTCGCAGACGGATCGACGCCGGCGTGATCTCGACGAGTTCGTCGTCCTCGATGAACTCCATCGCCTGCTCGAGCGTGTAGCGCACCGGCGGCGTGAGCACGATGTTCTCGTCGCGGCCCGCGGCGCGGATGTTGGTGAGCTTCTTGCCCTTGAGCGGGTTCACGACCAGGTCGTTGTCCCGGCTGTGGATGCCGACGATCTGGCCCTCGTAGACCTCGTCGCCGTGCGCGACCATGAGCCGGCCGCGCTCCTGCAGGTTGAAGAGCGAGTACGCGAGCACCGTGCCCTGCGCGTTCGAGATCATCACGCCGTTCTGGCGCGCGGCGATCGTCTTGTCGAGCACGGGCGCGTAGTGGTCGAACACATGGAAGAGAAGTCCCAGGCCCGAGGTCAGGGTACGGAACTCCGTCTGGAAGCCGATGAGCCCGCGGGCCGGGATCACGTAGTCGAGCCGCACGCGACCCTTGCCGTCCGGGTGCATGGCCTGGAGCTGGCCTCCGCGGCTGCCGAGCGCAGTCATCACTGCGCCCTGGCTCGAGTCCTCGATGTCGACAGCGAGGATCTCGAACGGCTCGTTCGGCACGCCGTCGATTTCCTTGATGACCACGCGCGGCCGCGAGACCGCGATCTCGTAGCCTTCGCGACGCATGTTCTCGAGCAGGACGCCGAGGTGCAGCTCGCCGCGGCCGTACACCTGGAACTTGTCGGGGTCGTCCGTCTCCTCGACGCGCAGCGCCACGTTCGTGAGCGCCTCGCGCAGCAGCCGCTCCCGGATCTGGCGGCTCGTCAGGTACTTGCCCTCCTTGCCCGCGAACGGCGACGTGTTGACCTCGAAGGTCATGCCGATCGTCGGCTCGTCGACCACGAGCGGCGGCAGCGCCTCGGGTGCGTCCGGGTGGCACAGCGTGTCGGAGATCGCGGGGCGCTCGATGCCGGCGAAGGCGACGATGTCACCGGCGCCCGCCTCGTCCACCTCGATGCGGTCCAGCCCCATGAAGCCCAGCAC
>RPQJ01000112.1 GCA_003819815.1 Lysobacterales bacterium
ACGCGTAGCGCTCCCAGTCGCGGCCGTGCTGCTGGAGGTAGTCCTCGAAGGCGTCGAAGCTCACGACCAGCGGTCCCGATTCGCCGAACGGCCGCAGTCGCAGGTCGACGCGGTAGACGAATCCTTCCGCCGTGACGGTGCCGAGGAGCTGCGCGACGCGGCGGCCGAGCCGCGCGAACCACTCCTCGTGCTCGAGCGGCCGCCGCCCCGTCGTCTCGCCGTGCGCGGGGAAGAGGAAGACGAGATCGATGTCGGACGAGAAGTTGAGCTCGCCGCCGCCGAGCTTGCCCATGCCGAGCACCGTGAGCTCGAGGGGCGTGCCGTCGGCCCCGAGGGGCGTGCCGTGGCGCGCCTCGAGCTCCGTCGCCGCCCGCGCGCAGGCCGCCCGGATGCAGACGTCGGCGAGGAGCGAGAGTTCCCTCAGCACGGTGTCGATGTCGGCAAGGCCCGCGATGTCTCGCCATGCGATGCGGACGAGCTGGCGGCGGCGGAAGCGGCGCAGCGCGTCGAGGTACGTCGCGTCGTCGGCGTCCGCCGTGAGCCATGCCTGCAGATCCGCGCGGAGCGTCGACTCGCCCGCTTCCGTCGCGAGCACGCCCTGCGTCGCGAGCCAGTCGAGCAGGCCCGCGTCGCGGCGACACGACTCCACGACGAAATCGCTGCAGGCCCAGACCAGCGGCAGCGCGGGCAAGGCGGGGGAAAATATGTCTGACACCTTTTCCAGCCGCGCCTCGAGGGCCGGCCGCAGGACGTCGGGGATGCCGTCGAGATTCCAGCTCATGCGGTCGCCCTCGGCGCGGTGACGCGGGCCGCGAGCAGCGCGCCCATCGCGAGCAGCGCGGCTGCCAGCAGGAACGCGGCGCCCGGCATGTGGAGCCACGCGCCGTCACGGATGAACCAGGCGAACGTGCCCGCGAAGAGGCTCGGGCCGATCATCGTCGCGATGCCCATCACGCTGCCGTTCGCGCCCTGCAGCGCGCCCTGCTCGCCCGGCCCGATGTGCCGGGTCATCAGGGCCTGTGCCGCAGGCGAAGCGAGACCCCACAGCGCGACGATCGGTACGGCCGCCAGGAAGAGGATGCCGCGCGGCGCCCAGCCGTAGGCCGCGAAGCCCAGCGCACCGCAGCCGAGGCCGAACAGGAGCGCGGCACGCTCGCCGTATCGCCGCACGAACGGTCCCACGAGCCCGCCCTGGACGATCGCCGAACAGATGCCGACCGCGGCGAGCACGAGGCCCACCGTCTTCTCGTCCCAGCCGTAGCGGTAGCCGGCGTAGAGCACGAACGTCGCGGGCAGCGCGGCATGCGCGAGGTTACTGAGGAACACCACGCCGGCGAGGCCGGTGAGCTGGGGGTGCGAACGCAGCAGCCGCAGCGAGCCGACCGGATTCGCGCGGCGCCACTCGAACGGGCGACGCTTCTCGGGCGGCAGCGACTCGGGCAGCACGAAGAGCCCGTACAGCCCGTTCGCGAGGCTGAAAGCCGCGGCCGCCCAGAACGGCAGCCGCGGATCGACGCTGCCGAGCAGCCCGCCGATCGCGGGACCGAGCACGAAGCCGAGCCCGAATGCGACGCCGATCTTGCCGAACGCGGCCGATCGGCGCTCGACCGGCGTGACGTCGGCGATGTAGGCCATCGCGGTGCTCACGCTCGCGGCGGTGATGCCGGAGATCACGCGGCCCACGAACAGCCACGCGAGGTTGGGCGCGAGCGCCATCAGTACGTAGTCGAGCCCGAGGCCGAAGTTCGAGACGAGGACGACGCGCCGCCGGCCGTAGCGGTCCGACAGCGCGCCCATGACCGGCATCGCGAGGAACTGCATCAGTGCCCAGACGGTGCCGAACACGCCGTAGACCTTGGCGGCGCCGGCGGTATCGCCGCCCATGAAGTCCTCGATCAGGTGCGGCAGCACCGGGATGATCATCCCGAGCGCCAGCATGTCGAGCGCGATGGTGACGAAGATGAACGCGACCGCCGCACGGCGCGGTGCGCCCGACGGGGCCACTGGGCTCATCGCAGGTCAGCCGTAACTCAGCACCGAGCGCGGTGCGTGCCCGGCGCTCGAGTAGCCCGGCACGAAGCCGAGGTCGACCAGCACCGCGAGGCCCACGACGTCGTAGCCCGCGAGCCCGCAGAGCGCGGTCGAGGCCGTGAGCGTGCCGCCGGTGGCGAGCACGTCGTCCACGAGCAGGAGCCGCCCGCGGCCCCTCTGCATCTCGAGCACGCCGGAGCCGTATTCGAGGTCGTAGGAGACGTCGACGACGGGCGGAGGGAGCTTGCCCTTCTTGCGGATCGGCACGAAGCCCTTGCCGCGGCGCTCGGCCATCGCCGCAGCGAGGATGAAGCCGCGCGATTCGATGCCCGCCACGGCGTCGACCTGCGCCCAGGCTGCCGCGTCGAACAGGGCGTCGAGCGCGGTAATGGTGTCGCCGAAGCGCTGCCGCAGCAGCGGCGTAATGTCGCGGAAGAGGATGCCCGGCTGCGGGAAATCCGGAATGTCGCTGACCAGTGCGCGGAGTTCTTGCATGGAAGGGTGCCGGTGTTACGGTTACGGTTCGCCGTACGGACCCTAACCGTAACACCGGCACCCTTCTCACGCACCTTGCCACACCGGCTGCAGCCGCTCCGGGCCGCCACGGGCGTCGATGCGACGCACCAGGTGGAGGCAGCCGGCGATCGAGGCGACGAACCCCACGACGAAGGTGGGCGCGTAGCCCGCCGCGTCGGCGATCGTGGCGCCGGTGAAGTTCGCGAGGCCCATCGCGACCACGATCGCGCACGCGAGCAGCGTGTAGTCGGTGCCGGCATGCCGGGGGTCCGAGGCGTCCATCATCAGCGTGAAGAGCGCGACGGTCGCCATGCCGCCGAACAGGTGCTCCGCGATCGTACCGCCCCAGAACATCGCGATTCCGCCGACCCCGAAGGCCGCGGCCACGTAAAAGAGCAGGCTCGCGCTCTGCAGCAGGCCGCAGACCAGCAGCGCATTGCGCCGGCCCGCCCGGAACGCGTACCAGCCGCCGAGCGCGGCGCCCGCGAGGCTCGAGAGGGAGCCCACGGTGCCCTTCATCAACGCGATCATTTCCTTCGTGAGCCCCGAGTCGCGCATGAACGGTCCCACGAGGGAGGCGACCATCGAGTCGCCGAACTTGTAGAAGCAGACGAGGAGCACCAGGCCGAGCATCCCCGGCACCCGCAATCGCGCCTGCCAGCCGAGTGCGAGCTGGCGGAGAGCGACGGGCTCTGCGCGCGGCTCGCGCGGCGGCTCGCGGAGCGCGAGCACCGGCAGCACGGTCAGCGCGAGCAGCGCGGCCATGCAGGCGAACATCGTCTGCCAGTCCGTGCGCGCGAAGATCCAGAGCAGCAGCCCGCCGCCCAGGATCATCCCGATGCGGTAGGCGCCCACCTGGATGCCGTTCGCGAGGCCACGCTCACGGGTATCCAGGATCCGCACGGCGAGGCCGTCGGTCGCCACGTCCTGGCACGCCGCGATGAGGTTGAAGGCGAATGCCGCGGCGAGCACGAGCACGTAACCGTGGCCGAGGTCGACCTGCGAGAGGACGAGCGCACCCGCGACGGCCGACGCCTGCAGCGGCAGCAGCCACTGCCTGCGCGTGCCCCAGTGGTCGACGAACGGCGCCCAGAGGAACTTGAGCGCCCATGGCAGGAACAGGAGGCTCGTGGCGCTGATCGCCTTCAGGGACAGGCCCGCGTCCCTGAGAAGCACCGGCAGCGCCTGTGTGAAGAAGCCGTAAGGCAGGCCCTGGGCGACGTAGAGCGCCGTGAGCAGCAGGATCTTGTGACGCCGGGTCATGCGGGCTGCGAGAATCGCGGCATCCGCGGGAGGAAGCAAGTGAACGTCGCAGAAGCCGTCGCATCGCGCATGAGTTGCCGGGCATTCCTGTCGACGCCGGTCCCCGAGGCGACCGTGCGCGCGATCCTCGACGCTGCGAAACAGGCGCCCTCCGGCGGCAACCTCCAGCCGTGGCGGGTCTACGCGCTCGCGGGCGAGCCACTCGCCGAACTCATCCGGCGAGTGCGGGCGCGGATGCCCTCGAACCCGAAAGGCGAAGGGTCGGAGTACGACATCTACCCGCCCGACCTCTGGGAGCCCTACCGGTCGAGGCGGTTCAAGTGCGGCGAGGACCTCTACGCGACGATCGGCGTCGTGCGCGAGGACAAGTTCGGCCGGCTGCTGCAGTTCGCGCGCAACTACGAGTTCTTCGGCGCGCCGGTCGGGCTCTTCTTCTGCGTCGACCGGAAACTCGGGCTGCCGCAGTGGTCCGACCTCGGCATGTACATGCAGACGGTGATGCTGCTCGCCCGCGAGCACGGTCTGCACACGTGCGCGCAGGAGGCGTGGTCGGTCTGGCACTCCACCGTCGGCGAGTTCCTCGGGCTGCCGCCGGAACTGATGATCTTCTCCGGCATGGCCGTCGGTTTCCGGGACGAGTCGGCCCCGATCAACCGGTTGCGCACGGATCGCGCGACGCTCGAGGAGTTCGCGACACTCCGCGGGTTCTGAGGGCGTCGGTATTTCTTACGAAGCGGCGACTGAAGTTACACGCTGTTATGTCTCGTAACGGCACCTTTCGGGGTCCTCCCCCGTGACCCCCGTCACGGGATCGGCCCCATTGTTGTCACGGCGCGACGCGAGCCGCTGTCGCCGCGATTGACACCGTGGGGTCTGCGCCGCAGCGGCGCGCCCATGGAGATCGAGCTTTTCCGCCCTGTTTCAACGCGATGTCGCTCTGGCACGCATCGTGCACGTATGCACGGCAGCAGTGTCGCGTACCTAGGATGGAGAGAGAGCCATGACCATGAGCTGGATCAGCAACCGCAGCCTGAAGATCTCGCCCCGGGCCCGGCTCGTCGAGGACGGCGAAGCGGAAGCGCTCCGTCGCAAGCTCGAGGGCCTGCAGTGGCGGCCGCAGAACGGGTTCCTGAAGGACCAGATGGACGAGCGGTCCCAGTCCCAGTTCGGCCGGGCGTCGCGCGCAGCCTGACCTGGACGGTCAGCCCCGCTGGCGCCGCCGGGCCTCCATCGGGTGCTCGACGCGCCGCAGCTTGTCGAAGAGATGCGTCAGGCTGAGCCAGGGATGGCGCAGCGTCATCCGTGGGCCGGCATACCGCATGATCACCCTCGCCTGCTCCCGCTGCGCCCGCTTGTAGCAGTGGATCGGGCACTTCGCGCAGGTCGGCTTCGCCTCGCCGTAGGGGCATTTCTCCAGCCGCTGCTCCGCGTAGCCGAGGAATTCCCGGCATTCGCCGCAAGGCGCCCCGTCGTCGGCGGCGTGGTGAGCGCGGCAGTAGATCCCGACCATGCCCTGCATGGTCCGGAATTCACGCTGTAAGCGTCGCGTCTGCAGTGTCATCGCCGGCTCCTTCGCACAGTTGCGACTGTGCCGGACCCCGGGTCGGCGCCGCCTTAGTGGCTTTCCGCAGGCCCTGGATCTGCGACAATCCGCGCCCCGCCCGGCCGACTTCCGATGTCATCCAGTCCCCCGACAGCCGCCTCGTCGACCGCCGGCTCAGGCCTCGCCGCCGCGATCACGGCTTTCCTGCTGTGGGGGGTGTTCCCGCTGTACCTGAAGCCGCTCGCGCCCGTGCCGGCCGTCGAGATCATGGCGCACCGGATCGTCTGGTGCTGTCTGCTCGTGTTCACGTGGCTCGCGGTCCGGGGCGAACTCGGGGCCGTGCGTGCTGCCCTCGCGGATCCGGTGTCGCGCCTGCGGCTCGCCGCGTCTGCGCTGATGATCAGCCTGAACTGGCTGATCTACGTGTGGGCCGTCACGAACGAGCACGTCGTCGACGCGAGCCTCGGTTACTTCATCAACCCGCTCCTGAGCGTCGTGCTCGGCGTCGTCGTGCTCCATGAGCGGCTCAATCGCGCGCAGATGGTGGCGGTCGGCTTCGCCGCGGCGGGCGTCCTCTACCTTACGGTCGTCGCCGGCCGCCCGCCCTGGATCGCGCTCGTGCTCGCGGCGAGCTTCGGGATGTACGGCCTGTTGCGCAAGGTCGTCGCGGTCGAGGCCGTGCCGGGGCTCGCGACCGAAACGCTGCTTCTGCTGCCGTTTGCCGCGGCCTTCCTCGGCTGGCTCGAGATGCACGGCACGGGTGCGCTCGGCCGCACGGGCCCGACGATCGACGCGCTGCTCCTCGGCAGCGGTCTCGTGACGGCCCTCCCGCTCGCGCTCTTCGCCTACGGCGCGCGACGGATCCCGCTGTCGACGGTCGGGATCGTGCAGTACATCGGACCCACGCTGCAGTTCCTGATCGGCGTGCTCGTCTTCCGCGAGCCCTTCACGGCGACGCGCGCGGTCGGCTTCGTGCTGATCTGGACGGCGCTCGGCATCTACGCCGCCGACGGGCTGTGGCGGCGGCGGCGGTAGGCCCTACCGTCGCAGCGTACCGAACAGCAGGTCGCCGATCGGGTACGTGATGTTGAAGTTGCAGCTCGCCATCAGCCGCGGGTCGTGGTGCGTCGTGTGCAGTCGCCTGAGCCGGCCGACGAGCGGCAGCCGGGCGACCGGGTGCGACGGCGGCAGGTGATAGGCCGCGTGCAGGAACTCGTAATTGAGGAAATAGGCGAGCGAGGTCGCGATGTAGAGCCAGGCGACGTTCGGCGTCGCGACCCAGGCAAGCAGCAGCCCCACCGGGATCATGAAGGCGGCGAGGAAGAAGACCACGAGCACCGGCGGGAACAGCACGGCCCGCAGGTCGCGAGGACCGTCGAGCTCCATCGATTCGTGCGTGAAGAAGCGGTGATGCTGCTTCGTGTGTCGCTCGTAGACGAGCCGCAACCCCCGCCGGAGATGGTGCATCGGCCCGCGGTGCCCCCAGTACTCGGCGAGGTTCGCGTACAGGAACGTCAGGGGAACGGCGAGCCACTCGACCGGCTGCACCGCCTCGAGCTGCACCAGGGCCGTGGCCAGCACCGCGCCCCCGAGCCCGAACGTGAAGAGCGCGTGGCGTCCGCCGCGATACCCGGCCGGGACATGTTCCTGCCGGTAGAGCTCGCGGAACGTCTCGGTATCGCGGGGCATGGGACCAGTCCTCTACTCCTTCCGACGAAAATGGCAACCGCCCCCTGTTCTGCCGCTTCCGTCAGACGAGGAACAGCGCCACGGCCGACCCGAAGCCGACGAGCCACAGGAGCGAGCGCAGCGCGGATCGGTCGGCCAGGTAGGCACCGAGGTAGAGCACTCGCGCGACGACGAACACGAGCGCGAGCAGGTCGATGCGCGGCTGCGGGGCCCCGGCAAGGTGCGCGATGATCACGCCGGCCGCGAACAGAGGAAACGCTTCGAAGCCGTTCAGCTGCGCGGCGTTGGCGCGCCGGCGAAAGCCCGTCTGGCCCGCGAGCCAGTCGCGCGGATTGGCGTTGTCGAAGCGGGCGCCCAGCTTGGCCGTCAGCGTCGCGACGTACGGCAGCACGCCCGCGATCAGCACGCACCAGTATGCGGTGGTCATTCGCCCTCCCCCGTCGGCCTTCGTTCGGAGCACAGCATAACGGACCCGGGATCGTAGTCACGGTCGGTCGGATCGGGCTACCCTAGCCGCGCCCCATCTCCACGCCGTCGCATCATGCCCTCGTTCCGTGTCTCCAGCCGCGCCAACCGCATCCTCGAGCATCACCGCATGCGAGGGCGGTCCTATCCGGCGCAGAAGTACTGGGAGCGCCTGTACCTGATGCTCGAAGAGGAGGCGGAGAAGCGCGGCAAGACGCCTCCTCCCCCGCCGCTCACGCACGCGCTCGACCACGAGCCGGACGAAGCGGACAAGATCGATCGCCTGCGCGAGCAGCTTGCGTGGGCCGAGCGCAACAACCTGCTGCACCGGATCCAGATGTTCTTCGACGCGATGCCGCCTTCGGGCTGGAACCGGCTCGAGAGGTAGACGGACGCGTGCGCATCGCCCGTCCCATCCTGCTCGTGAGCACGCCCATCGGTGTCGTCCTGGGGGTGCGCGAAGCGTGGCGGCTGGCCGGCCCCGGCATGGCGCTCCTGATGGCGGCGATGGTGAGCGTCGTCGGGCTGCTCGTGTGGATGACCGTCCGCACGATCCGCCGCGAGCGCGACCACGCCTAGCGGCGGTTCACGAGCCAGAGTCCCGCGAGGCACAGGACGAGGCCGACGGCGTTCTCCGCGGTGAGTCGCTCCTTGAAGAGGGCGACCCCGATCGCGAGCAACACGAGCGCCGCGGCGGATTGCGTGACCAGCGCGCCGAGGCTCACCTCGAAGCCGCTGCGGTACAGGTACAGGAAGCCGAGATCGAGGCCGACGATGGCGACCGCGAGCGCGAGCGCGGTCCAGTTCAGGTGCCGCACTTCCGCGCGCCAGTCGAGGCCACCCTGCGTCGCGAGCAGGATGCCGCCGAAGAGCAGGGTCACGAGCGTGTACGTGACCATGAGCGACAGCAGCGGGTTCACGCCGGACGGCGTGAGCTTGAGCACCAGGTGGTAACCCACCGTGGCGATGATTGCGAGCGCAAGCCAGGTGTATGGCATGGCGGCTGTTCTACCCCTGCGTCAGTCTGAACCGGGACCAGCCCGCGCCGTGAGCGAGGCGCACGAAGTGTAACCGGTCACCATACCGCCGCCCGTGCCGCCGAAAGTCGCCGAGCGTTTCCCGTACCGGACCGCTACATTCAGGGACGTGGTCGCCCCGGCGCAGGACGGGCCCCAACAAGATACGGGAGGCACCAGAATGACGCGCGCGCACCGGATGGACTGGTCTCGATTTCGGGCGTACATGGGCACGTTGACACCGCTCTTCGCAGGGGCGTTGCTCCTGGGTCACGCCAGGGTCGCCGGCGCGTCCGCCGAGCCGCCCGAGGACATGTCTGCGCTCTACAAGGCGACCTGCGCCGTGTGCCACGAGGTCCCGGAGACCAAGGCGCCCCCCACGGAAACGCTGCGCCGGCTGCCAGCATCGCAGATCCTCATGGCCATGGAACTCGGCAAGATGCAGCCGCAGGCGGCCGGGCTGCGCCCCGAGCAGCGCGTGAAGCTCGCGAAATGGCTCGCTGCGGAGGAGGACGGCAAGCGCGACGCCTGGATCGCGGCGAACGCGTGCTCGCGCGAGACGCCGGTGCCGGTGAACGGCCAGGCAAACTGGGGACTCGGCCGGAACAACACGAGGCACGCCGAAAACGTACGCATCGATCGGCGCAACGTCGGACGACTGCGGCTGCAGTGGTCGATCGCCCTGCCTGCAGTGACCTCGATGCGGTCCCAGCCGGTGATCGCCGGGGACACGGTCTTCCTCGGCAGCAAGGGCGGCCACCTGCTCGCGCTCGACCGCCACAGCGGCTGCGTGCGGTGGGCCTACCGCACCGACGCGCCCGTCCACTCCGCCCTCACGCTCGATCGCACGCCGGACGGCGTGGCGACGCTGTGGTTCGCGGATGAAATGGCGACCGTGCACGCGGTGGACGCGACCACCGGCAAGCCGCGCTGGCGGGAGCGACTCAAGTGGTTCCCGACGTCGATCGTGAGCGGTCCGGCCACGTATTTCGACGGCAGGCTCTACGTGCCGCTTTCGTCGTTCGAGGTCGCCGCCGCCGGCCTGCCGACGCACGAATGCTGTCGCTCGCACGGCGGCATCGCCGCGCTCGATGCGACGACCGGAGCGGCACTGTGGCAGTACGCGACGACGCCACACGCGCAGAAGACGACGATCAATCGCGACGGCGTGCAGATGTGGGGACCGAGCGGTGCGCCGGTGTGGAACGCACCCACGGTCGACGCCAGGCGAGGCGCGCTTTACTTCGGCACCGGGCAGAATTCGTCTTCGCCCGCCACCGATACCAGCGACGCGATCCTCGCGCTCGACCTGCGCACGGGCCAGCTGCTGTGGAAGTTCCAGGCGCTCGCAGACGACGCCTGGAACGCCGCGTGCCTGAGCGGCGGCGCGAGTTGTCCCGTCGAGAACGGCCCGGATTTCGATTTCGGCGCCGCGGCGATGCTGGTCGAGCGCAAGCAGGGCGACCTGCTGATCGCGGGCCAGAAATCAGGCGAGGTGTTCGCGCTCGACCCGGACCGCAACGGCGCCCTGGTGTGGCGCAACCGCGTGGGCTCGGGCAGCTCGAACGGCGGCGTGCACCACGGACTCGCCACCGACGGGCAGCGGATCTATGTGCCCATCGCCGACCCCGAGCGCAAGGTCGCGGGCTACGTGCCGAAGCCCGGCGTGTACGCGCTCGACCTCGCGGACGGCCGCACGCTCTGGTCTCACCCGGTCACGCGCGGCTGCACCTTCGATCCGGCCGACGCGCCGATGGTCGGCCTCGCCGAAATGGCGAAGGGCAAGTCGGACCGTTCGCCATGGCCCGCGTGCAGTTACTACTACGGCCATTCCGCGGCGGCCGTGGTCGCGAACGGCGTGGTCTATTCGGGCGCGCTCGACGGCAAGCTGCGGCTGCTCGATGCCGACGACGGCCGTGAGCTCCGCGTCATCGAGACCGCCCAGGCGTACTCGGCAACGAACGGCGTCGCGGGCCACGGCGGCGCCCTCGACGTGAGCGGCGCGGTCGTCGATGGCAGCCAGCTCTTCGTCCTGTCCGGCTACGGCATGTTCGGGCAGATGCCGGGCAACGTGCTGCTCGTCTACGGTCTCGACGACGCAGCGGCCCAGCGGAGCGCGGACTCACCCGCGGGTCGTTGATCGCCGTCGGCCTGGCCCACCGCCGGAGTCACGGCGAGCGCTGCACGCGAATCAACGTCGGCTGTGCATCCTCGACGTGCCAGCTCGGGAAGTTCGAGATCGAGGTGTAGGCCGTGCCCTCGGGATCGAACTCGACGTCGCGCGTGAAGCTCACGCGTCGTGGCAGCGGGATCACCTGCCAGGCCTCGCTCGCGATGTCGAGCACGTAGAGCGAGTCGCTCTGGTTGCCGTTCACCCAGACGAGCCCGCGGGGGCGGTCGACGTTGAGCGCGTACGGCGTGTCCCCGCCCCGGGGCTCGAGCGGCAGGTCGTAGCGCTTGAATTCGCCCGATCCGGGGTCGTAGCGCGCGATCGCGGACTCCGGGAAGGCCGCGATCCACAGCCGGCCCTCCGCGTCGGCGCGCAGCCGGCGCGGTCCTTTGAACGGGGTCGCGATCATCGAGATCTTGCCGGTGTCCGGGTCGATCGAGCCGATCTCGTCGGTATGCAGTCGAGCGAACCAGACCTTGCCGTCCGGCGTGATCTCGATCCCGTACGGCAGCGGCGTGCCGGTGGCCGCGCGGTCGACCGGCATCCAGTTCGCGAGCGGTACGCCCCAGGAGATGAGCTTGAAGAGCCCGTCGATCAGCTTGACGTTCAGCCACTCGCGCAGTCCGCGCGTCGGCAGGTCGTACATCGTGAACCGGCCCGTGCGCCGGTCGAACATCGCGATCTGGTTGGAGAG
>RPQJ01000113.1 GCA_003819815.1 Lysobacterales bacterium
ACGCTCATCGACGAACTGCGCGGACTCGAGGCGCGTACCGAGGCCGCCTCCGCGAAGTCCTCGCCGCGTTTCGCGAAGCGCGGCCAGCTGCTGCCTCGCGACAGGGCCGGGCTGCTGCTCGACGCCGGCGAGCCGTTCCTGCAGCTCTCGACGCTGGCGGGCTTCCTGCTCGACGTCAACGACCCCGCGAAGTCCGTGGCCGGCGGCGGCTGCATCGTGGGCATCGGCCGCGTCTCCGGGACGACCTGCATGGTCGTCGTCGACGACTCGGGCATCGAGGCCGGCGCGCTGCAGCACATGGGCCTCGAGAAGTTCCAGCGCGCCCAGCAGATCGCGCTCGAGAGCCGGCTGCCCTTCGTGCATCTCGTCGAGTCTGCCGGAGCGAACCTCACGCGCTACCGCGTGGAGGACTTCGTGAGCGGCGGCTCGCATTACGCCCGGCTCGCGCGCCACTCGGCCGCAGGACTGCCGGTGCTCACGCTGGTCCACGGCAGCGCCACGGCGGGCGGCGCGTACATGCCGGGCATGTCCGACTACGTGGTGATGGTGCGCAACCGCGCCCGCGCCTTCCTCGCGGGCCCGCCGCTGCTCAAGGCCGCGACGGGCGAGATCGCCACCGAGGAGGAACTCGGCGGCGCGCTGATGCACTCGACGACCTCGGGCCTCGCGGAGTACGTGGCCGACGACGACGCCGACGGCATCCGCATCCTGCGCGAGCTGGTCGCCCGCCTCGGGTGGCAGCGCCACGAGACGCCGCCGCCCACGGGCCGCGAGCCGCTCTATCCCGCCGACGACCTGCTCGGGATCATGCCGAAGGACGGCCGCAAGCCCGTCGACATGCGCGAGGTGATCGCGCGACTCGTCGACGGCTCGGAGTTCCTCGAGTTCAAGGCCGCGTACGGGCCCGCCACCGTCTGCGCGCACGCCGATCTGCACGGCATGCCGGTCGGCATCCTCACCAACAACGGCCCGCTCGACCCGGCGGGCGCGACGAAGGCCACGCATTTCATCCAGGCCTGCTGCCAGAGCGCGATTCCGCTGCTCTACCTGCAGAACACCACGGGATACATCGTCGGTACCGAGTCCGAGCGCGCCGGCATGATCAAGCACGGCTCGAAGATGATCCAGGCGGTCGCCTGCGCATCCGTGCCTCAGGTGACGATCCACTGCGGCTCGTCGTTCGGCGCCGGCAACTACGGCATGTGCGGGCGCGGCTTCGCGCCGCGGTTCCTGTTCTCGTGGCCCAGCTCGCGCACCGCCGTGATGGGCGCCGAGCAGGCGGCGACGACGATGGCGATCGTGATGGAGGACTCGGCGCGCGCGCGCGGCGTCGAGCCGGACCGCGCGCAGATCGAGGGCCTGCGCGCGATCATCAACGCGACCTTCGACAAGCAGACGTCGGCGTTCTACACCTCGGGCCGCATGCTCGACGACGGCGTCATCGATCCCCGGGACACGCGCCGCGTGCTCGGTTACGTCCTGTCACTCTTCCGCCGCTCGGAGCGGGTGGTCCCGCGGCCGCTCGATTTCGGCGTCGCCCGACCCTGATCCGGAGAAGTCCATGCAGCTCACGCAGGAACACGAGGAACTGAAGCGCACCGTCGAGCGGTTCGTCGACAACGAGTTGAACCCGCACGTCGACGAGTGGGAAGAAGCCGGCATCTTCCCGGCGCACGAGGTGTTCCGGAAGCTGGGCGAGCTCGGGCTCCTGGGCCTCACGAAGCCCGAAGCCTACGGCGGCGCCGCGCTCGACTACAGCTATTCCGTCGTCATGGCCGAAGCGCTCGGCCGCACGCGCTGCGGCGGCGTGCCGATGGCGATCGGCGTGCAGACCGACATGGCGACCCCCGCCCTCGCCCGCTTCGGCTCCGACGAGCTGCGCGCCGAGTTCCTGACGCCGGCGATCACCGGCGAGGCGGTCGCGTGCGTCGGTGTCTCGGAGCCGGGCGCGGGCTCGGACGTCGCCTCGATCCGCACGACCGCCCGCAAGGACGGCGGCGACTACGTGATCAACGGCGGCAAGATGTGGATCACGAACGGCACGCAGGCGGACTGGATGTGCTGCCTCGCGAACACCGGCGAGGGCAAGCCGCACCGGAACAAGTCGCTGATCGTGCTGCCGATGAAGACGCGCGGAGTCACCGTCGAGCGGAAGCTCCGCAAGATCGGCATGAATTCCTCCGACACCGCGGTCATCCATTTCGACGACGTCCGCGTCCCGCAGCGCCATCTGATCGGTGCCGAGGGCGCGGGCTTCATGTACCAGATGATCCAGTTCCAGGAGGAGCGCCTCTGGGGCGCCGCGAACGCGATCACCGGCCTCGAGACCGCGATCCGCGAGACGATCGAGTACACGCGCAACCGCAGGGCGTTCGGCCGCGCGGTGCTCGACAACCAGGTCGTGCACTTCACGCTCGCCGAACTCCAGACCGAGCTCGAGACGCTGCGCGCGCTCGTCTACCGCGCGACGGAGCTCTACGTCTCCGGCAAGGACGTGACGCAGCTCGCCTCGATGGCGAAGCTCAAGGCCGGCCGCCTGACCCGCGAGGTTGCGGACAAGTGCCTGCAGTACTGGGGCGGCATGGGCTACACGTGGGAGAGCCAGATCTCCCGCCTGTACCGCGACGGACGGCTCGCCTCGATCGGCGGCGGCACCGACGAGGTGATGCTGGGCATCATCTGCAAGTTCATGGGCACGCTGCCCAAGGCGTGAGCGGAGCCGCCATGGACACCAGCTTCGCGAGCTCCAGCCCGACCCCGCTGCTCGCAGTCGACCGGCAGCCGGGCTACTGGTTCGTGCGCCTGAACCGGCCCGAGAAGCGCAACGCGCTCTCCGACGAACTCGTCGCCGGCCTCGCGGAGGTCTGCGAGCACGTCGCCGCCGATCTCGAGGCGCGGGCGCTGGTGCTGTCAGGGGCGGGCGGTCACTTCTGCGCCGGCGCGGACTTCGGGCGCTTTCTCGAACTCATGAGCACGACGCCGGGGCAGGCCGACGACCCGATTGCCGTCTACAACCGGCAGTTCGGCGCCATGCTCGAGCGGATCGCGGCGCTGCCGGTCGCGACCGTGGCGGTCGTGACGGGCAGCGCGATGGGCGGCGGCTGCGGACTCGCCGCCGCGTGCGACCGCGTGATCGCTGCCGACGACGCGAAGTTTGCGATGCCGGAAGTCACGCTCGGCGTGGCGCCCGCGCAGATCGCGCCGTTCGTCGTCCGTCGCGCCGGCGCACGCCGGGCCCGGTGGCTGATGCTCGGCGGCGCGCGACTCGCGGCTGCCGAGGCGCAGGCGGCGGGCCTCGCGGACGTCGTCGTGCCAGTGACGGAACTCAGAGGCGCGCTCGGGACGGACCTGCTCCGGCTGGGCCTCGCGGAACCGACGGCGCTGCGCGCCACGAAGCGCATCGTCGGCCGGACACTCGAGGATCCACTACCCGTCGCGCTCGATGCGGCCGCGCGCGAATTCGCGGGTCTCCTGCGCCACGGCGCGGCCCGCGAGGGCATCGTCGCGTCGCGCGAGCGCCGCGCGCCTTCGTGGCAGCCGCCGCCGCCGCGGCTGCCGGAATTCCCGTGAAGCCCCTGAACCGCCTGCTCATCGCCAACCGCGGCGAGATCGCCGTGCGCATCGCGCGCACTGCGCGCCGCATGGGCATCGCGACGATCGCCGTGTGCTCCGATGCCGACCGCGATGCGCCCCACGTCGCCGCGTGCGACGAGCACGTGCGGATCGGCGGGGCCGCCCCGTCGGAGTCGTATCTCGCGATCGAGAAGATCATCACGGCGGCGCGTGCGTCCGGGGCGCAGGCGATCCACCCGGGCTACGGATTCCTCTCCGAAAACGCCCGCTTCGCGGCGGCAGTGGTGGACGCCGGCTTCCTTTTCGTCGGACCGCCCCCGGCTGCGATCGAGGCGATGGGCGACAAGGCCCGCGCGCGCCGCCGCATGGCGGCCACAGGCGTGCCGGTCGTGCCGGGATACGACGGCGAGGAACAGGACGAGGCATTGCTCGTCGCGGAAGCCGTGCGGATCGGCTTCCCCGTCATGGTCAAGGCATCGGCCGGCGGCGGCGGCCGCGGCATGCGTCGCGTCGAGCGAGCCGACGATCTTCCGGCCGCCCTCGCGTCCGCCACTTCGGAAGCCCGGAAGGCGTTCGGCGACAGCCGGCTGATCCTCGAGCGCGCCGTGGTCGAGCCGCGTCACGTCGAGATCCAGGTCTTCGCCGACGCGCACGGGCACATCGTCCATCTCGGCGAACGCGACTGCTCGGTGCAGCGCCGCCACCAGAAGATCGTCGAGGAGTCGCCCTCGCCTGCCGTCGATCCGGTGCTGCGCGAGCGCATGGGCCAGTCCGCGGTGGCCGTCGCGCGCGAGATCGGCTACGTCGGCGCCGGCACGGTCGAGTTCCTGCTCGACCGCGAGGGCCGCCACTACTTCATGGAGATGAACACCCGGCTGCAGGTGGAACACCCCGTCACCGAGCTCGTGACGGGACTCGACCTCGTCGAGCTGCAGTTGCGCGTCGCGCGCGGCGAAGCGCTGCCGTTCGCACAGTCCGACCTCCGGATGTCGGGCCACGCCGTCGAGGTGCGGCTCTGCGCCGAGGAACCGGCCGACGACTTCCTGCCGCGCAGCGGCACGGTGCTCGACTGGGGGCCCGACCCGCTCGGCCGCACGGACCACGCGCTCGCGACCGGCATGACCGTGAGTCCGCACTACGACTCGATGCTCGCGAAGGTCATCGCGCACGGCGCCACCCGCGCGGAGGCGCTCGACCGCCTCGCGCTGGCGCTCGAGCGGACGGTGCTGCTCGGCGTGCCTTCGAACAGGACGTTTCTCTCGCGCATCCTCCGCCACCCGGAATTCGCGGACGGCTCGCGCGTGTCGACGGCGTTCGTCGAGCGCCACTATCCCACCGGACCCGATCGCATCGAGGCCCCGGATGAGGCGACGTGGTCGCTTGCCGCGTGGCTCTCCGTGGCTGCGGCGCCCGAGACGGACGCGGAGGCGGCGCCCGGCTGGCGCAACTGGAGCAACGGCCGTCCGCTGCCCACGCCGTGGCGCCTGCGGTGGCTGGCGCCGCAGAGCCTCGCCGCGGAGCCGGGGCACGAGCAGTCCGGGCGCGCGCGGCTCCACGCGGCCGGCGCGAGCCTCGAACGCGAGGACGGCGAAGTCGTGGTCACGGGCGTGCCGGCCGCGCCCCGCGCGCACGGGCACGCCGACGTCGGCGGCGTCGCGATCGAGTACCGCCATGCGTGGGACGGCGCGGGCCGGCTGTGGGTCCACACGCGTCGAGGCGACCATGCGTTCGAGTGCCTGCGTCGCGCCGCCCGGCGCAGCGCGGCGGACGCCGCGGCGCAGGCCGACGAGGTGCGCGCTGCGATCAACGGCCGCGTCCTCACGGTCGCGGTCGCGGCCGGCGACGAGGTTGCCGCGGGGCAGCGGCTCTGCGTGGTCGAGGCGATGAAGATGGAACAGGAGCTGCGGGCGCCGAAGGCCGGCCGCCTGCAGTCGGTCGAGGTCTCCGCCGGGCAACAGGTCGCTCCCGGACAGGTGCTCATGCGTTACGAGCGAGGTCCCTGATGTCGAAGGTCGTCGTCACGTGCGCGCTCACGGGCGTGCTCACCGATCCGCGGCAGCACGCCGTCCCGGTCACTCCCGAGCAGATGGCGCGCGAGGCGCGGTCCGCTTTCGACGCGGGCGCCTCCGTCATGCACGTGCACTTCCGCCAGCAGGGCGCGGGCCTCGGTCACCTGCCCACGTGGGATCCGGCCGTCGCAACCGAGATCGCACAGGCGATCCGCGAGGCCTGCCCCGGAGTCATCTTCAACCAGTCGACCGGCGTCGTGGGTCCCGACATCTCTGGACCGGTGGCGTGCATGCGGGCGATCCGTCCCGAGATCGCGGCCTGCAACGCGGGCTCGCTCAACTACCTCAAAGTCAAGGGCGACGGCACGTGGGCCTGGCGGCCGATGCTGTTCGACAACCCGGTCGAGAAGGTCCAGGCGTTCCTGGGCGCGATGGTGGAGACCGGCGCGCTGCCCGAGTTCGAGTGCTTCGACACAGGCATCGCGCGCTGCGTCGAGATGTACGCGCGCACGGGTCTCTACCGCGGCCACCTCGACTACAACTTCGTCATGGGCGTCGAGTCCGGCATGCCTGCCGATCCGGACCTGCTGCCGATCCTCGCGAAGCTCGCGGTACCCGGCGCGACGTGGCAGGTGACCGCGATCGGCCGGGCGAACGTCTGGCCGCTGCATGCCCGCGCCGCGGAGCTCGGCGGCAACCTGCGTACCGGACTCGAGGACACTTTCTACCTGCCCGACGGCAGCAAGGCCGTGGGCAACGGGCCGCTGATCGAAGCGCTGGTCGCGGTGGCGCGCGCCGCGGGGCGCGAAGTCGCGAGCCCGGCCGAAGCGCGTACGATGCTGCACCTGGCCTGAGCCGGGCCACGTCCGCGCGGGGAATCCGATGCGTCGAGTGCTCGCCATCGCAGCCGTCGTGCTGCTCCTGTCCGCCGGTTACTTTCTGCTCTGGCCGGTGCCGATCGATCCCGTCGTGTGGTCGCCGCCCCGGGATGCCGGCTACACGGGCCCCCACGCGGCGAACGACCGGCTTTCGGCGGTGACCGTGATATCCGTGGCCCCCGAGGTGGGGCCCGAACACATCGACTTCGGTCCGGACGGGAAGCTCTACACAGGCGTGCTGTCGGGCGCCGTGCTGCGCATGAACCCGGACGGCAGCGGCCGCGAAGTCGTCGTCGACACGGGAGGCCGACCACTGGGCTTCGACTTCGACGCCACGGGCCGGTTGATCGTCGCCGACGCGATGCGCGGGCTGCTCGCCGTCGATGCGTCCGGACGCGTCGAGGTCCTCGCCGACACGGTCGACGGCGATCCGATCCGTTACGCCGACGCGGTCGTCGTGGCCTCCTCCGGCACGATGTACTTCACCGACGCCACGCGCCGCCACGACCCGCGGGAATGGGGCACGTTCGACGCCGCGCTGCTCGACGTGCTCGAGCACTCGTGCACGGGCCGCGTGCTCGCCTTCGAGCCCGTGACCCGGGCAGTGTCGGTCGTCATGAACGACCTCTGCTTCCCGAACGGCGTGGCGCTCTCGCGCGACGAGCGTCACCTCTACATCGCGGAAACCGGCACCTACAGCATCTGGAAGGTCGATGCCTCCGCCCGCGGGCTGAGCGGCCGGGAGACCGGCCGCCCGGAGGCACGGATCATCGTGTCGAACCTGCCCGGATTCCCGGACAACCTGACGCGAAGCGAGTCGGGCCGGCTCTGGACCGGCCTCACGAAGCCACGCAGTCCGGTCATCGATGGCATGGCCGGGAAGCCCTGGCTGCGCGCGCTGACGCTGCGGCTGCCCAAGTCGCTCTGGCCCGTGCCGCCCCCCTACGGCCACATCATCGCGTTCGACGAGGACGGCCGCGTCGTGGCCGACCTGCAGGACCCGAACGGCCGCATCGCCGAGACGAGCGGCGCGACGGAGCACGACGGCCGGATCTACGTCCAGAGCCTGCACGAGCAGGCCCTCGGCGTCGTCGACGCCGCCGTGCTGCGCTGAGCGATCAGCTGTAGAAGATCTGGAAGCGGTGCAGGCCCCAGAACAGGGCCAGGAACGCGATCGCCACCGCGGTCGCGAGCACTGCCAGCATCGTCACGGAAAGGTTGCGTTCCTGCGTGGACATGATTGCCTCCCGAGGCCTGAACGGCCGGCTCCGAAGGGCTGTCCTTGCGGCAGTCCCCTCGGGCCTGCCTGTTCGTGGAGCCTATTGTAGCCCCACATTGCTGCACTGCAGCGTGATTTACCGAATTCCGTGACGGAATCGGCAACAGGATTTCGTTAAAGCTCAAGTTATTGTTTTGAAAGCCATTCTTTCGTCCAGGCATGCCATGGCCCAGCGGTCGCCCAGGCCTTTCGTGAATGATCATTGAGCGTCTTGCGGTTTTTCGAAACAATCGACTCGTGGACCAGCTCATCGCCATGAAGGTCTTCGTCCGGGTCGCGGAACGCGGCTCGTTCGGGCGCGCGGCGGACGAGCTCGACATCTCGAGGGCCGCCGCAAGCACCCACGTCGCGGCCCTCGAAAAGCATCTCGGGGTCCGGCTGCTGAACCGCACGACGCGCAAGGTGAGCCTGACCGCGGAAGGCGCGGACTACCTGCGCCGGACCCGCCGCATCCTCGACGAGATCCGCGATGCCGAGGAGACGCTGCGCGACACGCGCTCGAAGCCACAGGGGCTGCTCCGGGTCGACGTGCCGGTCGCCTTCGGGCGCTACCTGCTGCTGCCCGCACTGCCCGATTTCGCGCGGCGCTATCCGGCGATCGACCTCGACATCCGCCTGAACGACCGGATCGTCGACCTCGTCGCCGAGCGCGTCGACGTCGCGCTGCGCGTGGGCGCGCTGCAGCAGTCGGGCCTGGTCGCCCGCCGCGTCGCGCGGATCAACATCGTGACCGCGGCGGCGCCCGCCTACCTCGCCGACCACGGCGAACCGGAGACGCCCGACGACCTGCGCGGGCACCGGCTGCTTGCGCTCACGCCCGCCGCCGGCGGCACACCCGAGTGGCAGTACCCGCCTCCCTACACGCCCAAGCGCCTCAAGCTGCACTTCACGATGCAGTTCAACGCGGCCGAGGCGCCGCTGATCGCGGCGGCCGCGGGACTCGGCATCACCCGCACGGTCGATCTGCTCGCCGCCGAATACGTCGCCCGAAACGAACTGAAGCTCGTGCTGGAGCGCTACGCCGTGCCCGGCCCGCCGGTCTCGCTGGTCTATCCGTCGGCGGCACACCAGTCCGCGAAGGTCCGCGTGTTCTCGGACTTCGCGGCCGACCTGTTGCGGCGCTGGCAGGACCGCGCGGGACGCTCGGTCGACCTGGTCGGGCCCGGCCCGCGCGACTCGCTCCGGTAGTATTGGGTCCCCTGCCGTCGGAGACCGCCATGCTCACACTCGTCGTCGGACTCGCGCTGTTCCTCGGTGCCCACTCGATCCGCATCGTGGCGCCCGGCTGGCGCGACCGGATGGTGGCGCGCCTCGGTGCCGGCGGCTGGAAAGCCGTCTACTCGATCGTGTCGATCGCCGGATTCCTGCTGATCATCTACGGCTACGCGCAGGCGCGGCTCGAGCCGGTCGTGCTCTACGTGCCGCCGGTGGGCCTGAGGCACCTGACCGCGCTCCTGATGGTGCCGGTGTTCCCGCTGCTGCTCGCGGCCTACCTGCCCGGGCGGATCCAGTCGACCGTGAAGCACCCGATGCTCGCCGCCACCAAGCTTTGGGCGTTCTCGCACCTGCTCGCGAACGGGATGCTCGCCGACCTGCTGCTCTTCGGCGGGCTGCTCGCATGGGCCGTGTTCGACCGGATTTCCGTCGGCAAGCGCCCGGCCGCCGCGCCGGCCCGCGGGCCCGCTCCCGGCCTCCGCAACGACGTGATCGCAGTGGTCGCGGGCCTCGTGATCTACGTCGTCTTCGTCAAGTGGGCGCACCTGCACCTGTTCGGCGTGCCACCCATCTCCTGAGCGGCCGGCTCACCAGCCCTTGAAGAAGCTGCCGTCCGCGAAGTCCCATAGCAGGTTGAGGTGGTAGCGCGTGTTGTAGTCCTGGTCGCTCAGCGGGAATTCCACGCCCAGGTTCAGCGCGACGTGGCCTCCGCGGGTGAGGCCGACCCGCACCTGCGGCAGCAGCGTCCATTGGACCGCGTCGTCGTCGTCGGGCTGGTCGAAGGGCATCGTCGCCGTGAACTCGAGCGCCGGGAAGATGGCCTGCGGTCGGTCGGCCCAGACGTAGTGCATGATGCCCGCGACCTCGAATTCGCCCTCGTCCACGTCGTCGACCGGCAGGATGAGTCGCGTGCTGGTCTGCACGGTGGCGCGCTCGGAAAGCCGCCGGCCCCAGGCGAGGTACGGGATGATCTCCTCGGACTCGTCGCTGTCGGTCGGGATAGCGACGACCAGCGCGCCCGACAGGATCGCCTGCCTCGCCGCATTCCAGTGCAGCACGTGCTTCGCGCCGATCTCGACCTCGGTGATCTCGGAGTCGGTCCCGTCGTCCTCGTGGATCACCTCGAGCACGGCCATCGAGCGCTTGCCGAAGCGCTTCTCGATCTCGAGCGCATTGCGCCACACGTTGTCGCCTTCCTCCTCGGTGAGGCGCGACTTCCAGACGACCTCGTCCTCCGGGAACGCCTTCTTGGTGCGGATCGGCAGGAAGAAGTTGAGCTCGCCGGGCGGATAGGCCTCGCTGCCGGGCGCAAGCGTCTTTGCGTAGGCGACGACGTCGCGGATCTGCTCCTCTGTGAGCGTGCCGGCCTGCGCCGGCATCGCCGCGGACAACCCGAGCGCGGGGCCGCCGTGCGTGACGACCGTGTGCCAGTCCGCGACGGGCTCGCGGCTGTTGAAGAGCGGGTCGGAGAGGTCGGCGGGCTTGGGATCGAGCGCCTGCACGGCGGGATTCGCAGGGTCCGCCCGCCCGGTCGGACCGTGGCAGGCCGCGCAGATCGTCTCGAAGATCTTGCGTCCTGCCTCGAGGTCGGCGGCCTCGGTGCGTGTCGGCGACGGGCAGCACAGGCTCGCGGCGACGGCGGCGGCGAACGCGAACGGACGTACGAAAGTCATGATCACCCCTGGGTCGGCGAGGCCACGTAGGGCCGATTGCTAGCTTAGTGGGTACCCTTCCCAGACCCACTCCGCAGTTGCCGCAGGCACCGCGGGAGCGCAGGCTATCGCAAGTACGTGTTGCGCGGCACGGGCTTCGCAGGGTGGCTGCATCCCGTGACTCGACCGGCGGGCATCGGCCCCACGCCGGCGGCGCGCGTCGACCGGATGCCGGGGCCGGAGGGATCATCATGACGCATCGGATCAGGCTCCCCTTCGCCGCAGCGTTGCTCGCGCTCGCGGGCACCGCGTCGTCCGGCGAGATCGACGTGATGACGCAGAACCAGTACCTCGGCACGGACCTCACGCCCGTGATCACGGCGCCGCCGGAACTCGTCGGCACGCGCGTGCTCGAGGCGCTCGAGAACGTCGCCGCCAGCCTGCCGGCCGAGCGCCTCGGCCGCCTCGCGAAGCTCGTCACGGACCGCTCGCCCCACGTGCTCGTACTGAACGAGGCGTTCGCCTATCGCTGCACGGACCTGCCCGGGACGCCCGCCACGGAAGGCTGCGGCAACCAGCGCGTCCGCGGGGCATTCGTCGACTTCCTCGCCACGACCGAGGCGAACCTGGACGGCCGCTACGTCACCAAGGCACGCGTGCGGAATTTCGCGATCGCG
>RPQJ01000114.1 GCA_003819815.1 Lysobacterales bacterium
ACGGCGACGAGATCGCCGTCGAGGATGCCGGCGTGATCCGCGAGCAGTTCGACGAGGCCGCGCGACGGCCAGCCGCCTCCCGGCAGGCACTCGTCGAGCACGGCGTATCCCGTCGGGACGGCGGGCCGCCGGGCGACACCGTCCCGCTCCCGGGCGCGCCACAGCGCAGGATGATCGAGCAGGCGATCGATGGACATGGGTGCTCGCGCGTCAGCGCAGGCCTTCCTGGCGGACCACGCCGACGACGACGCCCTCGATGATCAGCGACTCCTGCTTCAGGTCGACGCGCATCGGCTCGAAGTCCTGGTTCTCGGGCATCAGCCAGACGACCGTGCCTTCCTGGCGATAGCGCTTCACCGTCACCTCGTTCTCGAGGCGTGCGACGACGATCTGCCGGTTGCGCACCTCGGGCGTGCGGTGGACGGCGACGAGATCGCCGTCGAGGATGCCGGCGTTGCGCATGCTCATGCCGCGGACCTTGAGGAGGTAGTGCGGACGCGGCTGGAAGAGCTGCGGATCGATCTGGTAGTGCGCCTCGACGTTCTCCACCGCGAGGATCGGCCGGCCCGCGGCGACGCGGCCGATGAGCGGCAGGCCGAACTGCTCGCGCAGCGAGTCGCGCAGCTGGATGCCGCGCGACGTGCCGGGGCGCAGCTCGAGCACGCCCTTGCGCTGCAGCGCTCGCAGGTGTTCCTCGGCGGCGTTGGCAGACCTGAAGCCGAGCGCCTCGGCGATCTCGGCGCGCGTGGGCGGCATGCCCTGCTCGGCTAGCGTGTCCTGAATGAAGCGCAGCACCTGGCGCTGGCGTGGCGTGAGGCTTTCCATGGCGGCTCCTGTATGTTCGTACAGTATCTGTTTTTATATACAGATTATCGGCGCCATGCAAGCCCGGTCCGGTGCGGTCTGCGCCTCGGCGACCAGCGTCCGCGACCGGATCGGGTCCGTCGCAGGGTTCCGGGGCCCTCTCCTGCCGCCAATCCCACGCCGACATGACTCCGCGGCCAGTCCCTGCACGGTCGGCGGATTTCTTTTCCGTTGCGCTCCAATCGGGTAGCATCCCTGCGTTCGGCTGTGGCCAGCAACGGAACTTGCGTCCACGTCGGTGCAGTCGACTCATTGCTCACGATCCAACCACCGAGGAAAATCCAACCATGAAGAACGCGATCGTCAAGACGCTGACCGCCGGCACCGCCGCCCTGATGCTCGTCACCGCCACGGGCTGCAGCAACCAGGAAATGCTGACGCGCCTCGACGCCGTCGAAGCCGCCGCCAAGTCCGCCGCGCAGGACGCCGCCAGCGCCAAGGCCGCCGCCGACGCCGCCGCCTCGAGCGCGTCGGGCGCCGCGAACGCCGCGAACTCGGCTCAGAGCACCGCCAACCAGGCGCTGCAGGCCGCCCAGGCCTCGCAGGCCTGCTGCGACGCGACGAACGAGAAGATCGACCGCGCCTTCAAGCGCTCGATGGGCAAGTAAGCCCGTCGCGATCGCTCAACGATCGAGGGAAGACGCCGCGGTGATCCCGCGGCGTTTTTCTTTGGGGGACGACACCGGCGCCGGCACCCCGTTCTGGAGCTGGAAGGCGTGCGACACCGCGTTCCAGTCGAGATCGACCGGGCGGTCCGCGGCCGCCGCGGCGATGCTGCCCTGCACGCGCACGAACTCGTCCGGCCCCGGATCCTGGCCGCCTTCGAGCAGCGGGTGCCGCTCGACGTACATCGTGCCGCGCAGCCAGCCCACCTTGGTCGGCTGGTCGACGAGGTTCACGCGCGTGCCGGTGGGCACGAGGCCGTACAGCTCCGCGATGTCCTCCGGGAACAGCCGCATGCAGCCGTGCGTCACCTGCATGCCGACGCCGGCGGGACGGTTCGTGCCGTGAATCAAATACGCCCCGCCCGGGATCCCGAGACGCATCGCGTGCTCGCCGAGGGGGTTGTCCGGCCCCGGCGGCACCACTTTCGGCAGCGGGTCGCCGTTCTTTTCGTGCTCGGCGAGCACCGACGCCGGCGGATACCAGTTCGGACGCTCCTGCTTCGAGACGATGCGCGTGACGCCGATCGGCGTCTTCCAGTCCATCTTGCCCGTGCTGACCGGATAGGTCCGCACGACCGGCCGCTGGCCCGGCTTAACCGGCGGGTAATAGTAGAGCCGGTGCTCGGGCAGGTTGACGACGACGCCCTCGCGCGGCGCGTCGGGAAGCACGAAACGGCCGGGGATCAGGATCTCGGTGCCCGCGCCCGGCAGCCACGGATCCACGCCGGGGTTGGCCGAGACGATCTCCTCGTAACCCACGCCGTGGCGTCGCCCGATGTCGAGCAGCGTGTCCTCGTGCTCGGCGATCGCCGTCGTGACCGTGCCGACGACGTTGTCCCCGTTCTCGGGGATCAGGTACTCGGCACCGCCCGCGCCGGCGCGCGCCGCGAGCAGCAGGCTTGCAGCCGCGATCAGCCAGCAGGACACGAACCGACGCATGCGGGGCAACCTCCGGAACGGGCGTGGCATTCTAAACGAACGGGCAGGCGCGACCACCGCTGCGCTTCCACCCGGCATGGGACCGCGTTGACCGTCGCTCGGTTCCACATTTAGCCTTCGGCGAGGGGGAACCGATGCCATTCAAGCTCATCATCGAACTGTCGGACCGCGACCTGCGTCACTTCCGCCGCGAATTGAAGCGGGCCCGGGAGGCGGTCGGCATCGCCGACGACGACGAGATCGTCGCAGCCGCCGCGGACCTGATCGAGACGCTGAAGCGTACCGAGCTCCCGGACTTCATCGGGACCCGGCTCGCCAGTCTCGAGACGCTGCTCGCGATGCTGAGCGACCCCGACTGGAACCTCGACGACGAGGAGCGCAGCCCGGTCCTGGCCGCCCTGGCCTACGCCTGTGATCCCGAGGACATCATCCCCGACGACATCCCGGGGATCGGGCTGCTCGACGACGCGGTGATGATCGAGCTCGTGTTCCGCGAGCTGCGCCACGAGATCGCGGCGTACGAGGACTTCCGCCGCTACCGCGCAGCGCTGCCGCGACGCTCGCTGCTGCGCAAGGACCCGGGCATGCTGGCGGCGAAGATCGCGAAGCGGCGCACGCAACTCATGACCCGCATGCGGCGCCGTCGCGCGGACGAGCGCCGCAAGGGGCCCCGCTGAAGCGCGGCCCGCTCAGCCGGCCGGCGTGCCGGCGTTGACGCGCGCGACGAGTTCGACGATCTGGCCGGGCACGCCCTTGCGCGCCTCGACGAGCGCGACGCGCACGGCGCTCGCGAATGCGGCGCGGTCCGCGCCGCCGTGGCTCTTGATGACGACCCCGGCGAGGCCGACCATCGTGGCGCCGTTGTAGGCCCCCGGGTCGAGCCGCGACTTGAGCCCCTTCAGGGCCGGCGCGGCGGCCAGCGCGCCCGCCTTGCGCAGCGGGCTCGCGGTGAACTCCTCGCGCAGCACGCTGACGATGAAGCGCGCGACGCCTTCCATGGTCTTGAGCGCGACGTTGCCACTGAAGCCGTCCGTGACCACCACGTCGACGTCGCCCGAGAAGATGTCGTCGCCCTCGACGAAGCCGCGGTAGTTGACGGCGCTCGACGCGCCAAGCCGGCGGTGCGCCTCGCGCAGCTCGTCCGTGCCCTTGATGTCCTCCTCGCCGATGTTCAGGAGGCCGATGCGGGGCCGCTCGACGCCGTGCAGGTCCGCGGCGATCACGGAGCCCATCGCGGCGAACTGAACCAGGTGGTCGGCGGTGCACTCCGGATTCGCGCCGAGGTCGAGCATCACGGTGCGGCCGTGCGCAGCCGGCACGGCCGAGACGATCGCGGGACGGTCGACGCCGTCCACCATGCCGAGCACGAAGCGCGAGATGGCGAGCAGTGCCCCGGTGTTGCCCGCCGAAACGCACGCTGCCGCCTCGCCCTGCCGGACGAGGTTCACGGCGACGCGCATCGAGGAGTCCTTCTTGCGGCGGACCGCGTCCTGCGGACGCTCGTCCATGCCGACGACCTCGCTCGCCTCGACGAGGCGGCAGCGGGCCGGGTCGACCTGCGCGAGCATCGGGCGCAGCACTTCTCCGCGGCCGACGAGAATCAGCCGCAGGTCGGGCATTTCCGCGAGTACGTCGAGCGAGGCTGGCACCGCCACGCCGGCGCCGTGGTCGCCGCTCATGGCGTCCACGGCGATGGTGAGCCCGGCAGTCATGCGCGGGCGCTTGCGGCGATCAGTCCTGGCCTTCCTCGGCTACCGGCGTCTCGATCACCTTCTTGCCGCGGTAGAAGCCGTCCGGGGTGATGCGGTGGCGCAGGTGGGTCTCGCCGCTGGTGCGGTCGACCGACAATGCGGGACCCTTGAGGGAATCGTGCATGCGACGCATGCCGCGCGTCGAAGGGGTCCTGCGGCTCTTCTGAACTGCCATGGTCTCGTCTCCTGTCGCGGGTCAGCCGTCGCGCTTGGCGAGCAGGTCCCGCAGGTTCGCAAAAGGTCTCTGTACGTCGCCCGCCGCTGCATCGGGCCCGGGCCCCTCGGCTGCACCGTCCGTCTCGTCGCACCCGCCGGCCGCGCCGTCGTGCATCGGCACCAGCGGCAGGCCGAGCAGCACCTGCTCCTCGATCAGCTCCACCAGCGACAGCCGCTCGTCGTTCCCGACCACGGCCTCGTAGCCGCCGGGCACCGGCGACTCGTCGTCCGGCACGACGACGAGGGTCGCGTGCTCGTCGACATCGCTCGGGCAAGGCTGCAGGCAGCGCTGGCACTGCAGCGTGACCGTGCCTTCCACCGCGACGTCGACGGTCGTCCGCCCCTCGAACGTGCCGAACGCAATCCGCGCCTGCACCTGCGTGCCTTCGAGCGCTCCCGCATCGACGAGCCGCGGCATCTGCCGCAGCTCGAGGCTGCGCACGAGCGTCGCAGCCCGGCCGGCGAGTTCGGCCGCGTTGACCAGATCAGCCGGGGCGGGCGACATGGGCCGCGTATAATAGGGATCGGTGTCCACGGTGTCAAAGCGACTTCGAGCTTAAACCCTTGTTTTTCAAGGACCCGGGCGCACCGGGCCGAGACCCGTGCCAGACCCAGCCCCGCCCCGCCTGATCCTCGCCTCGACCTCGCCGTACCGGCGTGCGCTGCTCGAGCGCCTGTGCGTACCGTTCGAGTGTCGCGCACCCGGCGTCGAAGAGCACCGCCTCGACGACGAGCCGGCCGAGCAGCTCGCCACGCGGCTCGCGCGCCTCAAGGCCGAGTCCGTGTCGCACGCGTGCGCAGGCGCGGTCGTCATCGGGTCCGACCAGGTGGCCGTACGGGGTGACGAACTCCTCGGCAAGCCGCTCTCCGTCGAAAGGTGCAGGGCTCAGCTCGCCGCGTCGTCGCGTCGGGATGTCACGTTCCTCACCGCCGTGCACGTGATCGACGGCCGGTCGGGCCGTGTCGAAGCACACGTCGACCGCACCCGGGCCGTGTTCCGTGCGCTCGATGCACTCGAGATCGCACGGTACGTGGCGGCCGACGATCCGCTGGACTGCGCTGGCGGCTTCAAGGCGGAGTCGCTCGGCATCACGCTCTTCGAGCGCATCGAGTCGGTCGATCCGACGGCCCTGACGGGCCTGCCGCTCATCTGGCTGGCGGGCGCGCTCCGCCGCGGCGGCTTCCGCCTCCCCTGACCGCCCGCTGGCCGAGCGCGTCGAGCACGGCGTGCAGGTCGGGGCCGAGCGGCGCGCTCACGACCAGGGGCTCGTGCGTACCGGGCCTCTGCACCCCGATCGACGCCGCGTGCAGGAACATGCGCTGCAGTCCGTACGCGCCGAGCTGCGCGTTCTGTTCGCGGTCGCCGTACTTGTCGTCGCCCGCGACCGGGTGCCCCGCGTAGGCCGCGTGCACGCGGATCTGGTGCGTCTTGCCGGTGCCGATCTCGACCTCGACCAGCGTCGCGACGTTGCCGAAGAACTGGACCGGCCGGAAGGTGCTCACCGCCATCTGCCCGTGGCTGCGGACCGCGACGTGACGCTCCCCGCCGCGCCGCTCGCCCGTCGCGAGCGGGAGTTCGATCCGCTTCTGGCCCAGGTTCCACTTGCCGCAGACGAGGGCGAGGTAGCGCTTCTCTGCCTGGCCCTCGCGCAGCTGCGCGTGCAGGTCGCGAAGGGCCGCGCGGCGCTTCGCCACGATCAGGCACCCGCTCGTGTCGCGGTCGAGGCGGTGGACGAGATCGAGCTCGGTCGCCTCGGGCCGCACCGCGCGCAGCACCTCGATCACGCCGTGCGTCATGCCGCTGCCGCCGTGCACGGCAATGCCGGCCGGTTTGTTGAGCACGAGCAGGTCGGCGTCCTCGTAGACGATCGCTTCCGTGACCAGCCGGGCGAGCGACGGCGAAGGAGCGCGCGTCGCGCCCGGGGTCTCCTCGGCCGACCGGCGCACCGGCGGCAGGCGGATCCGGTCGCCGGCCGCGAGACGCTGGTCGGGTTTCGCGCGCTTGCTGTTCACGCGCACCTCGCCCTTGCGGAGCAACCGGTACACGTGGGTACGCGGCACGCCCTTCAGCGTGCGTACGAGGAAATTGTCGAGCCGCTGGCCCGCATCGCCCTCCACCGCCTCCACATACTGCACGCCGACGCCTGCCGTCGCGCCCGGTGTCGCGGAATCGTCGCTACGCTTTGCGTAAGCCATTGATTTGCCGAACTTCGATTGTTACAGTGCATGTTAGTTGGTTCTGACTCGTCAGACCATCGCACTGCCGCGAACCAGCGCAGGTGCCGGGGCCCGGGCGGGCCGCGGGCCGACGCGGGACCGGCGGGCAATGCCAACAAGCACCAGGATTCGGTCCAGAGTCCGCGCCCAGATGCGGACCCGAGCGACAGCCGCATGACCCACGCCGCTGCCAGACCTCTCCAGACAGCCTCGGCACCACCCGTCCGGGCGTTCGCGGTCCTACTCTCGTCACATGCGAGGACCGATGAAAAGAATGCTCGTGAACGCGACTCAGGAAGAAGAGTTGCGAGTTGCTCTCGTCGATGGACAGCGTATCTATGACCTGGACATCGAGATCCCGTCACGGGAAACGAAGAAGGCCAACGTCTACAAGGGTCGCATCACCCGCGTAGAGCCGAGCCTCGAGGCCGCCTTCGTCGACTACGGTGCCGATCGCCACGGCTTCCTGCCGCTCAAGGAAATCTCCCGCGACTACTTCAAGCCGCGCGCTGAAGGCGCCGACGGCCGGCCCGGCATCCGTGACCTGATCGAGGAAGGCCAGGAACTCATCGTCCAGGTCGAGAAGGAGGAACGCGGCAACAAGGGCGCCGCGCTCACGACGTTCGTGAGCCTCGCGGGCCGCTTCCTGGTGCTGATGCCGAACAACCCCCGGGCGGGCGGCGTCTCCCGTCGCATCGAGGGCGACGACCGCGACCAGCTCCGCGAGGCGATGGACAACCTGCAGATCCCCGAGGGGATGGGCGCCATCGTCCGCACGGCGGGCGTCGGTCGCTCCGCCGAAGAACTGCAGTGGGACGTCAACAATCTCGTCGACGTCTGGAACGCGATCAGGTCGGCCTCGGACGGCCGCCCCGCCCCGCTGCTCATCTACCAGGAGTCGAAGGCGATCCTGCGGGCGCTCCGCGACTATCTCTCCGACGACATCGGCGAGATCCTCGTCGACAAGCAGGACGTCTACGCCGAGGCGCAGGAGTACATGCAGCGCTTCATGCCGGGCAACCTGCGGCGCCTCAAGTACTACGACGACCACGTCCCGCTCTTCACGCGCTACCAGATCGAGAGCCAGATCGAGTCGGCCTACTCGCACAAGGTCAACCTGCCTTCGGGCGGCTCGATCGTGATCGACCACACCGAGGCGCTCGTCTCGATCGACATCAACTCGGCCCGCAGCACGCGCGGCACCGACATCGAGACCACGGCGTTCAACACCAACCTCGAGGCAGCCGACGAGATCGCCCGCCAGATGCGCCTGCGCGACGTCGGCGGCCTGATCGTCATCGACTTCATCGACATGGAGTCGCAGAAGAACCAGCGCGCGGTCGAGGACCGGCTGCGCGACGCGGTCAAGCAGGATCGCGCGCGGATCCAGCTCGGCAAGATCTCGCGCTTCGGCCTGCTCGAGCTGTCGCGCCAGCGCCTGCGCCCGTCGATCAGCGAGTCGACGAACATCGTCTGCCCGCGCTGCAACGGCATGGGCGTGATCCGCAGCGTCGAGTCGCTGGCGCTCGCGGTGCTGCGCCTCATCGGCGAGGAGGCCCGCAAGGACCGGACCGCGAAGGTCATAGCGCAGCTGCCCGTCGACGTCGCGACGTATCTCATGAACGAGAAGCGTGACTGGCTGCAGAGCATCGAGCAGCGCAGCCGGATCGACGTGATCCTCGTGCCGAACCGCTACCTCGAGACGCCCGCCTACGAGCTCCGCCGCGTCCGCGATGACGAGGTGGACCTGCCCGAGCACACGCGCATCAGCCACCAGATGGCGCAGCAACCCCAGATCGACCTCGACGCGATCGCCGCCGAGGAGAAAGCCCCGCCCCCGCCGCCGGTGCCCGCCGTGACGAGCATCGTGCCGAGTTCGCCGATGCCGCCGCCGGCCCCGGAGCCTGTCGCGGTCGCGGTGACGCCGATCGCGTCGCCCCCCGTCGTGCTGCCGCAGTACGGCCCGAGAGACGGCGCGCTGGTCCGGCTGTGGCGCTGGATGTTCGGCGACAAGCGGGCCCCGGAGCCCGTCGCCGCGCCCGTGGTCGAGCCCCGCGCCCACGCCCCGCGACGCGACCGCGAGCGGGACAGGGACCGTCCGCGAGGAGACCGCGACCGAGAGCGGGGACGCGACCGGGATCGTGGCCGCGAGCGTGACGCGCGAGGCGGACGTGACGGGGAGCGGAGCGAGGGTCGCCGCGAGGAGCGTGGCCCGCGCGACGGCGAACGCCGCGATGCCCGCCGCGACGGCGGCGAGCGCCGTCCGGAGACGCGCCGCGACGAACGTCGCGACGAGCGTGGCCGGAGGCCCGATGCTGCCCAGGGACAAGGCCCGCAGCGGGAGCGACGCCCGGATGCTCCGGCGGGACGCGGCCCACAGCCCGGCCGGCCGGAAGCTCCGGCACGGACGGAAACGGCAGCTGCGGTCATTCCTTTCCCGGGGGTGGCGGCCGAATCCGCAGACGATACGAGCGCGGGCGGCCCGGACATGGCGCCGGGTGGTCGTCAGGAACGCGCCGACCGGGTGGAAGGCGAGCGTGGGGGCCGTCGTTCGCGTCGCGGTGGACGCCGGCGTCGTCGTGACGGTGGCGGAGAGATCACAGGCGGGCCCGAATCCGCCGGCGGCGGCGAGACGGGTCCGGACCGCGCCGTCGCAGGAGGTGCGCCCGAGCCGCAGTCGTTCGACTTCACGCGAGAGCCCGCGGCAGGGCCGTCGGCCCCGCCTGCGACTCGCACGGTCGAGTCCGCCGCGCCGGCCCGCACGGAGTGGACGCCCGCTCCGCCCAGCGACGCGACGCGCGAAGCGCCCCGCAACGAGCCCTGATCGCAGGCCTGCGGTGCACCGGCTTCCGTCCGTGAGACGGAGCCGGTGCGCCCGGCACGGCTCAGGCGCCGCGCCGACGCGTTGCCACGATCTCCTGCAGCAGGCCGCGAGCTGCTTCCTCGACGAGGTCGAGCACCTGGTCGAAGCCGGCGGCTCCCCCGTAGTACGGGTCGGGCACGTCGGGCGTCTCGGCGCCCGGCGCGTAATCGAGGAAGAGCCGGATGCGCTCGTGGTATTCGGGCGGGCTGCGCCGGACGAGCGTGGCGTGGTTCAGCCGGTCCATGGCGAGGATGAGGTCGTGGCGCCCGAAGTCCGCCTCCTCGACCTGCCGCGCGCGCAGCATCGAGAGATCGATGCCGCGCCGTGCCGCCGCCCGCACGGTGCGGGGATCGGGAGGCTCGCCCACGTGATAGTCGTGGGTGCCGGCCGAATCGATGTCGACGTCGAGCTCGGGCGTCTCGCGCCGCACGATCTCGCGGAAGACGGCCTCGGCCGTCGGCGAGCGGCAGATGTTGCCCATGCACACGAAGAGGATGCGCATCCTGTCGTCCTCGTCCCAGGTGCGGTTATTGTACTGCCGGGCGTGCCGCGCCCGATCGAGGCCGAGCGACGATGAAAGTCAGTGTCCGCCGAATCCTCCTCGTGGCTCTCCTGCTCGTCGCCGGCCTAGCGGCGTTCGTCGCCTGGGGACCACTGCCCGTCTCCGACCGGCGCGTGCTGCTCGACTTCCTGCTCGGCCGCGGAATCGACCCGCCGTCGCACACGACCGTCGCGGCGCAGCTGCGCGTGCCCGAGGGATTCGAGGTCGCGCTCTACTCGAGCGAGGTGCCGCTCGCGCGCGTCATGGCCTTCACTCCGGACGGCGACCTGGTCGTGAGCCGCACGCGCGCCGACGTCGTCTCGCTGCTCGAGCGCGACCGCGACGGGGACGGCGCCGCCGACGCGCACCGCGTGCTGCTCGAGGGGCTCGACGGCCCTCACGGGCTGGTGCTGCACGACGGCTGGCTGTACGTGGCCGAGCGCACGGCCGTCGGTCGCGTCCGCTTCGATTCCGCCACGGGCCAGCTCGCAGGACCCTACGCGCACGTGCTGACCGGACTCACGACCGACGGCTTCCACCAGACGAAGACGCTCGGCCTCGGGCCGGACGGCTGGCTCTACCTGTCGCAGGGATCGACGTGCAACGTCTGCGTGGAGAGCGATCCGCGACGTGCGACGATCATGAGGCTGCGCCCCGACGGCACCGAGGCCGCGATCCACGCGACGGGTCTGCGCAACAGCGTCGGGTTCGACTGGGCCCCGTGGGACGGCGCGCTCTACGCCACGGACAATGGGCGCGACCTCCTGGGCGACGACGTGCCGCCGGACGAGCTGAATCGCATCGAGGCCGGCGGCTTCTACGGCTGGCCGTTCCTGCACGGCCGCGACATCGTCGACCCGGAGTACGGCGACCGCCTGCCTCGCGACGCCGCACCGATCGCGCCGGTCCACGATTTCCGCGCCCACAACGCGCCGCTCGGCATTCACTTCCTGCGCCACGCCGGGCGCCCCCCGGGTTACGAGCGTGCCGCGCTCGTGGCACTGCATGGATCGTGGAACCGCAGTACGCCGGACGGTTACAAGGTCGTGGCGCTGCGCTGGGGCAGCGACGGCGCGATCGAGGAGAGCGACTTCCTGACGGGTTTCCTCGGGCCAGATG
>RPQJ01000115.1 GCA_003819815.1 Lysobacterales bacterium
CGGCGACGGCGTGCTCGAGATCCTGCAGGACGGCTTCGGCTTCCTGCGCTCGCCCGAGGGCTCCTACCTCGCGGGCCCCGACGACATCTACATCAGCCCGTCGCAGATCCGCCGCTTCAACCTGCGCACCGGCGACACGATCTCGGGCCTCATCCGCCCGCCGAAGGACGGCGAGCGCTACTTCGCGCTGCTCAAGGTCGGCCAGATCAACTTCGACTCGCCCGAGAACGCGCGCAGCAAGGTCCTCTTCGAGAACCTCACGCCGCTGCACCCGACGAAGCGCTTCCGCCTCGAGCGCGGCACGGGCAGCACCGAGGACCTCACCGCGCGCATGATCGACCTCATCGCGCCGCTCGGTAAGGGCCAGCGCGGGCTCATCGTGTCGCCGCCGAAGGCCGGCAAGACGATGCTGCTGCAGAACATCGCGAACTCGATCACGTCGAACCACCCCGAGGTGTACCTGATCGTGCTGCTCATCGACGAGCGGCCCGAGGAAGTCACCGAGATGACGCGCACCGTACGCGGCGAAGTGGTGTCCTCGACGTTCGACGAGCCCGCCAGCCGCCACGTGCAGGTGGCGGAGATGGTGATCGAGAAGGCGAAGCGCCTGGTCGAGCACAAGAAGGACGTGGTCATCCTGCTCGACTCGATCACGCGTCTCGCCCGCGCCTACAACACCGTCGTGCCGAGCTCCGGCAAGGTGCTGACGGGCGGCGTGGACGCTAACGCGCTGCAGCGCCCGAAGCGCTTCTTCGGCGCCGCGCGCAACATCGAGGAAGGCGGTTCGCTCACGATCCTCGCCACCGCGCTCATCGACACCGGTTCGCGCATGGACGACGTGATCTACGAGGAGTTCAAGGGCACCGGCAACAGCGAGATCCACCTCGATCGCCGCATCGCCGAGAAGCGCGTATACCCCGCGTTCAACATCAACCGCTCGGGCACGCGCCGCGAGGAGCTCATCACGCTGCCGGACGAGCTCGCGAAGATCTGGATCCTGCGGAAGCTCCTGCACCCGATGGACGAGCTGGCCGCGGCCGAGTTCCTCATCGACAAGATGCGGGACACGAAGACGAACGCGGACTTCTTCGACTCGATGAAGCGCTGAGGCCCGGGGCGCGGTTCCCCGGGGCCGCGCCCGGCCATGCGGTCCTCGCAGCACCTGAGCGGCATCGTCGCGATGATCGCGGCGGTCGCTCTGTTCGCGGGCATGGACGCGCTGCTCAAGCTCCTCGCGGGCCACTACGGGCCGATGCAGGTTTCCTGCCTGCGCGGCGTCGCCTCGCTGCCGTTCGTCGTGGCCGCGATCCTCGTGCGCGGCCGGCTCGCGCGGGTCCGGCCGGTCAACGTGCGCCTGCACCTGGTGCGCGCGGCGCTGTCGATCCTCATGCTGTGGTGCTTCGTGATGGCGGTGCGCGATTCCTCGCTCGCCGTCACCTATTCCATCTTCATGTTCGCGCCGCTCCTCGTCGTGGCGCTGGCGGTGCCGGTCCTCGGCGAGCGGGCCGGACGGGCGCAGTGGACGGCGGTCGGGGTCGGGCTCGTCGGCGTGCTCATCATGATCGCGCCCTGGGGCGGCGACTGGGGCTCGCGCGGCGTCCTGTACGCGGCGATCGCCACGGCTTGCTACGCCGTCTCCGTCGTGATGATGCGGTTCCTCTCGCGCACGGACTCGACCGAGAGCATGGTGTTCTGGCTGACGCTGCTGCTCTCGGTCGGCACGGGCGTGCTGGCGCTGGCGAACTGGCAACCCGTGCGCGTGGAGGACTGGCCCGCGATCGCAGGGCTCGGCGTCACGGGCGCGCTCGGCCAGTACTTCATCACCGAGGCGTTCCGGCGCGCGCCCGCCGCGGTCGTCACGCCGTTCGAGTACACGGCGCTCCTGTGGGGAGCGGTGCTCGACCTCGTCATCTGGGGCGTGCTGCCGGGAGCCGTCACGCTCGCAGGCAGCGCGATCGTCATCGCGGCCGGACTCTACCTGATCTATCGCGAACGCCGGATGGCCTGAGCCCGGCGCACGCGCAGGCCCGGCTCAGGGTTCGTCGCCCGGCGGCGCGGTGCCACCGGGCGACGGTCCCCTTACCGGCTTGTCATCGGATCACTTGGGCAGGATCACCGCGTCGATCACGTGGATGACGCCGTTGCTCGCCGCGACGTCGGTCTTCACGACGTTCGCGCCGTCCACCATGACCTTGCCGTCCTTCACGGCGATCGTGACCGACTGGCCATTGACCGTCTTCGCACTGGTGAGCTTCACGACGTCGGCCGCCATCACCTTGCCCGGCACGACGTGGTAGGTGAGGATCCCGGCGAGCTTCGCCTTGTTCTCGGGCTCGAGCAGCGACTCGACGGTCCCGGCAGGCAGCTTGGCGAACGCCTCGTCGGTCGGGGCGAACACGGTGAACGGGCCCGGGCCCTTCAGCGTATCGACCAGGCCGGCGGCCTTCAGCGCAGCGGCGAGCGTATTGAAGCTGCCTGCCGCCACGGCGGTGTCGACGATGTCGGCCGGCGCCTTCGCCTTGGACTCGTAGGCGTGGGCACCCTGGAAGGCGAGCGCGCCCGCGAGCAGCACGACGACGGGCAGCGAACCGCGCAGGCGCGCGTAAACACTCGATGTGAACATCGGAAATCTCCTTGGGATTGTTCGGGAAAACCCGGAGCAGTCGCGGGGCGCATCTCCGTGCACACCTATTCGCCGACCGCGAGGCCGCGGTTTCGTGGCGTCGTCGCGCGGACGAGTCAGGATTCGCGGGCGATCGCCCGATAGCCGATGTCGCGGCGGTACTGCATGCCGTCCCAGCAGATCGCTTCGACGAGGTCGTACGCCTCCCGCTGCGCTGCACGCACGGTCTCGCCGAGCCCCACGGCGCAGAGCACGCGGCCCCCGCTGGTGACAACGTGGCCGTCGACCAGCGACGTGCCGGCGTGGAACACCTTGCCCGGCCGACGCGCGGCGGCCTCGAGGCCGTGGATGGGGTCGCCCTTGCGAACCGTGTCCGGATACCCGTGCGCGGCCAGCACGACGCCCACGGCGGCGCGCGGGTCCCAGTCGACGTCGACCTGCGCGAGGCGCCGGTCGAGCGCGGCTTCGCACATCGTCACGATGTCCGACCGCAGTCGCGACAGGATCGGCTGCGTCTCCGGATCGCCGAAGCGGCAGTTGAACTCGAGGACCCTCGGCGTGCCGTCGGCCGCGATCATGAGGCCCGCGTAGAGGAATCCCTTGTAGGGCGTGCCCTCGGCCGCAAGCGCCCGCACCGTCGGCCACATGACCTCGTGCATCGCTCGCTCGTGAACCGCGGGCGTGACGACCGGCGCGGGCGAGTAGGCGCCCATGCCGCCCGTGTTCGGGCCTTCGTCGGCGTCCCGCAGTCGCTTGTGGTCCTGCGACGTGGCGAGCGGGAGCACGTGCTCGCCGTCGACCATCGCGATGAAGCTCGCTTCCTCGCCCTCGAGGAATTCCTCGACCACGACGCGATCGCCGGCCGCGCCGAACCGGCCCGCGAACATCGCCCGGGCGGTCTCGACGGCCTCGTCCGTCGTCGTGCAGATCACGACGCCCTTGCCCGCCGCGAGGCCGTCGGCCTTCACGACGAGCGGCGCCCGCTGCGCGCGCACCCACGCCGCGTCGAAGGAGTCGCGGCTGAACGTGGCGTACGCCGCGGTGGGGATGCCGTGGCGCGCGAGGAAATCCTTCATGTAGGCCTTGGAACCCTCGAGCTGTGCCGCGGCACGGCTCGGCCCGAAGCAGCGCAGCCCGGCGGCCTCGAACGCGTCGACGACACCGAGCACGAGCGGCCCCTCGGGCCCGACGATCGTGAGATCGATGTCGTGCCCGGTCGCGTGGCGCACGAGGCCCGCGACGTCCTCGGCGGCGACGTCGACGTTGCGCACTTTCGGCTCGAGCGCCGTGCCCGCGTTTCCGGGCGCGACGTGCACTTCGACGACGCGCGGCGACTGCGCGCACTTCCACGCGAGCGCGTGCTCGCGACCGCCGGAACCGATGATGAGGAGTTTCACGGTGTCAGTGCCTGAAGTGCCGCATCCCGGTGAACACCATCGCGATGCCGTGCTCGTCGGCGGCGGCGATCACCTCGGCGTCGCGTTTCGAGCCGCCGGGCTGGATGACGGCGGTGATGCCGTGCTCGGCGGCGGCGTCGAGACCGTCGCGGAACGGGAAGAACGCATCCGAGGCCATCACGGAACCGCGCGGCTCGAGGCCTTCGTCGCGCGCCTTCATCGCGGCGATCCGCGTCGAGACGACGCGGCTCATCTGCCCGGCGCCGATGCCGACCGTCATGCCCTGCCTGGCGAACACGATGGCGTTCGACTTCACGTACTTGCAGACCTGCCACGCGAACAGAAGGTCGTGCAGCTCCTCGCCGCCCGGCGCGCGCTTCGTGACCACCTGCAGGGCGTCCTCGCGCACCATGCCGTCGTCACGCGTCTGCAGCAGCAGTCCGCCGTTGACGCTGCGGATCTCGAAGCGCGAGTTCGTGGGCGCGAGCCCGCCCGTGACGAGCAGTCGCACGTTCTCCTTGCGGGAGCAGGCGGCGCGGGCCTCGGGCTCGATGGCGGGCGCGAGCAGCACCTCGACGAACTGGCGCTCGACGATCGCGGCCGCGGTCTCCGCGTCGAGCGGCCGGTTGAACGCGATGATTCCGCCGAACGCCGACGTAGGGTCCGTGCGGAACGCACGGTCGTACGCGTCGCGCAGGCTCGCCGCCACGGCGACGCCGCACGGGTTCGCGTGCTTCACGATCACGCACGCCGGTTCGGAGAACTGCCGGACGCACTCGAACGCCGTGTCCGCGTCCGCGATGTTGTTGAACGAGAGCTCCTTGCCCTGGATCTGCGAGGCCGAGCCCACGCCGTTGCCCTGGCCGCCGGCAGCGACGTAGAAGGCGGCCTGCTGGTGCGGGTTCTCGCCGTAGCGGAGGTCGAGGCGCTTGCGGAACTGCAGCGACAGCAGGTCGGGGAACTCGCCGACTGCCGGACGCGTCGCTCCATCGAGGTAGGAGGCGACCGCCGCGTCGTAGCCCGCCGTGTGTGCATAGGCCTTGGCCGCGAGCCGGAGGCGAGTCTCGGCCGAGATGCCGCCGCCCTCGCGGTCGAGCTCGGCCAGGATCGTGCCGTAGTCGAGCGGGTCCACGACGACGGCGACGCGATCGTGGTTCTTGGCCGAGGCGCGCACCATCGCCGGTCCGCCGATGTCGATGTTCTCGACCGCATCCTCGAACGAGCAGTTCGGCCGCGCGACGGTCGCCGCGAACGGGTAGAGGTTGACCGCGACGAGGTCGATCGGCTCGATGCCGTGCTCCGCCATCACCGCGTCGTCGATGCCGCTCCGGCCGAGCAGCGCGCCGTGAATCTTCGGGTGCAGCGTCTTGACGCGGCCCGCCATGATCTCGGGAAAGCCGGTGACTGCCGAGACGTCCGTGACCTCGAGGCCGTCGGCGCGCAGCTGGGCCGCGGTGCCGCCCGTCGACACGATCGCGATGCCGCGCGACCTGAGTCCGCGTGCGAACTCGAGCAGCCCTTCCTTGTTCGAGACGCTGAGCAGCGCCCGCCTGATCGTCTGGCCCATGTCGCTCCCGGGGCCGTCAGGCCGAGATGCCGTAGTTCTTCAGTTTCTTGCGGAGCGTGCCGCGGTTGATGCCGAGGATGTCGGCCGCGCGGCTCTGGTTGCCCTCGGCGTACTCCAGCACGGCACGGAACAGCGGTTCCTCGACCTCGCGCATCACGAGCTCATAGAGCCGTCCCGGCGCGTGGCCGTTCAGGCTCGTGAAGTAGTCGTCGAGCGCCTTCTCGGTCTGCGAGCGCAGAGGGATGCTGCGACCGGATGCCGGCGCGGCGGGCCTCGCGTCCCGACGAGCACGTGTCTTCTTGCGTGGCGCCATGTCCCCCAACCTCGAGCGTACGCCGCGGCCGCGTTCAGGCGGCGGCGGACAGGTCGGTGAGCGACTCGAAGTACTCGCGCACGTGGCGGAGCTGCTCTTCGGGCGACTCGACCTGCATCACGGACCGACGGAAGTCCTGCGCCTGCGGGCGCTCCCGACAGTACCACCCTATGTGCTTGCGCGCGATTCTGACTCCGGCCCCGGGGCCGTAGAAGTCGTACAAATCGCACAGGTGAGCGGCCATGATATCACGCAGTTCCAGGGGCTCCGGGGGCGGGGGCGCCGCGTTGCCCGCGAGGCGGGCCTCGATTTCGCGGAAGATCCACGGCCGGCCCTGCGCGGCGCGCCCGATCATGACGCCGTCGGCGCCCGTGGCGACGAGCACCGCGACCGCTTTTTCGGCGGAGTCGACGTCGCCGTTCGCGATGACCGGGATCGACACCGACTGCTTGATCGCCGCGATCGTGCCGTATTCCGCTTCGCCCTCGAACCGGCACGCCCGCGTCCGGCCGTGCACCGCAAGCGCGCGGATGCCTGAAAGCTCCGCGATCCGGGCGACGCGCTCACCGTTGCGGGACGAGGGATCCCAGCCCGTGCGGATCTTGAGCGTCACCGGCACGTCGACCGCGCGGACCGTCGCCTCGAGGATCGCGGCCACCAGTGATTCGTCGCGCAGCAGCGCCGAGCCTGCGTCCTTGTTGCAGACCTTCTTTGCCGGGCAGCCCATGTTGACGTCGACGATCTCGGCGCCTGCGTCGACGTTGCGGCGCGCGGCGTCGGCCACCATCCGTGCGTCGCCTCCCGCGATCTGCACGACACGCGGGCCGGGTTCGTCGCGATGGTCGCGGCGCCGGCGCGACTGCTCCGTGTCCCAGAGCCGTGCGTCGGCCGACATCATCTCTCCCGCGGCGAGCGAAGCACCCATGCGCCGGCACAACCGGCGGAAGGGCAGGTCGGTCACGCCCGCCATCGGCGCGAGCAGCGCGCGGCCGGCGAGTCGATGGGGTCCGATCCGGATCGCGTCCATGGTCCTCAGCCCGGTCCCTGCGCGCAGCGCAGCAGCTCGGGCGACTCGCGCAGGCACACGTCGAGCCGGTAGCCCACGGCCTCGGCGCCGGGATCGGCCAGGATCAGCTCCGCTTCGGCGCTCGCCCCGGGGGCGATGAGCCGCGAGGCCTGCGAGGAGTCCTTGAGGTACTCGGCGGGCTCGAAGTCCCGCGTCGCGACCGTCTCGCCGTAGCGGTCATCGAGCTCGAGCCGCAGGATCGGGTGGGGCTGCGCGAAGTCGGCGCCGTTCCGCAGGCTTGCGCGCACGACCATGCGCCCGTCCGCGGCCGTCTCCGGCTCGTTGCCCCACTGGCGCAGCTCGAAGCCGGCGAGGTTCCAATTGGGCAGCATGGGCAGCCCGAGCCCGTCGTAGACGCTGCGCACCGGCCCGCCGAGCGTCGGGTGACGCACGAGCGACTGCCGGTTCTGATGCACGACCTGCGCGAGCAGCGCGAGCGCGAGCAGCAGGGATCCGAGCGCCCACGCGACGCCGCGCCACCTGGACGTCCCGGCGTCCGGTTCGATTCCGGGCATCGGTTCGATGCGCCCGGCATCGGGGTCCGGCCACGTGCGGACGTTCTCCGTACGCCAGGAGCGCAAGCCGGGCGAGGGCTCCGTCGCAAGCCGGCCGTCCGCTTCGACTGTCGAGGACGGTGCCGCCGGCACGACGGTCGATGCCGCCGCGGCTGTCGCCACGACCGCGGCAGGTGCGGTCCATCCGGTCTCGGGCGCCGGAGACTCGGGCGGCAGCGACACCGGCGTCCTGTCGTCGAACACCGCGTCCTCCGGCAGCGCGCGGAAGATCTCCTCGATCTCCTGTTCCGACGTGCGCTCGGCGTCCTCGATCTCGCGGAGCCCGGGTGCCTCGCCCAGCAGCTCGAACTCGTCGGTCGAGTCGAGATCGTCTTCCGGGCCCCGGTCCGCGCCCGGCAACTCCTCGCGGAGGCGCTCGCCCTCGAGGGTGATGTCCTCGACCTCCGTCGTCTCGTCCACGACGACCAGCGGTTGCTCGACCGGTTCGTCGACGCCCGCGGTCGCCGGCGCGCGCGTCTCGTCCGCGGAGAACGACGCCGGCCAGTCCCGTGCTTCCACGAAGACGCGTTCGAGATCCTCCGCGGTGAACTGGTACTCGCCTGCGACATAGCCGGCTGCGCCGGCGCCCGACACGTCGGCGAGCGCCGCGTGGACGCCGGTCTCCTCGGCGCTGTCCGCGAGTGTCTCGAGCGCGTCGAAGGTGGCGCCGCAGCGTCCGCAGCGCACGGTGCCGTGCGCTGCGCGCAGCGCGGCCGCCGTGACGCGGAAGCGCGCGAGACAGTCGGGACACTGGGAATACATGGGCAAGGTCGTGTTCTCGTCAGTCCGCGCGGCGCCGGCCCGCGAGGAGCGCCCAGCCGTCGCGCGCCGCGGCCAGGCGAATATCAAACCACGGCCGGTAAGCGGCTGTCACGGCATCCGCCTGCCCGGCCAGCAATCCGCTGAGTGCAATGCGGCCGTCCGTGCGGAGCGCGGCGGCAAGAAGCGGTGCGAGCGCGACCAGGGGGCCCGCGAGGATGTTCGCGACGAGCACGTCGATCGCGGCTTCAGGCAGCGCGGGATCGTCGGTGGGCGCCACGCGGTGCGCGACGCCGTTGCGCACCGCGTTCTCGCGGGTCGCGAGCAGTGCCTGCGGGTCGATGTCCATCGCGATCACGTGCGAGGCGCCGAGCCGCGCGGCTGCGATCGCGAGAATCCCGGAGCCGCAGCCGTAGTCCGCGACTCGCGCCCCCGTGAGCTCCTCGGCGTCGAGCCACTCGAGACACAGCGCGGTCGTCGGGTGCGTGCCGGTGCCGAACGCGAGCCCCGGATCCAGTTCGATGCGTACGGCCTCAGGGTCGCCCGCCGGCAGGCCGCCCGGGCAGACCCAGAGACGGCGGCCGAAGCGCATCGGCCGGAAGTCCTTGAGCCACTCGCGCTCCCAGACCTTGTCGGGCAGTCCCTCGACGGCGGCGGGCGGCAGGTCCGGCCAGCGGCGCGAAACTTCATCCGCCGCCGATCGCGCATCGTCCCGGGCTTCGAAGATCGCGTGCAGGCGTACCGTGGGCCACAACGGCGTTTCGCCCGGCGCGGGCTCGAGCACAGGGTCGTCGGCCGCGTCCTCGAGCGTCACCGCGACCGCGCCGAGTTCGAACAGCGCCTCTTCGATGGGTCCGGGGTCGTGGGCGCCGAGGTCGATCGTCAGCTGGGTCTGGGGCACGGGCGTTGCTCGTTGCTGTCTGGTGTTCGTCTGAGGCGTCGGCGTCGGCGTCGGCGTTGGCGTCAGGTGTCAGGCGTCGTTTCGGGGCCCCGTCCGACGGGCGGGAAGAAGATACGCCCGCCGGACGGGGCCCCGAAACGACGCCCGATACAGGGCGCCTGAGCGAGCGGCCGGCGGACCGTCCGCTCGCACGGCGCATGCAGCGTCCACCGGTTCCCGCTTTACCTGCGGCCACGGACCTCCGCGTCGAATGCCAAACCCGTCCTCTGGCCTAGAGGACGTTGAGCCCGATCGATGACTTGCCTGCCACCTCGTGTGACGCCGGATCCGGTCCCCATCACAGGCACCGCACGTGACGCCGGGTCCGGTAGACGTTACTTGCGCCGTGCGAGCGGACGGTCCGCTGGCCGCTCGCTCAGGCGCCGTGCGTCAAGCGTGCGATCGGGGGTTGCTCCGGCTCGCATCTTCTCCCGCGAGCCGGGGCAACCCCCGATCGCACGCCAGTCACGGCGCTGGAAGACCGACTGCCGGTGAAAAGTCCGCACCGACCGGCGTCACTTGAGCCCGAGCCGTCGCTCCAGGTAGTGGATGTCCGTGCCGCCCGCGCGGAACGCCGCGTGCTGGAAGATCTCCTGGTGCAGCGGCACGTTGGTCTTGATGCCCTCGACGACGATCTCGTTGAGCGCGTTGCGCATGCGCGCGATCGCGGTCTCGCGGTCCTCGCCGTAGGCGATCACCTTCGCCACGAGCGAGTCGTAGTAGGGCGGCACGACGTAGCCCGTGTAGAGGTGGCTGTCGACGCGAATGCCGGGGCCGCCCGGCGCGTGCCACAACTTGATCGGCCCGGGCGACGGCGTGAACTTCTTCGGGTCCTCCGCGTTCACGCGGACCTCGATCGCGTGGCCCCGGATCTGCACCTCCTCCTGGGTCCACGGCAGGCGCTCGCCCGCGGCGATGCGCAGCTGCGCCTTCACGAGGTCGATGCCGGTGATGATCTCGGTCACCGGGTGCTCGACCTGGATGCGCGTGTTCATCTCGATGAAGTAGAACTCGCCGTCCTCGTAGAGGAACTCGAGCGTGCCGGCGCCGCGGTAGCCGATGTCCGCGCAGGCCGCGGCGACGCGTTCGCTCATCGTCTTGCGCTGCTTCGCGGTGAGTCCCGGCGCGGGCGCCTCCTCGACGACTTTCTGGTGCCGGCGCTGCATCGAGCAGTCGCGCTCGCCGAGGCAGATGACGTTGCCGTAATGGTCGGCGAGCACCTGGAACTCGATGTGGCGCGGCTTCTCGAGGAATTTCTCCATGTAGACCTGCTCGTTGCCGAAGGCCGCGAGCGCCTCGGCCCGCGTGACGGTCACGGCGTGCACCAGCGTGGCCTCGCTGTTCACGACCCGCATGCCGCGGCCGCCGCCGCCGCCCGAGGCCTTGATGATCACCGGGAAGCCGATGGCGCGTGCCATTCGTATCAGCTCCTCCGGCTCGTTGCCGAGCGGGCCGTCCGAACCGGGCACGCAGGGGACGCCGGCCTTCTTCATCGCCTGGATCGCGGACACCTTGTCGCCCATCAGGCGGATCGTCTCGGCGCGCGGGCCGATGAACGTGAAGCCGCTCTTCTCGACGCGCTCGGCGAAG
>RPQJ01000116.1 GCA_003819815.1 Lysobacterales bacterium
ACCTCGACCTTGAGGCCCATCTCCTCCATGGCGAGGCACATGGCGGTGCGCAGGTCCTGGTAGGCATCCACCGGGGGCACCGGGAAGTAGCCGCCCTTGATGCCGGGACGGTGACCGAGGTTGCCGCCGTCCATGGTGCGGCCGGTATTCCACGCGCCCTGCATCGAGTCCACTTCGTAGAAGCAGCCGTTCATCGAGCTGCCATGGCGGAGGTTGTCGAAGATGAAGAATTCGTTCTCCGGGCCCCAGACCGAGTTGTCGGCGATGCCGGTAGACTTGAGGTACGCCTCGGCGCGCTTCGCGAGCGAGCGCGGGTCGCGCTCGTAGCCCTGCATCGTCGACGGCTCGACGATGTCGCAGCGCAGGTTCAGGGTCGTCTCCTCGAAGAACGGGTCGAGGATCGCCGTCGAGGGATCCGGCATCAGGATCATGTCGGACTCCTGGATACCCTTCCAGCCGGCGATCGACGAGCCGTCGAACCCCTTGCCGTCCTCGAAGAAGCTCTCGTCCACGACGCGGGTCGGGACGGTCACGTGCTGTTCCTTGCCCTTGGTGTCCGTGAAGCGGAGGTCGACGTACTTGACCTCTTTTTCCTTGATGAGCTTCAGAACGTCGGCAGCGGTCGTCATGGGATCTCCTTGCGAGGTGCAGCGAACTCGGGGGCCTCGGGTCGCTCGCCGCGACGACCCTGGGAGGTTTTTCGGGACCTTGGGAAATGCAGTAAGTATGCCAGCGCACCCATAACGAGCAAAGACTGGATGATGAAGCGGCAAGGAGTCGAACGGCGCGGGCTGTGCGCACCAATATAGAGCACTCGGCATTCGAATGCGCACGATTCTGGCGCATCCAGTGACGTCCTGGCTATCTGCTTCTTCGCGCTGTCGGCTAAGGCTGACATCTTTCTACCCGTGGTCGGCAGGAACGGTGCGGCATCGTCGGACTGCACCCCCCGGACCATCGCCGCAAGGTGGCCACGCTTCCTTCGAAGCGACTTCCACAGGAGACGAGAGATGGCAAACGAATCCAAGGAGCGCGGTGGCAGCGGCAACTTCGCCAACGATCGTGCGCGGGCTGCCGAGGCCGGCCGCAAGGGTGGCCAGATGTCGGGCGGAAACTTCGCGAACAATCGTGAGCGCGCTGCCGAGGCGGGCCGCAAGGGCGGCCAGCGGTCGGGCGGCGGACGCGGCAAGAGCGGCGAGTCAGGCCGTCGCTGAACGGATCCGGACCGGCCAGGGAAGGCCGGGCCCGTGATGCAACGTTGCGGGATGGCGGGCCATGCGCCCGCCGTTTCGTACGTCCGTGGCCGCCGGTGGCCTCGGTCCGTTCAGGTGATCGCGGTGCCGCGATAGCCGGCGGCAGCGTAGTCGGCGAGCGTACCGGCGCGCGCCGTCGCCAGTTCGGTGCTGTCCACGAGTGCAACGCACGCGCCCCCGAACCCGGCGCCGGTCAGCCGGGCGCCATGGACTCCGGGCTGGCGCTGCATCGCCTGGACCAGTGCGTCGAGTGCCGGGATCGACACCTCGAAGTCGTCCCGCAGGCTCGCGTGAGACGCGTTCATCAGCAGGCCGAACCGTGCCGCTTCGGCCGTGCGTGCCTCGAGCACCCGGTGATTCTCCTGGACCACGTGTCGCGCGCGCTTCGAGTACGGCGCCGGCAGGGCGCTCACCGAGGCGATCCGGCGGACGTCGCGCAGCGCGGGCACGCCGAGCATGCGTGCCGCGATCCGGCACTCCTCTCGGCGCAGGTTGTACGGCGTGTCCGACAGATTGCGCGGATGGTTGCTGTCGACGACCAGCACCGCGCAGTTGCGCGGCAGCGGCAGCTGCTCGAAGTGCAGGCTGCGCGTGTCGATGAACAGCATCCGGCCCGGCGCGCCCAGGCTCGAGGCCATCTGGTCCATGATGCCGACGTGCACGCCCACGTGCTCCGACTCGGCACGGTGCGCGATCCGCGCGATCTCGAGTTCGTCGATTGCGAGCCCGAGCAGGCCGCGCACCGCCCGCAGGAACGCGACCTCGAGCGCCGCGCTGCTCGAGAGCCCGGAGCCGATCGGCACGGACGAGCGGATGGCGATCGAGACGGGCGGAACGGCGATCCCGCGCTCGGCCAGCGCGCGCAGGCAGCCTGCGAGATAACGCGCGAACCCCGACGTCTTCGCGTCCGGCCCGTCGAAGACCGCCTGTTCGGACAGCGTCGCCGAGCGCGCGTGGTAGCGACCGTCGGGACTCGCGGCGAGCTCGACGATCGTGCAGAGCGGCACCACCGTCGGGAGCACGTAGCCGTCGTTGTAGTCGGTGTGCTCGCCCAGCAGGTTCACACGCCCCCAAGCCGAGCCGGCTGCGAGCACGCGGGCCGGTGCCGGTCCCGCTTCGGTCATCGCGCGTCGACCTCGACCTGCTGCAGCTCGCGCGCGGTCCGCTCGGGGACGAGGTCGTTCGTGAAGAGTCCTGCGCCGAGCTCGGTGCCGGCGAGGTACTTGACTCGGTCCGCCGCGCGCAGCACGGGCCAGATCTCGGCCCGTAGATGACTCTCCGGGTGCGGGCGGCCGTCCATGGGCGCCTGGTACCAGACCATCAGGTACGGGCACGGCCGGTTCCACAGGCGGTCGAGCTTGCGCAGCGCGGTCGCCAGCGCGGTCGCCAGCGCGCGCCGCGACTCGTCGTCGAGCGCGTCGAGCGTGGCGTACGGCCGGGTCGGCGCGATCCAGACCTCGTACGGGTAGCGCGCCCAGGCGGGCACGAAGCAGATCGCCTCGTCTGACGCGTACAGCACCCGCTCGGGACGCCGCCGCTCGTCCTCGAGCACCGACTCGAGAAGCGTGCGGCCGCGGCGGTAGTAGTGCTCGCGCTCGCGGGCCAGCATCGCCGCCGGCAGCGGCGGAACGAACGGATACGCGTAGATCTGGCCGTGCGGGTGGTGCAGCGTGACGCCCATCTCGACGCCGCGGTTCTCGAACGGCAGGACGTATTCCACGCCGGGTCGCGTGCCGAGGAGCCGCGTGCGGTGGCCCCAGACGGCGAGCAGCACCTCGAGCTGCGCGACGGACTGGCTCGAGAGCGGCGCGTCGGGCCGCTGCCCGAACACGACGACCTCGCAATGACCCATTGCCGGCAGCGTCGGCACGGCGGCCGGCGGCGGGCTGCCGGGCGCGGCGGCGAGCGCGGGAAAACGGTTGTCGAACACGGCGACGTCGTAGACGCCGAGCGGCAGCTCGGTCGGCGCATCGCCGGGCCCCGACGGCGCGAGCGGATTCCAGGCGCCCGGCCGCGGCTCGAACGTCCGCTCCTGCCGGTGCGCCGCATAGAGCACCCACTCGCCCCGGAACGGATGCCAGCGCAGGTGTGGCGCGGGTGGCTCCGACGGCGCCGGCCCAGGGCTCGGCACCGGGCCCTGCAGTTCCACGGGCTCGCGTCCGTAGAGCGTGATCGCACGGCCGTCCGGCTTGTGCGCCTCGAGCGCGTGCAGCGCGAATCCCGCGGAGTCGACGACGAGCGCGTTCAAGGCGGGCGCCCCATCGTCGGATCGACGGCGGCCGCGATGCGGGCGAACGGGATCTTCGGGGTCCGGTCGCCGCGCAGCAGGCCGTTGGTCTCCTGGAACGTGTCGGCGAACTGGGTGTAGCAGAAGCCGCTGAAGAGCGCGGTCGTGCGCGCGACCTCGACCAGGGCGGTGACCATCTCGGCGAACTGCTCCTCGTCCTCGGCGGTCGCGTAGCCCCAGCCCTGTTCCTGCGCGTTCGCCGTGCCGGCGAGCGATATGCCGCCGAACTCCGTGAGGCACAGCGGCTGGCCTCGATGAGGGTAGCCCTCGAGGCCCACGAGGCGGCCCGCGTTCCAGCGCCGCTCGACGATGTCCTGCGGCTCGACCTCCGGCCCGTAGCGCAGGCGGAAGTGCTGCGGGTCGGCGTCGTAGTCGTGGATGCCGACGATGTCGGTCGCGGAGTTCTCCCAGCCGTCGTTGCCGACGACGAGCCGCGTCGAATCGAGCGTGCGCGTGAGATGGTAGAGCGCCGCGACGGCGTCGCGCGCGGCCGGGACCGTGGCGAGGTCGGGGACTCCCCAGGACTCGTTGAACGGCACCCACACGATGATGCAGGGATGGCTGCGGTCGCGCTCGATGACCTCCATCCACTCCTCGACCTGCCGGTGGATCGCGCGGGTCGTGAACCGGTAGCAACTCGGCATCTCGCTCCAGACCAGGAGCCCGAGCACGTCGGCCCAGTAGAGGTAACGCGGGTCCTCGACCTTCTGGTGCTTGCGCACGCCGTTGAAGCCCATGCGCTTCGCGAGCTCGACGTCGCGGCGCAGCGCGGCGTCCGACGGGGCCGTCATCAGCGTCTCGGGCCAGTAGCCCTGGTCGAGCACGAGGCGCAGGTGGTACGGGCGACCGTTCAGGAGGATGCGGCCGCGCTGCGCGCCGACGCTGCGCAGCGCCGTGTACGAGGAGACCTCGTCGAGCACGACCCCGTCCGCGAGGAGCGTCAGTTCGGCGTCGATCAGCGTCGGCCGCTCGGGCGACCACAGGAGCTCGTTGCGGAAATCGTCGATGCCCGGGTCCGAGAGCCCGACGCGACGGTGCACCTCGCCGTGCACCACGCGGTAGCGGTCCTCGGTGAGGACGTGATCGCCGATCTTCAGCACGACGTTGAGCGCGAGCGACGGCGACTCGTGCCCGCCGACCGTGACGTGGATGCCGACCTCCCAGCGCTCGAGGTTCGGCGTCCACCGCACCGACGCGATGTAGCTCTCCGCCACGGACTCGAGCCACACCGTCTGCCAGATGCCGGTCGTCCGCGGATACCAGATGGAGTGTGGCTCGAGCCGCCAGTCCTGCTTGCCGCGCGGCTTCTCGAGGTCGAACGGATCGTCGTGCACCGATACCGCGATGCGCTGCACCGGGCCGTCGCGCAACGCGGGCGTGATGTCCGCCGAGAAGGGTGTGTGCCCACCCTCGTGCCGGGCGACCTCGATGCCGTTCACCCACACGCGCGCCGAATGGTCGACGGCCCCGAAGTGGAGGTGCAGCCGGCGGCCGGGTTCCCACGCGAGCCCCGTCTGCTCGAGGTCGACGTCGAGCTCGTACCAGCAGGCGCGATGGAACCCGCGCTCGTGTATCCCGCTGCGTTCGCTCTCGGGCGCGAACGGCACCTCGATCGTGTGGGACCACTCCGCGATCTCCTCGGGCGAGGAGTAGCGGAGCTGGTCGTCGTACGTGAATCGCCAGGGTCCGTTCAGGCTGCGCCATCGCGAGCGGCGCAGCTGCGGCCTCGGGTACCCGTGAGTCGTCTCGGCCATCGTTCGGGTTCGCTCGGCCGGGGGGGGGGCCGGGCGCACCGGTGCCGTCGCGAGGAGGCTCGCGCCGGACCCGGCGGCGCCGGTCCGTCCCGGCAGCTGCCTTCAGGTGCCGGTATTCGACGTGCGCGCCGCGCCGTGCTTGCGCCCGGCCTGCTCGAGCGCCTCGAGGTGGCGCTCGAGCACTGGCAGGTTCTCCTCGGCGAAGCGGCGCAGCTCCGGGTCGGAACCTTCCGCGCTCTGCTTGCGGAACAGGGCGATCGACTCCTTGTGAGCCTGGATCTGCTCCTGGATGTAGGCGCGGTCGAAGTCCGCGGCGTCGGCGGTGGCGGCACCCTGCTTCGGCGTCTCCATCGCCCGCAGGCCGTCCTTCGAGGGCGCGAGGCTCGGCTTGTCCTCGACGATCTGCTCGAGCTTGCCGTTCGACATCGTGTGGTCGCGGTGAATCATCTTCGCGACGTCGCGCACGTCCGTGCTCTGCGCCTTCTTCATGGCCGCCTGCGCCTCGATCACCTCCATCTTGCCGCTTTCCATCGCCTTCTGGACGAAGGCGGCATCGCCTTCCATCGATGCGGTGCCGCTCCTGTCCGTCGAGGTCGATCCGGTGGACTGGGCCGCCGTGGCGCTGTCGCCCTGCGTCGTGCCGCCGGTCTCGACGGCGTGCAGCACCGGTGCCGAGAGCGCCGTGAAGGCGACGAGCGAGACGGCGATGCGCATCCGCTGCCCGTCGGTGATGTTCCGATTCGTCTTTTCGCGGGACGCCATGTTCGATCTCCTTGGGGTATCCGGGGGTCGTGGATCAGCGGTGGCTGGACGGGCCGCGGCGTTGCGCCTCGGTCACGTCGGTCGCAGCCGCGGCTCCGCGGGCCTGCTCGACGAGATCCTCGTCCGCGACGGACTCGATGCCGCGCTGCCGCTGCAGCTCGCGCTTCCGCTGCAGCAGTTCCTGGCCGAGGGCCGCAGTATCGGCGTCGGAGCTCTTGAGGCGCGGAAGCAGTTCCCGCTCTTCCTCGTCTACGTGATGCGTCACGTACTCGCCGAGTACCTTGACGTATGCGCCGTAGGTCGGGTCGTCGGCCGCCATCGACCGGATCCGCGTGACCAGGTCCTTCGCGACCCGGTGCTCGACCTCGGCCTCGAGGACCAGGTCCTCGTCGTCGAGCATCTCGCGCGCCACGGGGTAGACCAGCTCTTCCTCGAGCTGCGCGTGGATTTCGAGCATGTCGCAGATGTGGCTCGCGAGCTGCTGCCGCTCCCCCGGCTCGTCGAGGTCCTCGAATTCGTGGAAGAGTGCCTCGACTTCCTCGTGCTCGAATTTCAGCAGCTGGGTGACGTCCGTCTTCCCGTTGCGCGACTTCTGGTCTCGAGCCATGGGCTACTCCTGTGGCAATGACGTCGGTGCCGGCGACGAGGGGCCTGCGGAAACGCAGCTGCGCCGCCAGGGCCGGAACACGTATCTCAGCGACAGCCCAGCCAGACGGATGTCGGCGACCGGCGCTCGCCGGGCGGGCCCGCACGGCACGGACGAGTCGGAGACGACCGACGCTTCCGGCAGCGCCGCGTGCAGTCGTAGGACGCTGCCGACACAGGCGCCCCACTGGCGACGGACGCACCTCCGCTGCGGTAACGGCCACAGTGACAGTCGACATACCGCGAGGAGATGCACGATGAACCAGGAAGTCCACCTGAGCGACCGCTCCACGTTGCGCGAGCGCGCCCGCCAGGGCCTCGAGAACGGCGCCGTCACACCGGGATACGCGGCCGACCGCGACGAGGTCGTGCGGCTGCTGAACGAGGCTCTCGCAACGGAGCTGCTCTGCACGCTCCGCTACCGCAGTCACTATTTCCTCGCGCAGGGCACGCTGGCGGAAGCCGTCAAGCAGGAATTCCTGGCGCACGCGCAGGAAGAGCTGGCGCACGCCGATCGCATCGCGCAGCGCATCGTGCAGCTCGGCGGCCATCCGGATTTCGATCCGGCCGGCATCACGGAGCGCAGCCACGCCGAGTTCGGCAGCGGCACCTCGCTCGAGGAACTGGTGCGGGAGGACCTGATCGCCGAACGCGTGGCGATCCAGTCCTATGCGGAGATGGTGGCGTTCCTCGGGGGCCGGGATTCGACGACCCGGCGCATGCTCGAGGAAGTCCTCGCAGCCGAGGAAGAGCACGCCGAGGAGCTGGCAAGCCTGCTGCAGGACCTGCAGGGACAGACCACTTCGATGGGTGCTGCGACGACGCAGGCGCGACCGGCGGCGGAGGCGTCGCAGCAGATCAAGGGCGAGGGAGACTATGCAGCGTCACGTCGCTACAGGCACCGCGTCGAGCGCTTCGTGAAGACACAGGACGTCGACGCGGCCGCCCGCGACGCGGCGCCGAGCTCCGCCGAGGATGCGGCGGCCCTGCAGGCGGCCGAACAGGCAGGCAAGGCTCGCGCCCGTCAGCGACCGGGCGCCACGGAGTAGCGCCCGGGCTGCTGCTGCGGTTCAACCATCCCGCTCAGGCGGACCCGTGCCAGTCGTCGCCGCTCGACGGCTCGTGCGGGCCGCCCTGGGACGGCCGGGACCGCAACGCCCGCGACCACCAGTGTTCGGCGGGGGACGACGCGGCGGGCCCGCGCTGGCCAAGCCAGCGCGTCCACGCCTCGGCGCGTTCGGCATAACGATGGATGGCCGCGGAGCAGGCGGATTGCCCGATCGGCAGGCGGGTAGAAGCATTGGGATTTCGTGCGTCCATGGGCGCAGCGTGCGATTTCCCGTGGCGTAGCGTGATCGGCGTCGCGGCTCGTCGTCTGTAGGACCAACCCTACGTGCCGCGAGGCGTCCGCGGATGGAAACCGCGGACGGAAAAAGAGCTCCGGCGAACATCGTCCGCCGGAGCTCGAGTGTGCGACCACGTGTGGGAGGCGGGACAAAAAAGGCGGTCGCGGGTTGCAGTGTTCATCGACGCCGGCGTGCCTCCCATCGGCGGCGCCCCTGCCGGTTCGTCAGACGCATCCGACAAGCGCAGCTGTCCGCTGCGGCCGACACTCGCTCGGTAGAGAGCGGCGATGCTGCCGCATGCAGGGCAACGGCAGAGTCGCCGGTGGCCGCGTCGTCGCGTCCACGGTTCCGTCGTCGCACCGCCGCCTGACGCGACGCCACTGCCGAGAGGTGCTCCCCCATGCCCCCTGCCGTCATCGTCTTCTCCCACCTGCGCTGGGATTTCGTCCATCAACGGCCGCAGCACCTGCTATCCCGCCTCGCCCGGCACTACCGGGTGCTCTTTCTCGAGGAACCCGTCGCGAACGGCCGATCTGCCTGGCTCGAGAAGCAGGAAGTCGGTGACGGCGTGACGGTGCTGCGTCCGCATTCGCCGGTGTCCCACGCGGGCTTCCACGACGAGCAGATTCCCGTCCTGCGCCCGATGCTCGCCGACTTCGCCGAACGCGAACGGCTGAACGACTACCTCGCGTGGTTCTACACGCCGATGGCGCTGCCGCTGCTCGAGGAGCTCGAACCCCGGCTCGTCGTCTACGACTGCATGGACGAGCTCGCCAGCTTCATGCACGCACCGCGCCAGCTCGTGCAGCGGGAGCGAGCGCTGCTCAAGCGCGCCGAACTCGTCTTCACGGGGGGCACCAGCCTGTACCGGGCCAAGAGCGAGCTGCACCCGAACGTGCACTGCTTCCCGAGCTCCGTCGACGCGGACCACTTCGGGCCCGTGCCCGTCGCCGACCATCCGGACCAGGCCGCGATCCCGCATCCGCGCCTCGGATTCTTCGGCGTGATCGACGAGCGGCTCGACCTGGGGCTCCTCACGGCGCTCGCGGACGCGCGTCCAGACTGGCAGCTCGTGATGGTGGGCCCGGTCACGAAGATCGACGAGTCGCAGCTGCCGCGGCGGCCGAACATCCACTACCTCGGCAAGCGTCCCTACGGCGACCTCCCCTCCTTCGTGCATCACTGGGACGTGTGCCTGCTGCCCTTCGCGCTCAACAATGCAACGCGGTTCATCAGCCCGACGAAGACGCTCGAATACATGGCGGCCGGCCGGCCGGTCGTCAGCACTCCGATCACCGACGTCGTCGCGCACTACGAAGACACCGTCCGCATCGCCGCGACGCCCGATGCGTTCATCGATGCCTGCGCGGCTGCGCTTTCGGAGTCGGCGTCCGAGCGGGAGCGACGCGAGAGCCTCATGGCTCATCACGTCGCGCAGAGCTCCTGGGACACGACGACCGGCAGGATGCGCGAGCTGATCGACACGCACCTCGACCGCGCCGCACCGCGGCGCGCACCGGCACCGGCGAGCGTCGCCTCGGCCGAGGGCGCGACGCGCAGGCTGCCGAACCGGACGGCCGACTACGATGCCGTGATCATCGGCGCCGGGCCGACCGGCCTGAGCGCCGCCTACCACCTCGGCCGTGGCAGCGTCGTGCTCGAGGCCAACAATCGCGTGGGCGGCTGGTGCCGCTCGGTGACCGAAGGCGGGTTCACCTTCGACCACGCGGGACACATCATGTTCTCGAACGATCCATACGTGCACCGGCTGTACGAGCTCCTGCTCGGCAGCAACGTGCACTGGCAGGACCGCGAGGCATGGATCTACAGCAAGGGCTGCTACACGCGTTACCCGTTCCAGGGCGCGCTGTACGGCCTGCCGCCCGACGTACTGAAGGAGTGCATCATCGGGGCGATCGAGGCGCGCTTCGGATCGCTCGACGGCAAGGCCGCCGCGCCGGTCGCCGAACGCGCGCCGGCCGTCAGCGACTGCTGCGCCGACGGCATCGCCGAATCGACGCTCGGTTCGGCGAAGGCGCCCGCGGCCACACCCGGCGCACAGCCGCGCAACTTCGAGGAATTCATCTACAAGGTCTGGGGGGCCGGCGTCGCAAAGCACTTCGCGATCCCGTACAACCGCAAGCTGTGGACCGTGCCGCTCGACCAGATGGAGACGTCGTGGCTCGGCGGCCGGGTGCCGCTGCCCGACCTCGGCGAGATGATCGACGGCGCGCTCAGGCCGCCCCCGAAACCGATCGGCCCGAACGCGCGCTTCGGCTATCCGCTGAGAGGCGGCTTCCAGGCGCTGATGGACGGCTTTCTGCCGCTGCTGCAGGGCTCGCTGCACCTGGGCGTGCGGGCCGTGCGCTGGTGGCCGTCACGTCGCGAGATCGTGGTCGCGGACGGCCGGCGCTATCGCTACCGCCAGCTCGTGAGCACGATGCCGCTGCCCGAACTGGTGCGCATCTGCGCGGAGCCGGTTCCCGCCGGGATCCGGGAGGCCGCGGAGGGCCTGCAGCACGTGTCGATCCGCTGCGTGAACATCGGCGTCGGCCGCGAGGCGGTCACCGAGAAGCACTGGATCTACTACCCCGAGGACACGGTGTACCACCGCATCTTCGTGCAGGGCAACGCGAGCCCGCACTGCAACGCGCCGGGCGGCTTCGGGCTCACGTTCGAGATCAGCTACTCGCCCACCAAGCCGCTGCCGTGCGACGGCGAGGCGCTGATCGACCGCTGCATCGAGGATGCG
>RPQJ01000117.1 GCA_003819815.1 Lysobacterales bacterium
GTGGTGCCCGTCCTCAACAAGATCGACCTTCCATCCGCGGACCCCGACCGCGTGATCAAGGAGATCGAGGAGATCATCGGCATCGAGGCGCAGGACGCCCTGCGCGTGAGCGCGAAGACGGGCGAGGGCGTGCCGGACCTGCTCGAGGCGCTCATCGCGCGCATCCCGCCGCCGAGCGGCGAGCCGGACGGCCCGCTGCAGGCACTGATCATCGACTCCTGGTACGACAGCTACGTCGGCGTCGTGTCGCTCGTGCGCGTCGTGAACGGCTCGTTGCGCACGGGGCAGAAGATGCGCGTGTGGTCGACGGGCCGCGCGCACCAGGTCGACAAGGTGGGCCGCTTCACGCCGAAGGCGCTGGCCGCCGAGGCGCTCTACACGGGCGAGGTCGGCTTCGTGGTGGCGGGCATCAAGGAGATCGACGGGGCGCCGGTCGGCGACACGATCACGCTCGATGCGCGTCCGTGCCTCGAGCCGCTGCCCGGATTCAAGCAGATCAAGCCGCGCGTGTTCGCCGGGCTCTTCCCGGTGCGCTCCGACGACTACGAGCAGTTCCGCGACGCGCTGCAGAAGCTCAAACTCAACGACTCGGCGCTGCAGTTCGAGCCCGAGGTCTCGACCGCGCTCGGGTTCGGGTTCCGCTGCGGATTCCTCGGGCTGCTGCACATGGACATCGTGCAGGAGCGGCTCGAGCGCGAGTACGAGATGGAACTCGTGACGAGCGCACCGACGGTGGTCTACGAGGTGCTGACGACGTCCGGGGAGACGCTGTACGTCGACAACCCGGCGAAGCTGCCGCCCGCGGACAAGGTTGCCGAGGTGCGCGAGCCGATCATCGTCGCGAACCTGCTGCTGCCGCCCGACTACGTCGGGCCGGTCATGAAGCTCTGCCTCGACAAGCGCGGCGTGCAGAAGAAGCTGCAGTACCTCGGTAGCCAGGTCTCGATGCAGTGGGAGCTCCCGCTCGCCGAAGTGGTGCTCGACTTCTTCGACCGGCTCAAGTCCGTGAGCCGCGGCTACGCGTCGTTCGACTACGAGTTCGACCGCTTCCAGGCGGCGCCGCTCGTCAAGCTCGACATGCTGATCAACGGCGACCGCGTCGACGCGCTGTCGGTCATCACGCACCGCGACAGCGCCTACGCGCGCGGACGGGAACTCGTCGACAAGATGCAGGAGCTGATCCCGCGCCAGATGTTCGACGTGGCGATCCAGGCCGCGATCGGCGCCCACGTCATCGCCCGGTCGAGCGTGAAGGCGCTGCGCAAGAACGTGACCGCCAAGTGCTACGGCGGCGACATCACGCGCAAGCGCAAGCTGCTCGAGAAGCAGAAGGAGGGCAAGAAGCGCATGAAGCAGCTCGGGCAGGTCGAGATCCCGCAGGAAGCCTTCCTCGCGGTGCTGCAGGTCGGCCGCAAGGAGTGAGTCCGCGTCCGAACATGTGATGCAAGGCGTTGATGCGCTGCGGAAAATGCACAATACTGCCGCGGCCCGATTGAGGTGAACCTTGGTTTTCGACTTTTCGTTCGTGCTGGTGCTCGCCACGCTCGTGACCGGCCTCGTCTGGGCCGCGGACGCATGGCTCTTCAGGCCGCGCCGCATGGCGCGCGCTGCGCCCGGAACGCTGCCCGCCGAGCCCGTGCTCGTCGAGTACTCCCGGTCTTTCTTCCCGATCATCCTGATCGTGCTGCTGATCCGCTCGTTCCTGTTCGAGCCTTTCCGCATTCCGTCCGACTCGATGATGCCGACGCTCCTCGACGGCGACTTCATCTTCGTGAACAAGTACACCTACGGCCTGCGCCTCCCGGTCCTGAACACGGAGGTCGTCGACCTCGGGCAGCCCGAGCGGGGCGACGTCGTCGTCTTCCGGCTGCCCTCCGAGCCGTCGACGAACTACATCAAGCGCCTCGTCGGCCTGCCCGGCGATCACGTCGTCGTCCGCGACAAGCGCGTCTGGATCAACGGCGAGCCCCAGCCCGTGGAACTCGACGGCGTGTTCGAGGGTTTCGGCCACACGGGCGCGCAGATCGCGACCGAGCGCCTCGGCGCGGTGCCGCACCGCGTGCTCTTCATCCCGGAACGCCCGTCGTACGACTTCGACGAGGTCGTGCCGGCGGGCCACTATTTCTTCATGGGCGACAACCGCGACAACAGTCGCGACAGCCGCTTCCCCGAGGTCGGGTTCGTCGGCCAGGATCTCGTCGTCGGCAAGGCCGTGCTGATCTGGCTCAACTGGAATCTGCCCAACGCGCCGATCTGGAGCCGCACCGGCACCCGGATCCACTGAAATCTCCAGGGAGTTCCGCAATGAAACAGCGCCAACGTGGCATGACCTTTCTCGGCCTGGTCACCATCCTGTTGATCCTCGGGGCGGGACTCTATGCGGCGATCCGCCTCGTGCCGGTCTACCTCGAGTACACGAAGGTCGCACGGTCCCTCGAGCAGGTGCGCGACGAGCACTCGACGATCGACACCAACCCGACGCTGATCCGCAATTCGCTCGAGCGCCGCTGGGACGTCGAGGACATCAAGGGCATCGGCTGGAAGGAAATCGAGATCAAGAAGACCCAGGACGGCTACACCGTGCGGGCCGCCTACAACGTCGAGAGGCCGTTCGTCGCCAACGTCTACCTGGTCACGAAGTTCGACAGGACCGTCACGATCCAGCAGTGAGCGTCGCTTGCTGAACGCGGTCGAATGGTCCGGCACGAAGCTCGGTTACGAATTCCGTGACCCGGCGCTGCTCGATGCGGCGCTCACGCACCGCAGCGCGAGCAAGCGCAACTACGAACGTCTCGAGTTCCTCGGGGATGCCGTGCTCAACTTCGCCGTCGCCGTCCTGCTCTATCGCGAGTACCCCGAGGCGGACGAGGGGGACCTGAGCCGTTATCGGGCCGCGCTCGTGAGCGGCAGTTCGCTCGCCGAAATCGCGGCGGGGCTCTGCCTCGGCGACCAGCTGCGTCTCGGCAGCGGCGAGCTGCGTAGCGGCGGCTTCCGGCGCACGTCGATCCTCGCGGACGCGCTCGAGGCGCTCTTCGGCGCGGTGTACCTCGACGGGGGCGTGGCCCAGGCCTCCCGGGTGATCGAGTCGCTGGTCGCAGGCAGGCTCGGGGAGCTGCCCGAGGCGCAGGAGCTCAAGGACCCGAAGACTCGCCTGCAGGAGCTGCTGCAGGCGCGCGGCCTGCGCCTGCCGCTGTATGCGGTCGAGGAAGTGAGTGGCGAGCCGCACGAGCACTGGTTCGTCGCGAGCTGCGAGGTGCCGTCGCTCGCCGTCCGCGGCCGCGGGGAAGGTTCGAGCCGGCGCCGCGCCGAGCAGGAGGCCGCGCAGCGCGTGCTCGCCGAGATCGCGAAGCCCGGGGAGGGCGCATGACTGATTCCTCATCGGGCGCCGACGGCGTCACGCGCTGCGGCATCGCGGCGCTGGTCGGCCGGCCGAACGTGGGCAAGTCGACGTTGCTGAATGCGCTGCTCGGCCGCAAGGTGAGCATCGTGAGCCCGAAGCCCCAGACGACGCGTACGCGCATCCACGGCGTCCTCACGCGGCCGGGGCTGCAGATCGTGTTCGCGGACCTGCCCGGCATCCACTCGAAGCAGCCGAAGGCCATCAACCGCTACATGAACCGCACGGCGCTCGCTTCGCTCGCGGACGCCGACGTCAACCTGTTCGTGATCGAGGCACTGCGCTGGACCGAGGAGGACGAGCGCGTGCTCGGCGAGGTCCGGCAGGCAGGTCGGCCCGTGATTCTCCTGATCAACAAGGTCGACCGCGCCCACCCGAAGGACAGGCTGCTGCCGTTCATCACGGAGCTGTCGACGCGCGCGGACTTCGCCGAGATCGTCCCGCTCTCGGCACTCAAGCGCGACAACATCGAGCGCCTGCCGGACCTGATCGCCCGCTTCCTGCCCGAGTCGCCGCTGCTCTATCCGGAGGACCAGCTCACGGACGTGAGCGACCGCTTCATGGCGGCCGAGATCGTGCGGGAGAAGCTCACGCGGCGCCTGCAGGAGGAACTGCCCTACGGCCTCGTCGTCGAGGTGGAGGGCATCGGCGAGGCCGAGGACGAGCCGGGCAAGCTCATCGTGCAGGCGGTGATCTGGGTCGAGCGAACCGGCCAGAAGGCCATCGTCATCGGCAAGGGCGGCGAAATGCTGAAGGAGGTCGGGCGCGCCGCGCGGCTCGAGCTCCGGTCGTACTTCGGCAAGGCCGTGCACCTCGAGCTGTGGGTGAAGGTCCGCGAGGACTGGTCGGACGACGAGAGCGCGCTGCGGCGCTTCGGGTACGAGTCGTGAGCGCGGCGACGCGCCGCGTGCAGCTCGAACCCGCGTACCTGCTGCACCATCATCCCTGGCGCGACTCGAGCCGCATCCTCGAGTTCTTCACGCGCGCCCACGGCCGGGTCTCCGTCTTCGCCCGCGCGGCGCGGCGCGGCGGCTCGGCGCTGCCGGCGACGCTGCAGCCCTTCGGGGAGGTCCTCGCTTCGTGGAGCGCCCGGGGCGATGCCGGGCACCTCACCGGCGCCGAACGGGTGCGTGCCGGCGCGTTCCTCTCGGGGGACCGCCTCATGAGCGGCTGGTACGTGAACGAGCTGCTGCTCAAGCTGCTGCCGCGCCACGATCCGCATCCGGACCTCTACGACGCCTACGCGCGGCTGGTCGAGCGCCTGCATGACGAGGGTGCCGATCCCGCCCGCGCGCTGCGCCTGTTCGAGAAGCGGCTGCTCGAGGAACTCGGCTGGGGCCTCGACCTCGCCCACGACGCGCGCGACGGCCGGGCCATCGAGCCCGACCGGGCCTACCGCTACCGCATCGACGGCGGTGCCGAGGCCGTGACGGGCGTGGCGGAGGGCGAACTCGTGTTTTCCGGACGTTCGCTGCTCTCGCTCGCGGACGGGAACCTCGACGACGCCCGGAGCCTCGCGGACGCCCGCCGACTGCTGCGGGCGGCGCTCGACCAGTGCCTCGACGGCCGCGAACTGCGGACGCGGGAGGTGCTGCGGGCGATGCGCGCTCACCAGAGCCCCCCGGCTGGAGGCTGACGCCTTGCTCACGCATCCCCTGCACCTCGGCGTCAACATCGACCACGTGGCCACGCTGCGGCAGGTCCGCCGCGCCGCGTATCCCGACCCGCTGCTCGCGGCGCTGGTCGCCGAACAGTCGGGCGCCGACAGCATCACGCTGCACCTGCGGGAAGATCGACGCCACATCCAGGACCACGACGTCGAGCGGATGCGGGCCGCCCTGCAGACGCGCATGAACCTCGAGATGGCGGCGACCGACGCGATGATCGCGATCGCGCGGCGCCTGCGACCGCAGGACTGCTGCCTCGTCCCCGAGCGCCGCGAGGAACTGACGACCGAAGGCGGGCTCGACGTCGCAGGCCAGGCGGCGCGGCTGCGCGACTGTTGCGCGGCGCTCGCGGAAGCCGGCAGCCGCGTCTCGCTGTTCGTGGATCCCGACCCGCGCCAGCTCGAGGCGTCCCTCGAGGCAGGCGCTCCGGTGGTCGAACTGCACACGGGCGCCTACGCGGAGTCGACCGGCGAGCGGCGCGCCGTCGAGCTGATGCGCCTCGTCGAGGCGGCGCGCTACGGGTCGCGCCTCGGCCTCACGGTCCACGCCGGGCACGGACTGCACTACCACAACGTCCAGCCGGTGGCTGCGGTTCCGGAGATCGTCGAGCTCAACATCGGCCACGCGATCATCGCGCGAGCGATGTTCGACGGGATGGCCGCGGCGGTCCGCGAGATGAAGGCGGCGATGACGGCCGCGCGGCACCATGCGGCGGTCTCCGCGTGAGCCGGGCATGATCTTCGGCATCGGTACCGACGTGGTGCAGCTCGCGCGCGTGGAGCAGACCTACGCGCGCTTCGGCGAGCACTTCGTGCGGCGGCTCCTGCTGCCGGAGGAGGCCGCGGCGTTCGCCGGGCACAGGCGTCCCGTCCGGTTCCTCGCGATGCGTTTCGCGGCCAAGGAGGCGATCGTGAAGGCGCTCGGCACGGGATTCGCGCACGGCGTGTGGATCCGCGACGTCGGCATCGTGCCGAACGCGTGGGGGCGCCCCGAGGTGACCTGGTCGGACCGCGGCCGCGCCGTGCGTGATGCACTGGGCGCTGGCGAGGGCCACGTCACGCTGACCGACGAGGCCGGGCTCGTGGTCGCCGTGGCGGTGCTGATGCGGAGGGCGTGAGATGCCGGTGAGCAACGTTTTCGCGTTCGACATCGAGACCGTGCCGGACGTGGAGTTCGGGCGGCGCCTGTACGGGCTCGAGGGCCTGACGGACAAGCAGGTGGGCTACGTCATGCAGACGCGACAGCGCGAGCAGACCGGCTCCGAGTTCCTCTCGCTCGAGCAGCAGCGCGTCGTCGCCATCTCGGTGGCGATGCGCACGCGCGACGGGTTCCGGGCGTGGAGCCTCGGTGACCCCGATTCGCCCGAGGCCGAACTCGTCCGCCGCTTCTACGACGGCATCGATCGCTACACGCCCACGCTCGTGAGCTGGAACGGCGCCGGGTTCGACCTGCCGGTGCTGCACTACCGGGCGCTGCGCCACCGCGTGCAGGCGCCGCGCTACTGGGAGATGGGCGAGGAGGACAACGCCTTCCGCTGGAACAACTACATCAGCCGCTTCCACTGGCGCCACGTCGACCTTATGGACGTGCTCTCGGGCTTCCAGGGCCGCGGGCGCGTCGGCCTCGACAAGATCGCGCAGCTGCTCGGGCTGCCGGGAAAGCTCGGCATGTCGGGCGAGGGCGTCTGGGACGCGTTCCTCGACGGCCGCGTCGAGGCGATCCGCAACTACTGCGAGACCGACGTCATCAACACCTACCTCGTCTACCTGCGCTTCGAGCTGATGCGCGGCCGGCTCACGCCCGACGAGCACGACCGCGAATGCAACCTCGTGAGCAGCTGGCTCGGCGCCGCGGGGCGGCCGCACCTGGCCGAGTTCCTCGCGGAGTGGCGCGCGTCCGGCGGATGAAGCGGATTTCCGCGGCCTCCGAAGAGGCCCTCATCGTCGACCTCACGCACGAGGGCCACGGCGTCGCGCGCCTCGACGGCAAGGCCGTGTTCGTGCCCGACACGCTGCCCGGCGAGCGAGTCCGGCTGCGGCGGGTGCGTCGCCACCGCAATTTCGACGAGGCGGTGCTCGAGAGCGTGCTGGAGCCGAGCCCGATGCGGGTGCAGCCCGAGTGCCCCCATTTCGGCACCTGTGGCGGCTGCGCCCTGCAGCACGTCGCGTCGGCGTCGCAGCTCGACTTCAAGGAGGCGCAGCTCCTCGAGAACCTCGCGCGCCTCGGCGGCGTCGAGCCCGAGCGGCGGCTCGAACCGCTCACGGGCCCGGCCTGGGGCTATCGTCGTCGAGCGCGCCTGGGGATCAAGCACGTGCCTCGCAAGGGACGGGTACTGGTCGGGTTCAGGGAGCGCTCGGCGCCATACGTCGCCGACCTGCAGTCCTGCCGTGTTCTCGCGCCACCGGCCGACGCACTCATCGAACCGCTTGCGGCAATGGTGGGGGCGCTGTCGATCGCGACCCGCGTACCACAGGCCGAGGTGGCCGTGGCGGAGGGCGCCTGCGCGCTCGTGCTCCGGGTGCTCGATGCCCCGTCCGACACGGACCTCGCGCTCCTTGCCGACTTCGAGCGCAGCCACGGCGTGCGGCTTTACCTCCAGCCGGGCGGACCCGCCACCGTGGCGCCCCTCACCCCGGGCGGCGCGCCGCTGCACTATGCGCTCCCGGCGTTCGACCTCACGGTCGAGTTCGAGCCGACCGACTTCATCCAGGTGAACGGGCCGCTGAACGAGCGGATGGTCGAGCGGGCCGTGGAGGCGCTCGAACCGCAGGCCGACGACCACGTGCTCGACCTGTACTGCGGCCTCGGCAACTTCTCTCTGCCGCTCGCGCGGCGGGCGGCGCGGGTCACGGGGGTCGAGGGCGACGCGGGGCTCGTCGAACGCGCGCGCCGCAACGCCTCGCGCCAGGGATTCGAGGCGGTCGACTTCGTCGCGGCGGATCTTGCGGCGCCGACGCTCGAGGCCGCCTGGGCGCGGCGCCGCTACGACCGCGTCCTGCTCGACCCGCCGCGGGCCGGCGCCCGGGAGGTATTGCCGGTCGTCGGGACCGGCGGGGCCAGCCGCGTCGTGTATATTTCGTGCCATCCGGGCAGTCTCGCCCGCGATGCGGGCATTCTCGTGCGCGAGCACGGGTTCCGCCTGGTCGCGGCGGGGGTGATGGACATGTTCCCGCACACGACCCACGTCGAAGCGATGGCAGTGTTCGCGCGCTGAAAGATGCCGACCGAGATCGAACGCAAATTCCTCGTCCTGAGCGACGCATGGCGCGCCGCGACGCGCCGTCGCGAGCTGTACCGGCAGGGCTACCTGTCGAGCGGCGAGGCCTGCTCGGTACGCGTGCGCGTCGGCGGCGAGAGCGCCTGGCTCGGGCTCAAGGGCCGGGTGGACGGCGCTACGCGCCTCGAATACGAGTACCCGATCCCGCTCGCGGAGGCGCACGAGATCCTCGACTCGCTGTGCATGCACGGCCGGGTCGAGAAGGTCCGGCACTGGGTGCCGCACGAAGGGCACGAGTGGGAAGTGGACGAGTTCCTCGGGGCCAACCAGGGCCTCGTCGTGGCGGAGCTCGAGCTCGACGCCGAGGACGAACCCTACGCGCGGCCGGAGTGGCTCGGCCTCGAGGTCACGCACGACGTCCGCTATTTCAACTCGCAGCTCGCGCGGCAGCCGTGGCGCAGCTGGCCGGGCCGCGACGGGAGTCGCGCATGACGCTCGGCCCGCTGATGGTGGACGTCCCCGGCACGTCGCTCACGGACGAGGATCGCCGCGTGCTGTCGCATCCGCTCGTGGGGTCGGCGATCCTCTTCACGCGGAACTTCGAGAGCGTCCTCCAGCTCGAGGCACTGGTGACCGAGATCCACGCGGTGCGCAAGCCGCCGCTGCTGGTCGCCGTCGACCACGAGGGCGGGCGCGTGCAGCGCTTCCGCACGGGTTTCACGGAACTGCCCCCTCAACGGGCGATCGGCCACGCCTACGATCTCGATCCCGATGCCGGCCGCCGCCTCGCGTGGCAGTGCGGCTGGCTGCTCGCGGCCGAGCTGCGCGCGGTCGGCGTCGACATGAGCTTCGCCCCGTGCGTCGACCTCGACTACGGCGTGAGCGAGGTGATCGGCGACCGCGCCTATCACCGGGACCCGGAGATCGTCGGCCGGCTTGCGATCGCGAGTCTCCAGGGCATGCGCTCGGCCGGCATGGTGGCAACGGCCAAGCACTTCCCCGGCCACGGCGCGGTCGTCGCGGATTCGCACAAGGCGCTGCCGGTCGACCGGCGTTCCCTCGGCGAACTCGCGGACGACCTGTTGCCGTACCGCAGGCTCATCGCGAACGGCCTCGCCTCGGTGATGGTCGCGCACGTGCTGTTCCCCGAGATCGACGACGCGCCGGCCGGCTTCTCGCGTCGCTGGATCCAGCAGGAACTGCGCTGGAACCTCGGGTTCACCGGTGCCGTCTTCTCCGACGACCTGAGCATGGGCGGGGCCGCGTTCGCCGGGTCCGTCCCGGAGCGCGCGCGGCGCGCGCTCGCCGCAGGCTGCGACGTGCTGCCCGTCTGCAATGATCGAGACGCGGTGCTCGCGGTGCTCGACGAGCTCGCGGGCGAGTCCGACCCGCTGAGCCAGGTCCGCCTCGCGCGCCTGCACGGGCGGCCGGGGCCGGGCCGGCTCGAACTGCACCAGACCCCGCGGTGGCTCGAGTGTCGCGCGGCCGTGGACCGCTGCCGGGATACGCCGCAGCTGCAACTCGACGCCTAGAGGTTCGACCGCGATGACTACCCCCGATCCCGCGCTGCTTGCCGAAGTCCTGCGCCACGCGCTCGACGGCATCGCCATCGTCGAGAGCAACGGTGGCACCCCGCGGGTCGTCTACGTCAACGCGACGCTGGCCGCGCTGCTGCGGCGGCCGGAAGAGTGGCCCCCCGGGCGCGCGCTCGAGGAGATCGAGATCGAGGCGCCGGCGGACCCGAACGGCACCGGCGTCGGGGTCGGTCTGCGCGTGAGCCTCCGGCGCGCGGACGGCTCGACCGTCGAGTGCGAGCGCTGGGCCCTGCTGCTGCCGGACTCGCGCCTCGCGCTCCACTACCGGCCGCTGCCGCGCACGGCGCCGGGCGCGCTCGCAGCGGCGGTGGACCGCTCGAGCGGGCTCAGCACACCGGAACACCTGATGGAAGTGCTGCGTCGCGACTGGTCGATCTCGCAGCGCGACGGCCGGACCCTCACGATCATGCGGTTCGACCTCGACGCCAGCCGCGAGTACCGGGAGGTCTTCGGCCGGACGGCCGCGGACAACGTGCTGCGCCAGATCGGCCGCACGATCGCCTCGGCGATGCGGCGCACGAGCGACGTCATCGCGCGGTTCGAGGACGACGAATTCGTCGTGCTCGGCGTCTCGATGGAGCCCACGAGCGCGAGGGCCCACGCCGAGAACATCATCGGGCGCGTGCGTGCGCTCGCGATCCACCATCCCCGTTCGCGCACGGGCCGCTGGCTCACGATCAGCGCGGGCGTCGTGACGGCATCCGCTCCGCGCACGCAGTCGTGCGAGGCGCTGCTCGAGGCGGCGCAGCGTGCCCTGACGGGTGCGAAGGGGCAGGGCGGCAACGTCGTCGTCGAGGGGTCGCTCGAGTAGCGCGCCACGCGATTCGCCCACGCCCGGCGTGACTGCGCGGACGCGTTGGTGTCGGGTGGCTGCCCGGATCGTCCTTGCCGGGACGCCGCGAGTA
>RPQJ01000118.1 GCA_003819815.1 Lysobacterales bacterium
GGCAAGACCGCCGTCGCGGTCGACACGATCATCAACCAGAAGGGCAAGGACCTCATCTGCATCTACGTCGCGATCGGCCAGAAGGCCTCGACGATCGCGAACGTCGTGCGGAAGCTCGAGGAGACGGGCGCGATGGCGTACACCATCGTCGTCGCGGCCTCGGCGTCCGAATCGGCGGCGATGCAGTACATCGCGCCGTACTCGGGCTGCACGATGGGCGAGTACTTCCGCGACCGCGGCCAGGACGCGCTCATCATCTACGACGACCTCACCAAGCAGGCGTGGGCGTACCGTCAGGTCTCGCTGCTGCTGCGCCGTCCCCCGGGCCGCGAGGCGTACCCGGGCGACGTGTTCTACCTCCACAGCCGCCTGCTCGAGCGCGCCGCGCGCGTGAACGAGGAGTACGTCGAGAAATTCACCAAGGGCGCCGTGAAGGGCAAGACCGGCTCGCTCACCGCGCTGCCCGTCATCGAGACGCAGGCGGGCGACGTCTCGGCGTTCGTCCCGACGAACGTCATCTCGATCACCGACGGCCAGATCTTCCTCGAGACCGACCTATTCAACGCCGGCATCCGTCCCGCCATCAACGCGGGCATCTCGGTGTCGCGAGTCGGCGGCGCGGCGCAGACGAAGGTCATCAAGAAGCTAGGCGGCGGCGTGCGTCTCGCGCTCGCGCAGTACCGCGAGCTCGCGGCGTTCGCGCAGTTCGCCTCCGACCTCGACGAGGCGACCCGCAAGCAGCTCGAGCGCGGCCGCATGGTCACGGAGCTGATGAAGCAGCCGCAGTACTCGCCGCTGTCGGTCGCCGAGCAGGCCGTCACGCTGTTCGCGGTCAACCGCGGCTACTTCGACGGCGTCGAAGTGAAGCGCGCACTCGCCTTCGAGGCGGCGCTGCGCCAGCACGTGAAGTCGAAGTTCAAGGATCTGTTCGACCGCATCGAGACCACGAAGGACCTCTCCGCCGACGACGAGAAAGCGCTCGCCGCCGCGATCGAGGACTTCAAGAAGAACGGCGCGTACTGACACCCCCAGGGGGCCGAGACCATGCCGGGCACCAAGGAAATCCGCGTCAAGATCAAGAGCGTGCAGAACACGCGCAAGATCACGAAGGCGATGGAGATGGTCGCTGCGTCGAAGATGAAGAAGGCGCAGGAGCGCATGCGCTCGGGCCGCCCCTACGCGCAGCGCATCCTCAACATCACGATGCACGCGGCGCGCGCGAACACGGAGTACAAGCACCCGCTGCTCACGCGCCGCTCCGAGGTGAAGCGGGTCGGCGCGGTGGTGATCACGACCGACAAGGGCCTCTGCGGCGGCCTGAACACCAACCTGCTCCGCGTCGTGCTGAACCAGCACAAGGAGTGGATCGCGAAGGGCATCGAGGTCGAGTACTGCACGATCGGCAACAAGGGCTTCGGCTTCGTGAACCGCATGGGCGGCAAGATCGCCTCGCAGGTGGTCAACTACGGAGACCATCCCTCGCTCGACCGCCTGATCGGCCCGGTCAAGATGCTGATCGACGGCTACCTCGAGGGACGCCTCGACGAGGTCCACATCTTCGCGACGCGCTTCGTCAACACGATGAAGCAGGAGCCCGCGCACAGCACCATGATCCCGATCCCTCAGGAGTGGGTGCTGCCGGGTGGCCAGGTCATGAAGGACGAGTCCGTCGGCGCCGGCAACTGGGACTACCTCTACGAGCCCGACCCGAAGTCCGTGCTCGACGAGCTGCTGGTGCGGTACCTCGAGACCGTCGTCTACCAGGCGGCGTCCGAGAACATCGCGTCCGAGCAGTCGGCGCGCATGGTGGCGATGAAGGCCGCCTCCGACAACGCACGGAACATCATCGAGGAGCTGCAGCTGGTCTACAACAAGAGCCGCCAGGCCGCGATCACGAAGGAACTCTCCGAGATCGTCGGCGGCGCCGCTGCCGTGTAGCCCGCCCGCGACCCCTGCACCCCATTCCCTACCCCCTTCTCCTACTGGTACCGACCATGTCCACCACCGCTTCCGGCACCATCGTCCAGACCATCGGCGCGGTCATCGACATCGAGTTCCCTCGTGAGTCGATGCCGCACGTGTACGACGCGCTCGTCCTCGAGGACAGCGGCAACCCGCTCGTCGAGAAGGGCCTCACCTTCGAGGTGGAGCAGCAGCTTGGCGACGGCGTCGTGCGCACCATCGCGCTCGGCTCCTCGGACGGCCTGCAGCGCGGCATGAAGGTGCGCAGCACCGGTGCGCCGATCTCGGTGCCCGTGGGCCCCGGCGTGCTCGGCCGCGTGATGGACGTGCTCGGCCGCCCGATCGACGAGCGCGGCCCCGTGCAGACGGACGAGAGGCGCGCGATCCACCAGCCGGCGCCGAAGTTCGACGAGCTCGCGCCCTCGGTCGAGCTGCTCGAGACCGGCATCAAGGTCATCGACCTGATCTGCCCGTTCGCGAAGGGCGGCAAGATCGGCCTGTTCGGCGGCGCGGGCGTCGGCAAGACCGTCAACATGCTCGAGCTGATCAACAACATCGCGAAGGAGCACTCGGGCCTGTCGGTGTTCGCCGGCGTCGGCGAGCGCACTCGCGAGGGCAACGACTTCTACCACGAGATGTCGGACGCGAAGGTCATCGTGCAGGAAGACCTCAGCCAGTCGAAGGTGGCGATGGTGTTCGGCCAGATGAACGAGCCGCCGGGCAACCGCCTGCGCGTGGCGCTCACCGGCCTCACGATGGCCGAGCGCTTCCGCGACGAGGGCCGCGACATCCTGTTCTTCGTCGACAACATCTACCGCTTCACGCTCGCCGGCACCGAAGTGTCGGCGCTGCTCGGCCGCATGCCGTCGGCGGTGGGCTACCAGCCGACGCTCGCCGAGGAAATGGGCAGGCTGCAGGAGCGCATCACCTCGACGAAGGTGGGCTCGATCACCTCGATCCAGGCCGTGTACGTGCCCGCGGACGACCTCACCGACCCGTCGCCGGCCACGACGTTCGGCCACCTCGATGCGACGGTCGTGCTCTCTCGCGACATCGCGGCGCTCGGCATCTACCCGGCGGTGGATCCGCTCGACTCGACGTCGCGCCAGGTCGACCCGAACGTGATCGGCGAGGAGCACTACGAGACGACGCGCGCGGTGCAGGCGGTGCTGCAGCGCTACAAGGAACTGCGCGACATCATCGCGATCCTCGGCATGGACGAGCTGTCGCCGGAGGACAAGCTGGCCGTGTCGCGCGCGCGCAAGATCCAGCGCTTCCTGTCGCAGCCGTTCCACGTCGCCGAAGTGTTCACCGGCTCGCCCGGCAAGTACGTGTCGCTCAAGGACACGATCCGCGGCTTCAAGGCGATCGTGAACGGCGAATACGACCACCTGCCCGAGCAGGCGTTCTACATGGTCGGCGCGATCGAAGAGGCCGTCGAGAAGGCGAAGAGTCTGCAGTAAGGAAGCCAGGCTCCGGACACTAGCCCCTAGCCACGAATCACGGATCCCACTATGGCAACGATACGCATCGACGTGGTGAGTGCCGAGGCCTCCATCTACTCCGGGGACGCGGAGTTCGTGGTGCTGCCCGGCGTCATGGGCGAGCTCGGCATCTATCCCCGCCACGCGCCGCTGATCACGCAGATCAAGGCGGGCACGGTGCGCATCAAGGTGCCGGGCAAGGACGAGGAGGAGATGGTGTACGTGCAGGGCGGCTTCCTCGAGGTGCAGCCCGACCACATCAACGTCCTCTCCGACACCGCGATCCGCGCCGCGGACCTCGACGAGGCCAAGGTGCTCGAAGCGAAGCGCCTCGCCGAGGAGGCGATCCGCGCGCGTTCCGAGAAGCAGGAGATCGCGACCGCCGAGGCCGAGCTCGCGGCCATCGGCGCCCAGCTGCAGGCGATCCAGAAGCTGCGCAAGCGTCGCTGAGGGCGGGGGCTGCTGCTGGGCGCATCGGCAGCCAGCCTCGTCTAGCGTATGCAAAGGCCCTCGCGAGAGGGCCTTTTTCATTGCAGCGTCTTTCGTTGCGCCTCGGTCGTTGCGGGGCCCGTCGCCCGGCTCAGCGATCGGGCTCCGGTTCCACCTGCGGGAGACGTCGACGCGGGCGCTCGCGCTCGTCGCCCCGGTCGGTCGGCTTCGGTGGACCCGCACGCGGGGCAGGCGGCGGAGGAGGCGGCGCGACGGCCGGAGGCACGCGCGACGGGACGGATGGCGCCGCGTCCGGGGCGCCCGGCGGAGGTGCGGGGGTGGCCCTCGGCACGTATCGAGGGCCTCCCGGCGCGACGATCGGGGGAAGGTTCGACCGGCCGCCGCCCGGTTGCGCGCCTGGCGGTGGAATCACGTCGCCCGCACTGCCCGGTCGTGGCGGCTTCGGGGGCTTGGGCGGCTTCGGCGGACGCGCCTCGTAGGCATCGCAACGGCCGTTGCGGTTCGAGTCCCGGCAGGGCGCGGTGGCATACGGCCAGTACGGGCCGAACGGGTAGCCCTGGCCGTACCCCGGCCCGTACGCGAGGCCGAATCCAGGACCGTAACCGGGCCCGTAGCCGAGCGGGAACGGGCCGTAGTACCGCGGCGGCAGGCCGCCGTAACGGTAGTAGAAATAGGGGTCGTAGAACGGCACCGGACCGGCGTTCAGCCGAGGCACGTCGCCGGGCCCGTAGTACCACATGAACGGCGTCGACCCGCCACCGGCATTGCCTCGCGGCGGCGGACTCTCGAGCCCGGGCAGCCTGAAGCTGTCGTCCGTCGCGCAGCCGGCGACGGCGAGCACGGCACCGACGAGCAGCGAGCGCAGGGGCAGGGCGGGTTTCACGATGTCGATGGCCCTCGGGGCACGAGTCCGGCTTCCTTGTATTGGGACCGTCGGGCGCATTTCATCGTTCCATCATCGGGGCCCCAGGCGCGGCCCTGCAACCGGCCTGCATTGACCCACGGGGGGGCCGGGCGTAGCGTCGGTCCTCCCATTCGACGTCCGGTGGCACACCATGCGAACGGCGACGATGATTCTGGCGGTCGGCGGTTTCGTGGCAAGCCTCGGGGCACATGCGGCCGCCCCGGCGCTCCCGGCCGCCGTGAAAAGCGAGCTCGCGCAGGTCGTCTCGATCTGCGCCGACGTGGGCGGCAAGGCGCTCACCGACCAGGCGGTGGAGCGCGTCGACCTGAACGCGGACGGCAAGGACGACTACGTCCTCGACGTAGGCCGCATCCAGTGCGAAGGCGCCGCGAGCGCGTACGGCGACCGTGCGAAGGACGTCAGCGTGTACCTCGGCGACGGTGCGGGCGGCGCCAGCAAGGCCTGGTCCGGCGTCGCGTACGGATCGCGCATCGAGGGATCGAAGCTATGGCTCGGCGTGAGCGGTGCCGAGTGCGGCAAGCCGCCCGCGCAGGACTTCGCCAGCGAGAGCTTCTGCGAGCGGCCGCTGGCGTGGAATGCGGCGCAGCGCAAGCTCGAGTTCGCGCCTGTGTCGGCGGTGAAGATGCTGCAGTAGCGGAGTGCGGAAGAGCGGCGTCCCCTACCGGGCGGGGACGCCGTCCCGCAGTCCCTGGACTGCGCGAGGCCGCGCTACTTGAGAACGACCTCGCGGATCGTCTCCTGGCCGACCTGGCGCCGCATCTTCTCGCGGTCGATGGCTGCCGTGCTGCGCGCGGCATCGTCGCCGAACGAGCTCTGCATGATCGGCTCCATCTTTTCGTCGAGCCCGTCCATGGCCGCCATGTTCTTGTAGGTCACGGTCAGGTAGAGATCCGGGTCATCCGCGGAGCGCGGCGTGGCCTCGTACACGCTGTAGTCGAGAATGATCCCGGCCTTCTTGGCCGCTTCCATGTTCGTCTTGTAGGTCGTGGCCAGGTACTTCAGGTAGGTGTCCTGCATGCCCGGCAGCGTGCGGATCGAGCTCACGACCGTCACCGGTCCCTCAGCGTACGGCCGGTCGGCGGCGACGGCGGCGCCGGTCAACGAGACGAGCGCAAACGTCGCTGCCAGCGCGCCGAGCGCGCGGTTCTTGATGGTCATCGGGCATCCCCTTCGGATCTACTGGTTGGTTTTCGTAGCTTGGAACGCTGTTGCACCGAGAGCCTGCAGCCGCGGTGCGCACGGTCCGTGGGCCGGGACTCTAGGCCTGCGCAGGCAGCAAGTCATGCCGCAACGCAACGCAAGCACGGTGCCCCGGCACCTGCAGGCGCCGTGGGATGGCGTCACGGTCCGGTAGAATGAGAGGCGACATCGGCCCGAGTCTGCACTGGAACGCCAACGCATGCCCCTTTCCGTCGTGATCCTGGCCGCGGGCCAGGGCAAGCGCATGAAGTCGGACCTGCCCAAGGTCCTGCAGCCTCTCGCCGGCCGCCCGCTGCTCGGCCACGTGCTCGACGCTGCCCGCGGGCTCGCGGCCCCTGCGACCTACGTGGTCTACGGCCACGGCGGCGAGCAGGTGCCCCGGGCGTTCGAGGGCAGTGGCATCCACTGGGTGCTGCAGGCCGAGCAGCACGGTACCGGCCACGCCGTCATGCAGGCGATGCCTTCCATCCCGGACGATCACCTGGTGCTGGTGCTCTACGGCGACGTGCCGCTCGTCCAGCTCGACACGCTCGCGCGCCTGGTTGCGAGCGCAGGCCCCGATACCGTCGCCGTGCTGAGCGTCATGCTGCCGGACCCCACGGGCTACGGCCGCATCGTCCGCGACGGTGCGGGCAACGTCGTCCGCATCGTCGAGCACAAGGACGCGAACGCCAAGGAGCGCGCGATCCACGAGTCGAACACCGGCCTCCTGTGCGCGTCGGCCGGGCGGCTGAAGGGCTGGCTCGCGAGCCTCCGGAACGACAACGCGCAGGGCGAGTACTACCTGACGGACGTCGTCGTGGCGGCGGTGCGGAGCGGCTGCCGCGTGAATGCCGTCGTGGCGCCCACGCAGACCGAGGTGCTCGGCGTCAACGACAAGCTGCAGCTCGCCGAGCTCGAGGCCGCCTACCGTCGCCAGCGCGCCACGGCGCTGATGCTGGAGGGCGTCACGATCGTCGACCCGGCCCGCTTCGACGCACGGGGTCCCGTCACGGTCGGCCGCGACGTGCTGATCGACGTGAACGTGGTGCTCGAGGGCGAAGTGAAGCTCGGCCACCGCGTGCGCGTCGGGCCGAACGTCGTGATCCGCGACAGCGAGATCGGCGACGACACGGTCGTGTTCCCGAACTGCGTGATCGAGCGCGCGGTGATCGGCCCCGGCTGCAACGTCGGCCCTTTCGCGCGCTTCCGCCCGAGTTCGACGCTCGACGCTGGCGTGCACATCGGCAACTTCGTCGAGGTGAAGAACAGCCGCATCGGCCGCGGCAGCAAGGCCAACCACCTCACGTACCTCGGCGACACGATCGTCGGCGAAAAGGTGAACGTCGGTGCGGGCACGATCACCTGCAACTACGACGGCGCCAACAAGTGGCGCACCGAGATCGGCGACGGCGCGTTCATCGGCTCGGGCGCGATGCTCGTCGCACCCGTGAAGATCGGGCCGGGCGCGACGATCGGCGCGGGCTCGACGATCACGAAGGACGCTCCCGAGGGCAAGCTCTCGCTCGAGCGCAGCAGGCAGCAGACGATCGAGCACTGGAAGCGGCCCGAGAAGAAGTGCTGACCATCCGCCAGGGCGCGGCCGGGGGTTTCCGGCGTCCCGCGGCGCCGGGCCCCGGCTGCTGGCTGCACGTCGACGCGCCGGCCGATCCGGATCTTGCCGCCGTGCGCGACTTCGGCGTACCCGCTTCGCTGCTTTCACACGTCGGCGATCCCGACGAGCGGCCCCGCGTCGAGCGCGAGGGACCGTGCGTGCTCGTCGTGCTGCAGGTGCCGCGCCGCCGCCGCGAGCCGGACGGCGCGCCTTTCGTCACCGCGCCGTTCAGCGTGTTCGTCCTGCCGCAGGGCGTCGTGACCGTCACGAACGAGCCGTTCGACCTGCTGCAGCCGCTGCTCGATGGCACGGTCCCCGGCCTCACGCCCGATCGCGGCGTCGGCCTGCTGCTCCGGATCTTCTGGCAGGTCGCGGACGCCTACCTCGCGGCGGTTCGCGAGATCAACCGTTCGGTCGAGCGGCTCGAGGACGAGCTCAAGCGTTCGATCCGCAACGAGGAGGTGCTGGGCCTGCTCGACTACCAGAAGAGCCTCACGTATTTCGCGACCGCGATGGCCGAAAACGAGATGGTGCTCGAGCGGCTCGAGCGCACGACCGCGCTCGAGCTCGACGCGGTGGACCGCGACTTGCTCGAGGACCTGCGCATCGAGGTGCGCCAGGCCATCGAGATGGTCGGCATCGCCGACGACATCCTGAGCCAGATGATGGACGCTTTCGCGTCGATCGTCTCGAACAACCTGAATGCCGTCATGAAGGTGCTCACCTCGGTGACGATCCTGGTCGCGGTCCCGTCGCTGCTTGCGAGCCTCTACGGCATGAACGTCGCGCTGCCCGGCGCCGCGAGCCCGCTCGCGTTCGCGGGGCTGCTGCTCGCCTGCATCGCGATCGCCGCGGCGCTGTTCGTCTACTTCCGCCGGCGCAAGTGGCTGTAGGTCGCCGCCCGGGCGCGGATGCCACGGCGCACCGGCACGGGACGGCCGGATTCTGTGAAATGATCGGCAGCGGCCCGGGCGGGCCGCCGTAGAATGGTCGGTATCGGGCCGGTCCGCGCGTAGGTCTTTGATCGGACAGAGAATCCTGCTAGCCTCGCCGCCCCTCGAACAAGGAACAGCCGCATGTGCGGAATCGTTGGAGCCGTCGCCGACCGTGACATCGTCCCGATCCTGATCGAGGGCCTGCGGCGACTCGAGTATCGCGGCTACGACTCCGCAGGCGTCGCGGTGCTGAACGGCTCCGGCGTCGTGAAGCGCCTGCGCACCGTCGGCAAGGTCGGCAAGCTCGCGGACGCGCTCGAAGCCGATCCGACCCACGGCGGTCTCGGCATCGCACACACGCGCTGGGCGACGCACGGCGTGCCGAGCGAGCGCAATGCCCACCCGCACATCTCGAAGGACGGCGTCGCGATCGTCCACAACGGCATCATCGAGAACCACGAGGAGCTGCGCGAGGAAGCGCGGCGCGACGGCTACCAGTTCACCTCCGAGACCGACACCGAGGTGATCGCTCACCGCATCCACCATCACCTTGGCGTCACCGGCGACCTGTTCAAGGCCGTCCGTGCGACCGTGGCGGAGCTCGAGGGCGCCTACGCGCTCGCCGTCATGTCGCAGGCCGAGCCCGACCGCATCATCGTCGCGCGCGAGGGCTGCCCGGTGGTGATCGGCCTCGGCGAGCACGAGAACTTCGTCGCTTCCGACGTCGCCGCGCTGCTGCCCGTGACCCGCCGGTTCATCTTTCTCGAGGAAGGCGACGTGGGCGAAGTGCGACGCGAGAGCGTCCGCATCCTCGACCGCGACGGCAACGGCGCCATGCGCCCCGCGAGGGAGAGCGAGCTCTCGGCCGACGCGGCCGAGAAGGGCGAGTTCCCGCACTTCATGCTGAAGGAGATCCACGAGCAGCCGCGCGCGGTCGCGCAGACGCTCGAGGAACGCGTCGCGGGCGGCAAGCTGCTCGAGGCCGCGTTCGGCCCGGCTGCGCAGGCCGTGTTCGCGAGGACCGAGGCCGTGCGCATCGTCGCCTGCGGCACGAGCTTCCACGCCTCGCTCGTGGCGAAGTACTTCATCGAGCAGATCTGCCGGCTGCCGTGCTGGGTCGAAATCGCGAGCGAGTACCGCTACCGCAACCCGGTGGTGCCGAAGAACACGCTGTTCGTGAGCGTCTCGCAGTCCGGCGAGACTGCCGACACGCTCGCGGCGCTGCGGCTCGCGAAGCAGGCGGGCTATCTCTCGCAGCTCGCGATCTGCAACGTGCCCGAGAGCTCGCTGGTGCGCGAGTCCGAGCTCGTGATGCTCACGCGCGCCGGCCCCGAGATCGGCGTGGCCTCCACCAAGGCGTTCACGACGCAGCTCGCCGCGCTCGGCATGCTGGTCGTCGCGCTCGCGAAATTCCACAGCGCCGATGCCGAGCGCGAGCGCGGGCTCGTGCAGCGCCTGGTCGGCATCCCGTCCCTGATCGAGAGCACGCTCGCGCTCGACGGCACGATCCGCAAGCTCGCCGAGCGCTTCGCCGACAAGCACCACGCGCTGTTCCTCGGCCGCGGCGCGATGTACCCGATCGCGCTCGAGGGCGCGCTCAAGCTCAAGGAAATCTCATACATCCACGCCGAGGCCTACCCGGCCGGCGAGCTGAAGCACGGTCCGCTCGCGCTCGTCGACGAGGCGATGCCCGTGATCGCGGTCGCGCCCAACAACGACCTGCTCGAGAAGCTGAAGAGCAACCTGCAGGAAGTGCGGGCGCGCGGCGGCGAGCTGTACGTGTTCGCCGACCCCGACTCAGGCTTCGAGTCATCCGACGGCGTGCACGTGATCAAGATGCCGCGGCACGTGAGCTACTTCCAGGCGCCGGCGGTGTACACGATCCCGCTGCAGCTCCTCGCGTACCACTGCGCGATCCTGAAGGGCACGGATGTCGACCAGCCGAGGAACCTGGCGAAGAGCGTCACGGTGGAGTAGGTCGGACCGCATCGCGCGGTTCCTTTTTGACAATTAGAGCTGTCGAAACCGTTGCTCGGAGGAGAGGCGTAGGTACGATCCGTCCCGAACGGGGAACGACCGCTTTGTGGCCGTCGAGAGACCGCCCGGAACCGGCCAGAAGCAGCCGCAATCGGCCGATTTGCGCTCTCATCTGGCGCTGTGACCGATCA
>RPQJ01000119.1 GCA_003819815.1 Lysobacterales bacterium
CTGGATCGCTTCCATGGGCGTCATGCCCCGCTGCACCATGATGGGGAACTGGCGCGCGTTCAGGCCGTGCGGATACACGGCCGCGTCCGTGCCGTAGACGATCCTGACGCCGGCGGCGTGCGCCTTGGTGAATCCCTGGCGCTGCGCCTCGGTCGTCTCGAGATTCTTCCGCAGGAATTCCTCGGGCCAGCCCTGCCGGCGACCCTCGGTGTCGATGTAGTCGCCATTGTAGACGTCCATCGACAGCGCGACGCCGTGCTCGCGCGCGAGCGCGATGGCCTCGTCGTCGATCAGCGAGGCGTGCTCGATCGTGTCGGCGCCCGCGAGTATCGCCTCCTTGATCGAGCGCGCGCCGTGCGCGTGCGCGGCAACCTTGAGTCCGTTCCGATGCGCCACTTCGACCACGGCGCGGATCTCCTCCGGCGTCATCTCCGGCTCTCCCGGCACGCCGCCGTAGGCGAGCACCGCCCCGGAGGCGATCAGCTTGAGCAGGTCCGCGCCGCCGGCGACCGCCTGCTCGGCCTTGCGTCGAAATTCCTCCGGACCGCGTGCCACACCCATGCGGACTCTCGCGGGAATCTCGGATTCGGCGCGCCCGGGGATCACGAGGTCGCCGCCGCCGCCCGGGATCGTGAGGTAGAACCCGGCGACCTGCACGCGCGGGCCGGGCGCCCGGCCCGCATCGATCTCGTCGCGCATCGCCCGGTCGGCCCAGCCGATGTACGTGCCGACGTCGCGCGCCGCGGTGAAGCCCGCGAGCAGCGTCGTGTGTGCGTTCTCGAGTGCGAGCGGCAACTGCTGCTCGAGCGTGCGCCGGTAGTAGATGCTCAGGTCGGCCGTATCCCCCGGGCGGTCGGTGAGATGCGTGTGCATGTCCACGAGGCCCGGAAGGCAGGTGCGGTCGCCGAGGTCGAGGACGGGCACGCCCGCCGGGGCGCTGCGGCCCGCCTCGAGGGCGACGATGCGGCCGTCCCGGATCACGACGGTCGTGGCGCCGAGCGGTCTGCCGGCGAGCCCGTCGATCAGGCTGCCGCAGTGGATGGCGAGCGTGCCGCTGTCGGGCGCATAGGGTGCGACTTCCACCGCGGGACCGGCGACGTCGCCGTCGCCTGCGAGTGCGGGAGCGGAACATCCCAATGCCAGCGCCAGGCCGGCCGCGGCCTCGGAATACCGGATCCGCATCGGAGACTCGTTTGACAAGGAATGGGCCAGAGTCTTTCATTCGTGCCGGGCAGTGTCAAAAAGCAGGGGGATCCCGGATGGCGGGCGCGCCGGAAGCCGTGGGCACCGTCGAGATCGCGCTCGAGCACACGGCGAAGCTGCTCGCGACCGAGCCTGCGCTCGCCCTCGAGCAAGCGGACGAGATCCTGAAGGTGATCCCGGGTCACCCGCTCGCGGCGCTGTACGCGGCGATGGCCCGCCGGCAGCTCGGCGAGATCGAGCGCGCAGCCGAGGCGATGCAGGCGCTCGCCGCGGCGCAGCCGGGCTGGGCCCCGGTGCACTACGAACTCGGCGTGACGCTCGGCCTGCTGCAGCGGGGCGACGAGGCGATCGGTGCGCTGCGCCGCGCCGTCCGGCTCAAGGACGACATCGCCGACGCCTGGCGGCTGCTCGGCGATCACTACACGGCCATGGGCGACCGCGAGGCGGCCGACGGTGCCTACGCGAGGCACATCAAGGCGGCGACGCGCGATCCGCGCCTGCTCGCGCCCGCTGCGGCGCTGTGCGAGGACCGCGTCCCCGAGGCCGAGGCGATGCTGCGCCGGCACCTGCAGCAGTTTCCCACGGACGTCGCGGCGATCCGCATGCTCGCGGAAGTCGCTGCACGGCTCGGCCGGTACGACGACGCGGAAACGCTGCTGGTGCGCTGCCTCGAGCTCGCTCCCGGCTTCACCGCGGCCCGCCAGAATTACGCGCTGGTACTGCACCGCCAGCAGAAGACCGAGGAGGCGCTCCGCGTCGTGGACGAGCTGCTCGCGGCCGATCCCCGCAACCCGAACCTGCGATCGAGCAAGGCGGCGATGCTGAGCCGAGTCGGCGAGTTCGAGGGAGCGATCGAGCTCTACGGGGCGCTGCTCGAGGAGTATCCGGCCCAGTCGAAGGCCTGGATGAGCTACGGGCACGCGCTCAAGACCGCGGGCCGCCAGCCCGAGAGCATCGCCGCCTACCGCCGGACGATCGAACTGGCCCCGACGCTCGGGGAGGCGTACTGGAGTCTCGCGAACCTGAAGACCTACCGCTTCTCTGAGGCGGACGTCGCCGAGATGCGGCGGCAGCTCGCGAGGACCGACCTGCGCGAGGAGGACCGCTACCACTTCGATTTCGCCCTCGGCAAGGCGCTCGAGGACGCGGGCGTGCACGAGGAGTCCTTCGGGCATTACGCGCGGGGCAACCAGCTGCGGCGGGCCGGCATTCGCTACCGTGCCGAGGAGACCGAGGCGGACGTGCGGCGCGTCCGCGAATTCTTCACGCCGGAATTCCTGGGTGCCCGCGTGGGCTGCGGCCTCCCGGCCCCCGATCCCATCTTCATCGTCGGGCTGCCGCGGGCAGGCTCGACGCTGCTCGAGCAGATCCTCTCGAGCCACTCGCAGGTCGAGGGCACGATGGAACTGCCGGACGTCCTCGACATCGCCCGCAGCCTCTCGGGACGCCGCAGCCGCAGCGAGCCTTCCCGCTACCCGGAAATCCTCGCGACGATGAGCGACGAGGCACTCCGCGGGCTCGGCGAGCGGTACCTCGAGCGCACCCGCATCCAGCGCAAGACCGGCACCCCGTTCTTCATCGACAAGATGCCGAACAACTGGGTGCACGTGGGCCTCATCCACGTGATGCTGCCGAACGCCCGGATCGTCGACGCGAGACGCCACCCGCTCAGCTGCTGTTTCTCGAACTTCAAGCAGCACTTCGCACGGGGGCAGCACTTCACGTACAGCCTCGAGGACCTCGGCCGGTACTACCGCGCATACGTGGAACTCATGGCGCACTTCGACAGGGTGCTGCCCGGCCGCGTGCACCGCGTGATCTACGAACGCATGGTCGAGGACACGGAGACCGAGGTGCGCAGGCTGCTCGATTACTGCGGTCTCGAATTCGAGCCCGCCTGCCTGCGGTTCTACGAGAACGACCGCGCGGTGCGGACGGCGAGTTCGGAACAGGTGCGCTCGCCGATCTATCGCGACGCCGTGGACCAGTGGCGTCACTACGGAACTTGGCTGCGCCCGCTCGAGGAGGCGCTGGGCCCCGTGCTCGAGGCTTATCCTGCAGCGCCAAAAATTTGAAGTCCGCGCCGCGCCGCAACAGAATGCCCCACACTCAACCCTCGGAGTTGCACAAATGACACGTAGCCGACGCCGCAAGCTCGATCGCCGGACGGCCCCCGAGGCAGGTTGCCGCGCGCATGCTGTCGATGTCGCGATCCGGGGCACGCAGGCCGGGTCGCTGCTGCTGGCCGGCATGTCGGTCGCCTTTGCGCAACAGCAGACGAGCGGCGGCCTCGAGGAGATCGTCGTCACCGCCCAGAAGCGCCAGGAGAGCATGCAGAACGTCCCGCTCAGCATCCAGGCCTTCGGCACCGAACGGCTGGAGGCGCTGCGGATCAGCGACTTCACCGACTACGTCAAGTTCCTGCCGAGCGTGTCCTTCACGACGCTGGGCCCGGGCTTCAGCCTGCCCTACTTCCGCGGCGTCGCGAGCGGCGAGAACAACAACCACTCGGGTCCGTCGCCGAGCGTCGGCATGTACCTCGACGAGCAGCCGATCACGACGATCCAGGGCGCGCTCGACATCCACCTGTACGACATCGAGCGCGTCGAGGCGCTCGCGGGTCCGCAGGGCACCCTGTACGGCGCGAGCTCGCAGGCGGGCACGATCCGCATCATCACCAACAAACCCGACCCGAGCGCCTTCGACGCGGGCTACGCCGTCGAGGGCTCCACCGTCTCGGACGGCGGCGAGGGCTACCTGGCGGAAGGCTTCGTGAACATGCCCGTGTCCACGAACGCCGCGGTGCGCCTCGTGGGCTGGGTCCGCAGGGATCCGGGCTACATCGACAACGTCGGCGCGACGCGTGTGTTCCCGACTGCGGAAGCGTTGAATCCGGACGGCGGCTGCGTCAGCAATCTCCGTAACCCGCCGGCGGGCTGCGTCTCGACCCCGGTCGGCCCCAAGGAGGACTTCAACGAAGCGGATACGTACGGTGCGAGGGCGGCCCTGCGGGTGGACCTCAACGACACCTGGTCCATCACCCCCACGGTGATGGGACAGAAGACCGAGGCCGACGGACTCTGGGCCTACGAGCCGAACGTCGGCGAACTCGAGGTCGCCCAGTTCTACCGGGACTACTCCGAGGACGAGTGGTACCAGGCGGCCCTCACCGTCGAGGGCAAGCTCGGCCGCTTCGACGTGATGTACACGGGCGCCTACCTGAAGCGCGACGTCATCGTCGACTCCGATTATTCGGACTACTCCTACTTCTACGACCAGGGCGGTTCGGGCATCTACTGGGGCGACGACGCCGGCGTGCCGCTGCAGAACCCGTCGCAGTACGTGCTCGGCAAGGACGGCTACACCCGCCAGAGCCACGAACTGCGCATCGCGTCGCCGGCGGAAGACCGGCTGCGCGTGGTCGGCGGCCTGTTCTACCAGACGCAGGACCACGAGATCTTCCAGCGCTACAAGATCGACAACCTCGGCGGCTATCTCTGCTGCGACGCCGACGGGAACGCGGGCGAAGGCGACTTCTACGGCATCGAGGTCACCGGCTGGGACGACACGATCTGGCTCACGAACCAGCTGCGCGAGGACCAGGACCAGGCGATCTTCGGCGAGGTCTCCTACGACTTCACCGACAAGCTCACCGGCACCGTGGGCCTGCGCTACTTCGAGTTCGAGAACTCGATCAGGGGCTTCTTCGGCTTCAACGCGAACTACAGCGGGAACTACGGCGAAGCGCTCTGCTTCTCCGACCGGCAGTTCAAGGGCTCGCCCTGCACCAACCTCGACGACGAGGTCGACGATTCCGACACGGTGCAGAAGTACAACCTGACGTACCGGCTCACGGACGACAAGCTGGTGTACGCGACGTTCTCGGAGGGCTACCGGCCGGGCGGCATCAACCGCAACAACACGGTGCCGCCCTACAAGCCGGACTTCCTGACCAACTACGAGTTCGGCTGGAAGACCACCTGGCTCGACAACACGCTGCGACTGAACGGCGCCGTCTTCCACCAGGAGTGGGACGACATCCAGTACTCGTTCCTGCCTCCGAGCGGCGCAGGCCTCACCGTGATCCGCAACGCGGGCTCGGCCACGATCGACGGCATCGAACTCGACGCCACCTGGGCCGCGACCGAGCATCTCTCGATCTACGGCGGCCTCACGGCGCTCAACGCGGAACTCGACGAGGACTACAACGAGGACGCGGGCGACCCCGATGACACGGGTCCGGAGGCGTTCAAGGGCGACCGCCTGCCGATCACGCCGGAATTCAAGGCGAACATGGTGGCCCGGTACGAGTCGACCTTTGGCACGTACGGCTGGTTCACGCAGGGCGGCGTGGTCTACAACGGCGACACGTACTCCGACCTCAAGCGGGCGGACCGCGAGATCCTGGGCAAGAACGACTCGTACACGCTGGTCGACCTCTCGGCCGGCGTGACGCGGAACGGTCTCGGCCTCACGCTCTTCATCAGCAACGCGTTCGACGAGAGCGCCGAGACGCTGCGGTACGCGCAGTGCGCGACGGACACTTGCGGGCCGAACCCGTACTACGTGCCGGTGACGCCGAGGACGATCGGCATCCGGTTCTCGCAGGAATTCTGATCCGGGAATCCTGACCGACGCGCGGGCCGGGACGATCCATCGTCCCGGCCCGCGGACACACGTACAAGGGCGCACCGGCATGACGACCGACTCCATCGCCGACCTCATCGACCGCTACCAGCCGGATCGCCCGCTGGCGCGCGCCCGCACGATCCCGGCGTCGTGGTACGTCGATCCGCGGATCCTCGACCTCGAGCTCCGCACGACGTTCGCGAACACCTGGCAGTACGGCTGCCGGCTCGACCAGGTCCGCGAGCCCGGCCAGTTCGTCACGCTCGAGCTCGCCGGCGAGCCGCTCCTGATCGTGCGCGGCGCCGACGGCGTCCTGCGCGGCTTCTTCAACGTCTGCCGCCATCACGCCGCGGCCGTGGTCGCCGAGCCCGCGGGCTGCCTGAAGCGCCTGCAGTGCCCGTATCACGGCTGGACGTACACCCTCGAGGGGCGGCTCAAGGCAGCGCCCGCTTTCGAGGGTGTCGAGGATTTCGACCCCGCCGACCACGGCCTCGTCCCGGTGTCGACCGCGGTCTGGGAGAACTGGGTGTTCGTGCGCCTGGCGAGCGAAGGCCCCAGCCTCGAGGAGTTCCTCGGGCCCGAGGTCGTCGCCGAGGTGGGCGCGCTCGGCCTCGCGAACCTGCACTGGTTCGACCGCAAGCACTACGTCTTCGACTGCAACTGGAAGGTCTTCGTCGACAACTACCTCGACGGCGGCTACCACGTGCCGTACCTGCACGCGGGCCTGGGCAGCGTGCTCGACTACAACAAGTACACGATCGAGAACGGCCGCCACCACTGCCTGCAGTCGAGCCCGATGGTGACTCGCGGCGCCGAGGCCGAGACGGGCGCCGTCCGCAAGGGCGACCGCGCCTGCTACTACTGGTTCTACCCGAACTTCATGGTCAACTGGTACCAGGGCGTGATGGACACGAACCTGGTCTACCCCCGCGGCGTGGACCAGACCGAGGTGATCTTCGACTTCTGGTTCGCCGACGTCTCGGAGTCCGCGCGCGCATTCAACCGTGCGTCGATCGACATCGCGAACCGCGTGCAGGACGAGGACGAGGGCATCTGCCGCTCGGTGCAGCGCGGGCTCCACTCGCGCGCCTACGACACGGGGCGGCTCTCCGTGCGTCGCGAGGCGGGCGAGCAGCTGTTCCACCAGCTCCTGCACGCCGAGCTCAAGGCCGGGGCGATGCGCGGCTGAGCCGATGACCGATCTCTACCAGCTCAAGCGCACGCCGTTCCACGAGCGGACGTCCCGTCTCTGCCTGCCGCAGAACTGGCGGCGCTGGGCCGGCCACATCGCCGTGGGCTCGTACGACCTCGGCATCGAGCGCGAGTACTGGGCGATCCGCAACGGCGCCGCGCTGATCGACGTCTCGCCGCTGATGAAATACCTCGTCGAGGGCCGGGACGCGGCGCGCCTGCTGCACCGGATCACGCCGCGCAACATCCACAGGATGTCCGTGGGCCAGGTCGTCTACACGGGCTGGTGCGACGAGGACGGCAAGATGCTCGACGACGGCACGATCACGCGCCTCGGCGAGACGAGCTTCCGCCTGACGTCCGCGGAGCCCTCGCTGCGCTGGCTGCACATGAACGCGGTCGGCATGGAAGTCACCGTCACCGAGCGCACGGAGCAGATGGCGGCCCTGAGCCTGCAGGGGCCGAAGTCCCGCGCCGTGCTGAACGCCTGCTGCGCCACGCCGCTCGACGGGCTCAAGTACTTCCGCATGGCGCCCAACTTGCTCGCGGGCCGTGCGGTCACGATCTCGCGCACGGGCTACACGGGAGACCTCGGCTACGAGATCTGGATGGAGGTCGCCGACGCCCTGCCCGTCTGGGACGCGCTGCTCGCCGCCGGCAACGACTACGGGATCGTCCCCTGCGGCATCCTCGCGATGGACATGGCGCGCGTCGAGGCGGGGCTCTTCATGCTCGACGTGGACTACACCGCGGCCAGCCACGCCTGGATTCCGGGCCAGAAATCGACCCCGCTCGAGATGGGCCTCGGCTGGGCGGTGAACCTCGACAAGCCCGGGTATTTCGTCGGCCGCCGCGCGCTCGAGCGGGAGGCTCGTGACGGCCCGGCGTGGAAGCTGGTCGGCCTCGAGGTCGACTGGGAAGGACTCGAGCGGCTGTATGCCGAGGCAGGCCTGCCGCCCCAGATTCCGGCAATGGCCGTGCGCGCGAGCCTGCCGATCCTGAAGGACGGCCGGCAGGTCGGGTACGCCTCGACCAGCACGTGGTCGCCGGTCCTCAAGAAGTACATCGCCCTCGTGCATCTCGAGCGCCCGCACTACGAACCGGGCACTCGCGTGTCGCTCGAGGTGACGGTCGAGCACCACCGCCGCCACGCGCCGGCCACCGTGGTCGCGCTGCCTTTCTACGAGCCCGAGTGGAAGCGCAAGTGACCTCCGCCCGCTACGACGTCATCGTGATCGGCGGCGGCCACAATGGCCTGATCGCGGCCGCGTACCTTTCGCGCGCCGGCAAGAAGGTGCTCGTGCTCGAGCGCCGGGAGATCGTGGGCGGCGCCGCGGTGACCGAGGAGATCTTCCCCGGCTATCGCTTCACCGAATTCTCGTACGTGGTGAGCCTGCTGCGCCCCGAGATCATCCGCGACCTCGAGCTGCCGAAGCACGGCCTCAAGATCCTCCCGCTGCCCTCGACCGTGACGCCGCTCGACAACGGCGATTACCTCGCCGCCTGGGACGACCACGATCTCACCCGCCGCGAGCTGTACCGTCACTCGCCGCGCGATGCCGAGGCGGCGGACGAATACTCGCGCGTCATGGCGCGCGCCGCGAAGGCGATCAAGCCTGTGATCGGCCTCGTCCCGCCCGACCCGTCGTCGCTTTCGTGGCGCGACGTGCGCGGGCTCCTGAGGCTCGGCCGCTACGGCGCGAGCCTCGGCGAGAAGGAGATCTACCGGATCGCGAAGCTCGTGACGCAGTCGTCGGCCGACCTGCTCGACGAGTGGTTCGAGCTCGACCCGCTCAAGGGCACGAAGTCCGCGAGCGGCATCATCGGCACGTTCCTGGGCCCTCGCTCGCCCGGCACGGCCTACGTGCTGCTGCACCACTACATGGGCGAGATCGACGGCGCGTTCCGCGCCTGGGGCTTCGCGAAGAACGGCACCGGCGGCGTGAGCGCCGCGATCGCGAGCTCTGCGCGGGCCCTCGGCGTCGAGATCCGCACGGGCGCGACGGTCGCGAAGGTGATCGTCACCGGCGGTCGCGCCACAGGCGTCGCGCTCGAGAACGGCGACGAATTTTCGGCCCGCGTCGTGATGTCGGCCGCCGATCCGAAGCGCACCTTCCTGCAGTTCGTCGAGCCCGGGCACCTTCCGGGCGAATTCGTCGACGCGATCCGCGCCTTCCGCGTCCGTGGATCGTCGGGCAAGGTCAACATCGCGCTCTCGGAGCTGCCGCAGTTCACGTGCCTTCCGGGCGAGGGCCCGCTGCACCGCGGCGCGATCTCGATCAGCCCGAGCATCGACTACATCGAGCGCGCGTACGACGAGGCGAAGTACGGCCAGTTCTCGCGACAGCCCTACATCGACATGATCATCCCGTCGATGATCGACCGCGACATGGCCCCGCCCGGGCATCACGTGATGTCGTGCTTCGTGCAGTACGCGCCGTACGACGTCGAGGGCGGCTGGGACGACGCGAAGCGCGAGGCATTCGGCGAGACCGTGATCCGCACGATCGAGCGCTACGCGCCGAACATCCGCCGCGCGATCGTGGGCAAGCAGGTGATCACGCCTAAGGACATCGAGCGCATCGCCGGCATCACGGGCGGCAACATCTTCCACGGCGAGCTGCTGCTGCACCAGCTCTTCTTCCTGCGTCCCGCGCCGCAGTGGGCGGACTTCCGCACGCCGCTGCCGGGCTACTACTTCGGCGCCTCGGGCGCGCACCCGGGCGGCGGCGTGATGGGTGCGGCGGGCAAGCTCGCGGCGCACGAGATCCTGGCGGACTGGCGGTAGCGTGACGATGACCAACGCGGACATCCTCATCGTCGGCGCCGGCCACAACGGGCTCGTGGCCGCGGCGTATCTCGCACGCGCAGGCCGCAAGGTGCTGGTGCTCGAGCAGTCGGACGAACCCGGCGGCCAGATCGCGCCGGGCCGGCTCGGCGCGGGCTGGGACGCGCCGGCGCTCCACGCCTCGGCGCGGCTGCGCCCCGACGTCGTCCGCGATCTCGACCTCGCGAAGCACGGGCTCGACGTCGCCGAGGTGCCGGGAACCTGCCTGTCGCTGCTGCCGGACGGCGGGACGCTGCGCCTCTCGAGCGCGCCCGATGACGCGGTGACGCTCGAGGCGATCCGGCGTCACTCCGCCCGCGATGCCGAACGCTGGCCCGAGTTCGTGGCGTTCATGGAAGCCGCCGCGGGATTCCTCGATGCGGCCTACCGAACGTCGATGCCGCGAATGGCGCATGACGAACTCCGGGCGCAGGGCTGGCCGCTCGGCTCGCTGCTGTACCGGCTGCGCCGGCTCGGCCGGCGCGACATGTTCCGCGTGATGCGCAGCGTGTCGATGTCCGCGCGCGAGCTCGGCGAGGAGTGGTTCGAGTCGGAGCCCCTCAAGGCCGCGCTCGCGGCACTTGCGGTGCACGGCGTCACGCTGGGCTCCTACTCCGCCGGCACCGGTTACACCCTGATCCACAACTGGCTGAACCGCGGCGGTCTCGGCCATCGTGCCGCGGATCCGGGCAGGCTCACGGCGGCGCTCGTGGCCGCGGTGCGCGCGGCCGGCGGCGAGGTGCGCACCGCGGCCCC
>RPQJ01000120.1 GCA_003819815.1 Lysobacterales bacterium
CTGTCCCTGCACGAAGGACGGCGCATGCTGATCGTCACGGGCCCGAACATGGGCGGCAAGTCGACGTACATGCGCCAGGCGGCGCTGATCGTGCTGCTCGCGGGCATCGGCAGCTACGTGCCGGCCGAATCGGCCGAGATCGGCCCCGTCGACCGTATCTTCACGCGCATCGGCGCCGCGGACGACCTCGCAGGCGGCCGTTCGACGTTCATGGTCGAGATGACCGAAGCCGCCAACATCCTGAACAACGCGACCCGCGACAGCCTCGTGCTCATGGACGAGATCGGCCGCGGCACCAGCACGTACGACGGGCTGTCGCTCGCGTGGGCCTGCGCCCGCCACATCGGGCGCCAGGTCGGTGCGTACACCCTGTTCGCGACGCACTACTTCGAGCTCACCGCGCTCGCCGACGAACTGCCCGCCTGCGCGAACGTGCACCTCGACGCAACCGAGCACGGCGACTCGCTCGTGTTCCTGCACGCGGTCAGGGAAGGCCCCGCGAACCAGAGCTACGGCCTGCAGGTGGCGCGCCTCGCCGGCGTGCCGCGGCACGTCGTGGACGACGCGCGGCGCTACCTCGCGCTGCTCGAGCGTCGCGATCACGCGGCCCGGCCCGAGTCGCCTCAGGCCGAGCTGGACCTTGCGCCGCCGGTCGACCTGGTCGCCCGCGCCCTGCACGACGAGATCGAGCAGCTCGACCCGGACGCGCTCACGCCCCGCGAGGCGCTGGACGTGCTCTATCGCCTCAAGACGCGGCTGACCTGAGGAGCACTCCCACGGCTCAGCGGCGCGCGGTCGATGCCAGGCGCCGCCGACTCACCTGCTGGTGGAAATCCGTCGCGGCCCGGTGGAAACGGGCGATCGTCTCGAGGTCGAAGGCCTCGAAATGGCGGGACATCCCGGGCACGAGCGCGAGTTCGCCGCGCTTCCCGACCGTGATCCAGTCCTGCTCCACGAGCCAGCGGACCTTGCGGCGGACCGTCTCCCGCGGGATCCCGGTCGCGGCGCTCACCGACATGGCGTTGCAGGAGCGTACGCGGGCGAGATGACGGCCCTCGTCGACGAGCCGGTCGAGCCCGGCGGTCGATTCGCGCGCCACCGCTTCATAGTACTGCTGGATGTAGTGCTGCCCGATCGTGCCCAGCACGATCGCGGCGGCGAGATCGCCATCGAATGCCGCGTAGAGACGGATCAGGTGGTCGGTCGTGAATCCCCCGACGATGTACGAAAGCTCGCGACGGTGGGATTTCACGAGTTCGCGCGGCAGCGTCGACATTCGACGACCTCCTCTCGCCCAGAATGGGCAGTCGCGCGAGAGACTGCCGCGGAGCGCCGTGGCGCGTCAAACCTGCAACGCGAGCCCCGCTGCGGCCGCTTCGCTGACCTCGCGGGCCCGCGGCCTCTGTCGGCATGCACGGGCGGCCGCTAGACTAGGGCCACACGCGAGGCAACCGCGCGAGACGGCCGGCACAGGGTCGCCCGCGACGGGCAGAGGGGACACTGACCGTGACACTTCATGAGATCCGTGCCCGGCTGCGGCCGGCTTTTCCGTTGCTCGCGCTCGTCGCCGCCGGCGTCGGGTGCAGCAGAGAGCCCCCGGCGGCGCCCCCGGCGGCGCCCGTCGAGGTCAAGGCGATCACGGTCGAGCCCAGTGCGACCGAGCTCTACGCGGACAAGGTCGGCGAGATCAAGGGCTCGCAGGTCGTCGAGATCCGGGCCCGCGTGGGCGGCATCCTGCTCGCGACCCACTTCCAGGACGGGTCGCTCGTGAAGTCCGGCGATCGGCTCTTCTCGATCGACGCGCGGGAATTCCGCGCCCAGGTCGCGAGTGCCGAGGCGCGCCTCGCGTCCGCGCAGGCCAACCTCTCACGCGCCCGGCAGGACGTCGACCGCTACGGTCCGCTGCTCGCCGAAGACGCGATTGCCCGGCAGGTCTACGATAACGCCGTCGCCGCGCAGCGCCAGGCGGAAGCCGAGGTCTCGGCGAGTCGTGCCGCGCTCGACGAGACGAAGCTCGGCCTCGACTACGCGGAAGTGCGCACACCGCTGAGCGGCCGCATCGGCGCCGCGCAGGTGTTTCCTGGCAGCCTCGTGACGGCCGGCCAGACCCTGCTCGCGACGATCTCCTCGGACGATCCCGCCTGGGCCTACTTCACGATCAGCGAGTCGGAACTCCTGGCGTTCCAGCAGCAGGCCGGCACGGCCGAGCTCCCCGCGGACGATCCGCGCCGCACGGTGCAGCTCATCCTCAGTGACGGCAGCATCTATCCGCACCCCGGCCGCATCAATTTCGGCGACCGTGCGCTCGACCCGACCATGGGCACGTACACGCTGCGCGCCGCGGCGCCGAACCCGGATCACAAGCTGATCCCGGGCATGTTCGTCCGCGTGCGAGCCACCGCGGGCGACCGCAAGAATGCGCTCGTCGTCCCGGACCGCGCGGTGCAGGAGCAGCTCGGCAAGTACTTCGTCACGGTCGTCGGTGAAGGCGACAAGGCGGAGCTCCGGCCGGTGCAGCTCGGGCCGCGTTTCGGCAACCGCCAGATCGTGAACGCCGGCATCGCGCCCGGCGACCGTGTCGTCGTCGAGGGCCTGCAGAAGGCCCGCCCGGGCGCGCCGCTGAAGGTCGTGCCGGTCAGGCTCGAGGACTTCGACCGTCCCGCCGCCGCCCCTTCCGCGGCGAACTGAGCGGCGCCCGCCATGGCCCGGTTCTTCATCGACCGCCCGGTCTTCGCGATCGTCATCTCGCTGTTCCTGCTGCTGATCGGCAGCCTGTCGCTCGCGCGCCTGCCGGTGGGCGAGTTCCCGAACATCGCGCTGCCGACGGTGCGCGTGAGCGCGTTCTACCTCGGCGCGAGCTCGGACGTCGTCGAGCAGTCGGTCACCGCGCCGATCGACCAGCAGGTGAACGGCGTCACCGACATGCTCTACATCAACTCGGTGAGCGCCGACGACGGGTCGTCGGCCATCGACGTGACGTTCGCGCTCGAGCGCGATCCGGACCTCGCGGCGGTCGAGGTGCAGAACCGCGTCTCGCAGGCCAACGCGCAGCTGCCCTCCGAGGTGATCAATGCGGGCGTGACGGTGCGCAAGCAGTCGCCTGACACGCTGATGTACTTCGCCGTCTACTCCCCGGACGGCACGTACGACCCGCTCTTCATCTCGAACTACGCCTTCGTGTACGTGGTCGACGAGCTGAAGCGCGTCAAGGGCGTGGGCGACGTCAAGGTCTACTCGTCGGAGTTCGGCATGCGCATCTGGCTGAAGCCGGACCGCATGGCGAGCCTCGGCATCACGGCGGCCGACGTCGCGCAGGCCATCCGCGAGCAGAACGTGCAGGTGCCCGCGGGCCAGGTGGGCCAGCCGCCCGCGACGCGCGGCCAGAGTTTCCAGTACTCGCTACGGGTGCAGGGCCGGCTCGTGACGGCACCCGAGTTCGCGGACATCGTCGTCGGATCGAAGCCCGACGGGTCGTTCATCCGCGTCCGCGACATCGGCCGCGTCGAGCTGGGAGCGCGCTCGTACAGCAACGTGTCCACGTTCGACGGCAAGCCCGCCGCCGCGATGTCCGTGTCGCTGGTCCCGGGGGCGAACGCACTCGAGACCGCGAGGCTGGTCAAGGAGCGGCTCGGAACGATCGCGGCGGCCTTCCCCAAAGGCCTCGACTACAGCATCGTCTACGACACCTCGGCCTTCGTCGTGGCCTCGGTCGAGGAGGTGGTGCACACGTTCTTCGAGGCACTGCTCCTCGTCCTGATCGTGGTGTTCCTGTTCCTGCAGAAGTGGCGCACCACGCTGATCCCGATGCTCGCGGTTCCCGTGTCGCTGGTGGCGACGTTCGCGGCGTTCCAGCTGCTCGGCTTCTCGATCAACACGCTGTCGCTGTTCGGCATGGTGCTCGCGATCGGCATCGTCGTGGACGACGCCATCGTCGTCGTCGAGGCGGTCGAGCACAACATGAGCACGGGTCTCGGCGTCCGCGACGCGACCATCAAGGCCATGGACGAGGTGCAGGGCCCGGTGATCGCGATCGCGCTGATCCTCGCCGCCGTGTTCGTTCCGATGGGCTTCATCCCGGGCGTGACGGGCCAGCTCTACAAGCAGTTCGCGGTGACGGTCGCCGTCTCGACCGGATTCTCGGCGCTCGTGGCGCTCACGCTCACGCCCGCGCTCTGCATGATGCTCATGAAGCCGCACCGGGAGAGCCACGGCCCGGTCGCGCGCTTCTTCGGCCGCTTCAACGCGGGCTTCGACTGGCTCAACGAGCGCTACGGGCGCGCGGCCGCGCTGCTCGTCCGGCGGACACTGATGGTGATGCTCACGCTCGGCATCCTCGTATTCGTGGTGGCGGGGCTGTTCCGCAGCATCCCGACGGGATTCGTGCCGGACGAGGACAAGGGCGCTGTGTTCATGCAGGTGATGCTGCCGGACGCCGCCTCGCAGGAGCGCACGCAGGCCGTGGTCGAGAGGGTCCAGGCGATCACGCGCGCGATCCCGGGCGTCGAATCACTCGTCGCGGTGACCGGGTTCGACCTGCTGTCGGGCACCGCCGCCTCCAACGGCGCGATGGTGATCGTCAAGCTGAAGCCCTGGGACGAGCGCACGACGCCCGACCTCGGCGTACGGGCGATCCTCGGCAAGCTGTATTTCGCCACGAAGGACATACCCGAGGCGATCGTGCTGCCCTTCAACCCACCGGCGCTCCCCGGGTTCGGCGCCGTCTCCGGCTTCTCGTTCATGCTGCAGGCGCGCGGCGACCAGACGCCGCAGGAGCTCGCGCAGGTCTCGCAGGACCTCGCCGCCGCCGCGCAGGCACGCCCCGAGATCGGCCGCATCAGCACGACGTTCAACGCGGCGACGCCGAACTACCAGTTGTTCGTCGACCGCGAGAAGGCGAAGAAGCTCGGCGTGCCGGTGAGCGACGTGTTCACGACGCTGCAGACGTTCCTCGGCGGATACCAGGTCAACGACTTCTCGCGCTTCGGCCGCAATTACAAGGTCACGATGCAGGCCGAGTCGGAGTTCCGGCAGGAGGTGTCGGACATCTCGCGACTCTTCGTGCGCAACCGCGACGGCGGCATGGTGCCGCTCGACACGCTCACGACCTGGGAGCAGCAGACCGGTGCGCGCTTCCTGCAACGCTTCAACCTCTACCGGACCGCGGCGTTCAGCGGTACGGCCGCGCCGGGCGCGAGCTCGGGCCAGGCGATCCGGGCGCTCGAGGAAGTCGCGGCCGAAGTGCTGCCGGACGGCTACGGCTTCGAGTGGTCCGGCCAGAGCAAGCAGGAGATCGAGGCGGGCAACACCTCTACGGTGGTACTCGCGCTCTCGATCGTGGTCGTCTTCCTGTTCCTCGCGGCGCTGTACGAGAGCTGGGCCGTGCCGTTCGCAGTGCTGCTCGCGACTCCCTTCGGGTTCCTCGGCGCGCTCACGGCGCTCAAGCTCGCCGGGATCGACTTCAACGTCTACGGCCAGATCGGCCTCGTGACGCTCGTCGGCCTGTCGGCGAAGAACGCCATCCTGATCGTCGAATTCGCGAAGCTGAACCGCGAGCGCGGCCTGCCGATCGTCGAGGCGGCGCTCGAGGCGGCGCGCCTGCGCCTGCGGCCGATCCTGATGACGTCGCTCGCCTTCATCCTCGGCGTCGTGCCGCTGATGCTCGCCTCGGGCGCGGGCGCCGCATCCAAGGTGTCGGTGGGCGTCGCGGTGTTCGGTGGAATGCTGGCAGCGACCGTGCTCACGACGCTCGCGGTACCGGCCTTCTACGTGCTGATCCAGGGGCTGTCCGAGCGCTTCGGCGGCGCCCCGGCGCACGCCACCCCCGCCGCGAAGGCAAGGCCCAGCGAGGTGCATCCGTGACCGGCCTGGCCCGCGCAGTCGCAATCGCGCTGGTCGCCGGCGTTTCCGGCTGCGCGATCGGGCCGGACTACGAGCGTCCCGAATTGCCGATGCCCGCCGAGCACCGCGGCGTGCTTGCGCCGCAGACCGCGGAGTCGTACGCCGACCTTGCCTGGGCGTCGGTCTTCAACGATCCCGAGCTCGTGCCGCTGATCGAGCGGGCGCTCGAGTACAACCTCGATCTTCTCATCGCCGCCGCGCGCGTCGAGGAGTTCCGCGGCCGCGCGCGGGTCTCGCGGAGCTATCTCGGCCCCGAGGTCCGGGGCGTCGGCAGCACGTCGCCCAACGCGTTCAGCGACGAGGACAGCAGCTACTCGCTGGGCCTGCAGCTCAACTGGGAAATCGATCTCTTCGGGCGCCTCCGTCGCGCCGACGAAGCGGCGCGCGCCCAGCTCCTCGCCACCGAGGATTTCGCGCGCGGCGTGATGAATTCGCTGGTCGCCGACGTCGCGACGACGTGGTTCAGACTGCGCGAACTCGACGAGGAAGTCGCGATCATCGAGCGCACGATCCGCAGCCAGGAGGAGTCCCTCGAACTGGTGCGATCGCTGAAGCGCAACGGCGTTGCCTCCGGCGCGGAGGAGCAGCAGGCACTCGCCCAGCTCGCGGCGACGCGGTCACAGCTGCCGGTCGCCGAGCAACGGCGCCAGCAGACGGAGAACCTGCTGCGCTTCCTCGTGGGCGACGTGCCGGGCTCGGTAGAGCGGACCCAGCCGCCCAAGGCCCTGCCAGTGCCGGAGGCGCTCCCGGTCGGCCTGCCGGCGCAGCTGCTGGCCCGGCGTCCGGACTTGCGGCAGCTCGAGAACCAGCTGCACGCGGCCACTGCGAGCATCGGCGTCGCCGAGGCCAGCCGCTTCCCGTACCTCTCGATCGGCCTCACGTCGTTCTTCGGCCTCGTGAGCCCCGAGCTCGCGCGCCTGGTCGACGGCGACGATCCGGCGGAGGGTCTCTTCTCGATCGGCCCGTTCGTCGACCTGCCGATCTGGCAGTCGGGCCGGGGCACGGGCAACGTCGAAGTCGCGCGTGCGCAGTTCCGGCAGGCGGAGCTCGGCTACCGCCGCGGCGTGCTGCTCGCGTACCGGGAGACGTCGGACGCGCTCGTGGCGCGCGACCAGGTGCGGGACCTGATCGCGCAGAACCAGGTCCGGCAGGAGGCGGCAGTCGAGGTGCTGCGCATGCAGAAGCTGCGATACCGCGCAGGCGTCGTGAGCTACCTCGAGGTGCTGGATGCCGAGCGGCAACTGTTCGCCGCCGAAATCGACCTGGCGCGCGCCCGATTCAACCAGCTCGAGTCGTACGTCGAGCTGTATCGCGCGCTCGGCGGTGGCTGGTCGGAAGCCGAACTGCAGCGCCTGCTGCGTTAAAGGTGCCAGTCACCTTTTCTCCGTAGAGAAAAGGTGACTGGCACCTTACTGGCGCCGGAAGCGGCCCTCGCGCAGGAAGTGCGCGACCTGCGCCGCGACGTCGTGCGACAGCAGCATGCCGAAGTGGCTGTGCGGCACGACGAGGTGGTCGGCGAGCCCCGGGATCTGCGTCTCGCTCACGCCCACGGTGCCGTCGTGCTGCTCGTCGAAGTGCGCGAAGAACTGGCCCGTGCCCATCGGCACGGTGCCTGCGATGCTGCCGAGTTCCGCTGGGCCGGCCCACTGCCGCGGCCGGGCCTCGGCGATCTCGGCCAGTGCGAGCGCGCCCAGGAGCGGCCGCAGGGCCGCCATCCTGGCGACGTTCACGGCGGCGCGGCTGCCGTTCAGCGGCGCGCCCAGCACGACGGATCGGCCCGTGTAGCGCGTGCCGCATTCGCCCAGCATCCGGTGCACGAGCACGCCGCCGAGGCTGTGCCCGACGAGATGCACTCGCCCGGGGTCGTCGCAGCCCGCACCGGCGAATTCGGCGAGCCGCGCGCACACTTCGGCAGCATCGGCCCGCATCGTCGGGTAGGAGAATTTCGCGACGTCGAATCCGTGCTCCGTGCGCAGCCGGTGCTCGAGCATCGCCAGCTCGATTCCGTTCATCCACAGGCCGTGGACCAGGACGACGCGATCGCGCTCCATCACTCCTAGGCCGGCGTCCTGAGCCGGATGTGCAGCTCGCGCAGCTGCTGCTCCGAGACCTCGGTCGGCGCGTCGGTGAGCGGGCAGCTCGCGGTCTGCGTCTTCGGGAAGGCGATCACGTCGCGGATCGACTCCGCGCCCGACATCAGCATGACGAGCCGGTCGAGGCCGAAGGCGATGCCACCGTGCGGAGGCGCGCCGTACTTGAGCGCCTCGAGCAGGAAGCCGAACTTCTTCGCGGCCTCCTCGGGCCCGATGCCGAGCAGCTCGAACACGGTCGACTGCATCTCGTTGCGGTGGATGCGCACCGACCCGCCGCCGATCTCGGAGCCGTTCAGCACCATGTCGTAGGCTCGCGCGAGCGCGCTGCCCGGGTCGGCCCTGAGCGCCGCCGCATCGTCGTCCACGGGCGACGTGAACGGGTGATGCATGGCTGCCCAGCGCTTGCCGTCCGGGTCCCATTCGAACATCGGGAAATCGACGACCCACAGCGGGCGCCAGCCCTGTTCGACGAGTCCGAGGTCGCGCGCCACCTCGAGCCTGAGCGCCCCGAGTGCGTCGTTGACCACCCTGGCCTTGTCGGCGCCGAAGAACACGAGGTCGCCCGTAGCGGCGCCCGTGCGCTCGACGATGCCGGCCACGGCCGCGTCGGAGAGGAACTTGAGGATGGGCGACTGCAGCCCTTCTCGACCCTTCGACGCGTCGTTCACCTTGACGTAGGCGAGCCCCTTCGCGCCGTAGCGCGCGACGAACGCGCCGTAGTCGTCGATCTGCTTGCGCGAGAGCTTCTCGCCGCCGCCCGGCACGCGGAGCGCGGCAACGCGGCCCTCGCGGTCGGCCGCCGGCCCGGAGAACACCTTGAAGTCGCTGTCCTTCACGAGGTCCGCGACGTCGACGAGCTCGAGCGACACGCGCAGGTCGGGCTTGTCGGAGGCGTAGCGGCGCATCGCCTCCGCATACGTCATGCGCGGGAACGGATCCGGCAGCGCGACGCCGAGCACTTTCGCGAAGAGCTCGCGGACGAGCTCCTCCATGAGCGCCATGATCTCGTCGCGCGCCAGGAACGACGTTTCGACGTCGAGCTGCGTGAACTCGGGCTGGCGGTCGGCGCGGAGGTCCTCGTCGCGGAAGCAGCGCACGATCTGGTAGTAGCGGTCGAAGCCCGCCATCATCAGGAGCTGCTTGAAGATCTGCGGCGACTGCGGCAGCGCGAAGAACTTACCCGACTGAGTGCGGCTCGGCACGAGGTAGTCGCGCGCGCCCTCGGGCGTCGCCTTCGTGAGCATCGGCGTCTCGACGTCGACGAAGCCGCGGCCGTCGAGGTACTCGCGCATCGCGCGCGTGACGGAGTGCCGGAGCCGCAGCCGGTGCTGCATGACGTCGCGGCGCAGGTCGACGTAGCGGTACTTGAGTCGCGTCTCCTCGCGCACTTCCTCGTCGAGCTGGAACGGCAGCGGCTCCGCGCGGTTCAGCACCTCGAGCGAAGTGGCCAGGAGCTCGACCTTGCCCGACGCGAGGTTCGCGTTCACCGTGCCCTCGGGGCGCGGACGGACCTTGCCCTCGACCTTGAGCACCCACTCGCCCCGCACGCGCTCGGCCTCGGCGAAGACGGCTGCCGCGTCGGGATCGAACACGAGCTGCAGCAGGCCGCTGCGGTCCCGCAGGTCCACGAAGATCACGCCGCCGTGATCGCGGCGGCGGTGGACCCACCCCGCGACGGAAACGGTGGACCCGACGAGGCGCTCATCGACCTCGCCGCAATAATGGGTACGCATGGTCATGGGGCTTTCCAGCGGCGGCGCCGCGCGGCCGACGATGTTAAGGGCCGGCTTGTGGCGGTGCAAGAACGCCGTCCGAGGGCTTCTGCTTCCAGGTCGGCACGACGACCCCGAGGGTCAGCAGCATCTTGAAGGCCTCGTCGACCGTCATGTCGAGCAGCGTGACCTCGTTCCTCGGGTACAGCACGAGGAACCCCGTCGTCGGGTTGGGGGTGGTCGGGACGAACACGCAGGTGACGTCCTGGGCGGTGCGAGCCTGCACCTCCTCGAGGTCCTTCGCGGTGATGAACCCGATGCTGAAGACGCCCTTGCGCGGGAACTCCACCAGCACGACCTGTTTGAAGGCCGAGTCCTTGCCCTTGTCCGCGAGCACGGTCTCGCTGAAGGTCTTGGCGCCGCCGTAGACCGCGCCCACCACCGGTATCCGGCGAACCAGCGACTCGAGCCCGGCGACCATCCGGCCACCGAACAGGTTCTTCATCACGACGCCGGTCAGGAACAGCACCAGCAGCGAAAGGATGATGCCCACCCCGGGCACGTAGGTGCCGACGAGGTTCTCGGGGCGCCACGCCGGGGGCAGCAGCAGCAACGAGGTGTCGAGGATTCCCGACAGGAAGCGGACCACCCAGACGGTGATCATGATCGGGATCCAGACGAGGAGCCCGCCAATCAGGTGATTGCGGAACGCCCGGGCCGGGTGGGACGGCTGCGGATCCGGGGTTCCCGGAGCTTTCTGCGGCTCGCTCTGCACGGACCTGAAACCTCAGCGCTTGCGCGCGCGACCGGCCGGCGCCTTCTTCGCGGCCGGCTTCGACTTGCGGGCACCGGCGCTCTTCGCCGGCTTCGCGACCACTGTACGCGACTTCCTGGCC
>RPQJ01000121.1 GCA_003819815.1 Lysobacterales bacterium
AGCTCGAGCAGCGCCTCCGAGTAATCGGTCGTGATGTGCTCGTTCGCGAGCGCCGATCCGGGCGCGTGCGGGTGCGACGTCTGCGCGATGCGGCCCGCGGGCGTGACGCGCAGCGATTCCTTCTCGACGCCCTTCAGTCCGCCGCGCAGGGCCGCTGCGGAACGGCCGTTGACCAGGCCGGCGATGCGACGTTCGAAACTGCGATCGACGGCCATGATCGTGGACGGTGGCTGGGCTGGCGGGAGGGCCGCGTAGCGTAGCAGGCACGGTCCCGGTTCCGCTTCCCGCCCGTATTCGGCGGACGGGCGGGCCCGCTTGCGGACGGCATTGAACATATGCCGTCAAGTGTCTGTTACATAAGGGATTTTTAGCGTCGGAACACTACACGATCCGGTGGCGGCCACGCCGGGCGCACCCGATCTTTCCCAACCAGATCAAAAGGTTACGGTGCTGGCACGGTTCCTGCTTTGTACAGGGCACGCGGGCCCTGGGTGGCCAGCGACTGCCAAACCTAAAACTCGAGGAACTAGAGCCATGCGTACCTCCATCATCAGTCTCGGCGTCATGACGGGCCTCGGCCTGCTGGCCCTGAGCGGCACGGCTTCGGCCGGCGCCTTGACGTGCGTCAACACCTTCAACGAAAAGAACCCCCAGTCGATCACCGTCGACTCGGCGAGCGCCTGCGCGAACGTGGGCGGCAACGATTCGGCTACCGATGCGGACGAACTGGTGTTCCAGCCGGGTGACCTCGGGCCGTTCGACTGGACCTTCCTCGACAAGGACAACCGCTCGGGCGACACGATGCTCGACAACGAGGGTGACCAGTTCGAGGGCGCCGAGGAGAACTGGTTCACGAGCACGACGTCTCCGGGCGACAACCTGACCGGCACGTTCAGCATCGACGTGACCTCGTGGCTCACGCTCGGCTTCAACAAGTTCATGGTCTACATCAAGCCCGGCCGCGTCGGCTCGTACTTCCTGCTCGACGGAACGCCGGTCAACGGGATCCTGAGCGGCACGTACGAGATCGTCGGCGACCCGGGCAACGGCATCTCCCACATGAGCCTCTACGGCCGCTTCGTCGAGGAGACACAGGTCCCGGAGCCGGGCACGCTGGCACTTTTCGGCCTCGGCCTTGCCGGTCTTGGCATGGCTCGCCGGAGGAAGGCTGGCTGACCGAGTAGAGCCTTCCCGGCTCTGGAAAGGCCTCGGGGGCGACCCCGGGGCCTTTTTTCGTCGGGCCGCTTTACAGGGGGGCTGGCGCGGCGGACGTTCCGGTGCCAGTGTATTTAACTAAATCATGACCTTACATAAGCTGGCGCGATTCCTGCATGACTGTGGGCGATCGATGCAACAGGGTGCACTGCGCCCTCGCTGGAGATTTCCCGTCATGAAGACACCTGCCCTGCTCGCCCTGGCCGCCACGTTCGGGCTTTCCGCCCTCCTCGGCACCGCTCCCGCCCACGCCGCGACGATGACGTGCGGAGACTTCACGCTCGGGGACGCCGCCGATTGCGCCGGCCCGATCGCAGGCAACGACCCCTTCCCGAATCCCGTGCCCGACCTCTTCGGCGACGCGTGGATCGCGATCGACAAGGACGAGACCGCCGGCGAGAACAGCGGCAGCGACGTCGACACGGGCAGCCCCGAGGAGTGGTTCTTCTGGACCGCCGCCACGGGCGAGGACCCGAACGACGTCCGCAACGGCACGTGGACGCTCGACCCGGCGATCTGGTCGCTCTACGACCGCCTTGCGATCGCGCTCAAGGCAGCCAACGGGTTCTCGGTCTTCCTGCTCGAGCAGGGCGACCTGAGTGGCGTTTGGAGTTCGGCCCAGGGCCTCTCGCACGCGAGCCTCTACGGCGTCGAGGGCGACGACACCCAGCTCGCGGAGCCGGGCACGCTGCTGCTCCTCGGCCTCGGGCTGGTGGCAGTGGTGTTCGCGCGGCGCCGAATGTCGCGCTGAGACGAGGCATCCGGCTCGTGAAAGCGCCCCGCTCCGGCGGGGCGTTTTCTTTTGGGCATCCGGGAGACGCGCCGCAGCCGGGCGGCAGCCGTCAGCGCGTGCGCTTGCCGCCGCCGCTCGACTTGCCGAAGTTCGCGCTCACGGCCACGTCCGACCCGATGGTCAGCGTGCAGGTGGTCGCGGTGCCCGAGCAGGCGCCGCTCCAGCCCTTGAAGACGTTGCGTGCGTTCGCCACGGCCTGCAGCGTGACCGTGGTCCGTGCGGTCGCCGGGTAGTCGATCGCGCAGGTGCCGGTGCAGGTCTGCGCAGGCGTGCTCACCACCACGGTGCCGCCGCTGCTCACCGCGACGCTGAGCCGGTGCGTCGGCTCGACGACCGTGACCGACTGCGACGCGGTGCCCCGCCTCGCCGTCGCGACGCTGGTGGCGCTGCCCGTGACAGGGTAGGTGCCGAGCGCGTACGGACTCGGCACGCCGACGGCAAGTGTCGTCTGCCCGGACTGGCCCGGCGCGAGCGCGATCGATGCCGCTCCGAACGAGCGCGTCCAGCCGGTGGGCACCGTCGCATCGAGCGCGAACGTCTCGGCCGCACAGCCGCTGGAACTCGTGTTGCGCACGGTCACCGTGAAGCCGGCCGCGGTCCCGAACTCCGTGGCGACACCCGTGGGAGCCAGCGTCACCTCGGGAGTCGCGGCCACACAAGGCAGTGCTCCGTAGTTCACGGTGACCGTCATCGCACCCGGTGTCACGGAATTCACCAGCACGCTCACGTTGCCGTACGGATCGGTCCACCCCTGTCCCACCTGCAGGGCCGCATCCGCGAAGGACGCGGTTGCAGGCGTGAAGTCGAGCAGGTGGCTCTTGTTGCCGGTCGTGGAATCCTGGTAGCGGATCAGGGCGCCGGTGTGGACGCTCGGGTCGAGCCGGGAGCTGTAGAGCCCCGAATTCTGCCGGCTCTCGATCCACAGCCATCCGTCGATGCCGGTGCCGCGGCGCACCTTGAGCGCCTTGACCCCGGCCGGGCGGGCCTCGTAGTTCTGCACCGTGTAGGTACCGCTCGCCTCGACGACCTGGTAATTCGCGCCGGACGCGAGCCAGCCGAGCTGGTTGGCCGCATGCGAGGCGGCGTAGAACCCGAAATTCCACGAGCCCATGGTCGAATGCACGTCGCCGTATTCGCCGAGCGTCCCCGGCGAGCCGACGCTGCCGAGCGCTTCCGCGCCGAAATCGCGGCTCGACGCGTGCGACAGGCCGAGGTTGTGGCCGAGCTCGTGCGTCGTGAGCTGCACGCCCTTCGCGCGCGTGCCCATCGAGCCCGCCATCTGCCACGCCATCGACGCGGGGAACGACCCGTCGCCGGTCGTGCTGAGCGTGCGGCAGCCGACGTTCGCGACGCCCGCCCAGCCGCACGCGCCGTTTCCGGGCATGACGATCTTGACGCGCGAGTAGCGGCGGAAATCGACCTGCCCGTCCACTTCCTTCATCGCGGCGGCGCCGAGCGCCGGGTAGTCGCAGTACGCGGCGCCGGAGGAATTCGTGTTGAAGTTGCCGGACAGCGTCACGGGCCCGACTACGGTCGTGCGGGTCGCGTCGACGTACGTCCGGCCGTCCGAGTTCTGGCGCCAGAAGTCGTCCAGGCTCCAGTCGGTCGCGCTCTGGGCGGTGCCGGCCCAGGCGTTGCCGAGCAGCACGCCACGCACGAAGTCCGGCGTCGCGGCCGTGGGCAGCTTGTGGTCCGGCAGGTTCACGAGGATCGCCACGACCCCCTGCCCGCCGCCCGGTCCGCACGTACCGGCGACGGAGTCGCCCGTCGCGAGCGTCGAGCCGTCCATCGAGGCATCGAGCAGTTCGACCTCGGATGCAACCAGCGCCGTGCCCAGGCGCACGCCGCCGAGCGAGATCCGCAATCCGCTTCGCAGCCCCGGCAGCTCGCGGCCGGCGAACTTCACGTCGAGCACTTCCTTCGACCGGTGCAGGCGGTGCACCGAGCGATGCGTCGTGAAGTCGAGGCTGTCCTCGATCAGGTATTCGAATTCGCCGCTCCAGCGGCCGCGCTGCTCCAGATACGACCTGGCGCCCGGGAACGACGCGGACAGCGACTCGAGCACCGACGCAGGAAGCGCGAGCCGGTCGGCCATGGCGGGATCGCTCTGCATCAGCTGGCGCAGCGCGGCTGCACGGCTCGCGAGCACCTCGCGCGCCTGAGCGTCCACGGCCTTGCCGCGACGGAACGCGGCCTGCACCTCGAGCGCCCGGGCGTTGTACGCGCGGACGTCTGCCTCGGCGCTCGATGGACTCGCGGCAGCGAGCGAGAGGCCGGGCAGGATGGCGATCGCCAGGAAGAGGAGGACCGGCAGCCCGTGCCGGAAACCGCGTGAGCCGTTCTTGCGTGTCGTCATGTCCCGTCCGTGCCGCTGCATGAGAGTAGGCACGCCCGGTCGCACCGGACGGCCGGGCCCGTCGGACGAGTGGGGACACGAACGGCAGCCTGCGCCGCCGGCAACCCCGCTGGCATCGGTCCGTCGCGGACCCTTAGCCCGGAAGCTTTGCGTCCCCACCTTTCGATGGGTTTGCCCAGGGCCGGAATTGTCCGCCTCGCGGCGGACCGCCGCCAGAGAGCCCCGTCACGGTTCCGCGGGTTAGACGCTAGACTTCCGCCTCATGAAGCCCGCCTGCCTGGCCGCGATCCTCCTGCTGCTCGCCGTTGCGCCGGCGTGGGCCGACGACACCATGCGTTGTGGCAGCCGGCTCGTGAGCACCGGCGACGCGAAGTCCCGGGTGCGCGCGCTCTGCGGCGAGCCTTCGGACGTCGCGTTCGGCGGCGTGATCGGCCGGCGCTCGTCCTCGAGCCATTCCTACCGCGACTACGCGTTCTACGGACCGACCTGGGTCGAGCTCCCGGTCGAGCTCTGGACCTACAACTTCGGCTCGAGCAAGCTCGTGCGCAGGCTTCGATTCGTGGGCGACGAGCTCGTCGACATCAGGACCGACGGCTATGGCTATTGAGCGACGCGCCGTCACGCTCGTGGCGCTCGCGGCCGCAGCCACGCCCGCCGCGGCCGACACGATGCGCTGCGGCAGCCGCCTCATCAGCGACGGGGACGCGATGGAACAGGTACTCGAATCCTGCGGCGAGCCCGCGGAGCGCACGCGCACCTGGATTCAGCGCCAGCCGCGGTTCGAGTACGGCGGCCGCGAGATTCCGTTCGAGGGGCGCGAGGACGTGCCGGTCGACGTGTGGACCTACGACTTCGGGTCGAGCAAGCTCAAGCGTCGCGTGCGCTTCGTGGCGGGTAAGGTGCAGTCGATCGAGACGCTCGAGCACGGCTCGAACCGCTGACTCACCCCTGCGACTCGATCCAGCGCCCGATCTTCGCCTCGAGGACCGGCAGCGGCAGCGACCCGCCGTCGAGCACCTCCGCGTGGAATGCCCGGACGTCGAAGCGCGGCCCGAGCGCCTGCTCCGCACGACGACGCAGCTCGAGGATCCGGAGCTGGCCGACCTTGTACGCGAGCGCCTCGGCGGGCAAGGCGATGTGGCGATCGACGGCCGCGGCGAGATCCGCCTCCGGGAGCGGCGTGTTCGCGCGGTAGTACTCGACCGCCTCTGCGCGAGTCCAGCCGCGCGCGTGGATGCCGGTGTCGACCGCGAGCGCGACGGCCCGCTGCAGCTCGCTCGCGAGCGCACCGAACGCCGACCAGGCGTCGGTGTAGAGGCCGAGGTCGCGGCCGAGCGATTCGGCATAGAGCGCCCAGCCGGCGACGTGCGCCGGGTCCCAGTCGTGGCGACGATAGCGCGGCAGTCCCGTGGCCTCGAGCGCCAGCGCCGCGCGGAGATGGCGGCCCGGCACGGCCTCGTGCAGGTACGTCGCCTCGACCAGGTACTTCGGGCGCGAGGCCGGCCCCAGCGTATTGACGTACAGCACGCCCGGGCGCGAGCCGTCGTCGCTCGGCGGGGCGTGGCCGGCGCCCGGCATCGAGGCGGCGCGGAAGGGTTCGTACGCGCGGACCTCGAGCCCCGCTTTCGGGCGCTTCGGGAACAGGAGCGGCAACGCCCCGTCCACGCGTCGCTCGAGCGAGCGATACGCCGCGACCGCCTCGGCCGGCTCGGCCCAGGACTGGGCCGGGTCCGCACGCAACGCGGCGAAAAGGCCCGCGAGGTCGCCCGGGTGGCCGAGCTCCCGTGCGAGCGGCTCCATCTGGCCGCGCAGGCGCGCGACTTCGGCGAGCCCGAGTTCGTGCACCTCGTCGGGCGTCAGGCTGGTCGACGTGTGGTAGCGCACGAGCCACGCGTACCACGCGGGGCCGTTAGGCAGTTCAGACCAGCCGATCGTGTCGCGCGCCTGGGGCAGGTACTCGACCTGCAGGTAGTCGCGCAGCCGGCGCTGGGCAGGCAGCACGCGGTTGCGCAGCTTGTCGTCGTACGCGGTGATCAGGCGCTGGCGGTCGGCAACGGAGAGCCCGGCCGGGAAGTTCAGGATCGGCTGCCAGTACGCGCTGGCACGCGGGTCGTCGGTCGCGAGCGCATCGAGCTGCTCGACCGTGCGCTCGACGACGAGCTGCGGCAGCACGACTCCCTTCGCGAGACCGAGGCGCAGGTTGTTCGCCACCTGCTCCGTCCACTCGACGTAGCCATCCATCCGCGCGAGGAAGTTCTCGTAATCCCTGAGCGTGCGGAACGGCTGCGCACCGCGGCCCGACGCCAGTACCGCGAACTCCGTGTGCGCGGCGTCGAAGGGGTGGATCGGCAGCAGCTCGCTCGGGTACCGGTAGCCCTCGACGCGCAGTTCGCGGCCGCGCCTGAATGCCTCGTAAGTGACGAGATCCTCGCCGGCGAGCCGCGCGGCGTCGACGGTCGCGAGCCGCTCGAGCGCCTCCTGCTCGATCGCGAGCGAGTCGGCCATCCAGATCGCGCTCGCGTAGTCGCCGTAGCGGTCGTCGTAGCGGTGATCGCCGCGCTCGGTGGCGACGAGCGGGTTCAGCGCCAGATGGCCCTCGTAGTAGCCGTCGACGACGTCGAGCAGGCGCGCTGCATCTGCGCTGGCCGCACGCCCTGCGGCCGCAGGCGCCTCCGACGCCGGCCCGGGCGCGGCCGGGCGATCGCAGCCCGCGAGCGCGAGCGTGGCTAGCGACGCGAGGACGAACCGTCGGGTCATCGGCGCGCGTCGATCCACCGTTCGATCTTGGCCTCGAGCACGTCCATCGGCACGGCGCCGTCCGACAGCACCTCGCGGTGGAAGTCGCGCACGTCGAATTTCGGGCCCAGCTCGGCCTCGGCGCGGCGCCGCAGCGCCTGGATCTTGAGGTCGCCCACCTTGTAGCCGAGCGCCTGGCCGGGCCACGCGATGTAGCGCTCCACCTCGGCCACGACGTCGGACGGCGCGAGCGTCGAGTTGTCGACCATGTACTGGATCGCCTGCTCGCGCGTCCAGCCCTTCGAGTGCAGGCCGGTGTCGACGACGAGGCGCATCGCGCGCAGCTGCTCGTCGTTCAGCCGGCCGAACCACTGGTACGGATCGGTGAAGAGCCCGAGCTCCTTGCCGAGGTACTCGGCGTAGAGTGCCCAGCCCTCGACGTAGGCCGTGTAATCGCCGCCGAAGCGGCGGAATTTCGGCAGGTCCTCGAGCTCCTGCTGGATCGTCACCTGGAAGTGGTGGCCGGGCGAGGCCTCGTGGAGAGAGAGCGTCTCCATGCCGAACTTCGGCTGCGCCTTCAGGTTGTAGGTGTTGACGTAGAAGATGCCGGGACGCGAACCATCGGCGGAGGGAGCCTGGTACTCCCCGCCGGCGGCCGAGGCCGCGCGGAAGGGCTCGGTCTCGCGGACCTCGTAATCGGCCTTCGGGAACACGGAGAAGAGCTTCGGCAGCGCCGCGTCGATGCGCTTCTTGAGATCGCGGTAGCCCTGCACGAGGTCCTCGCCGCGCGTGTGGTAGAACCGCGGGTCGGTCTCGAGGAACCTGAAGAACGCCTCGCGGTCGCCCTGGAAACCGACCTGCTCGCGCACGCGGTCCATCTCGCCGAGGATGCGCGCGACCTCGGACAGCCCGAGCTCGTGGATCTCCTCGGGCTTCAACTTCGTGGTCGTGTGCTCCTCGACGTAGAAGGCGTACCACGCCTCGCCGTCCGGCAGCGCCGTCCAGGCGACGGAGTCACGGGTCTTCGGCAGGTATTCGTTGCGGAGGAAGTCGGCGAGGCGCCGGTAGGCGGGCGCGAGCTCGTCGCGGATCTGCGCCACGAAGGCGGCACGCAGGCGCTCCTGCTCTGCGACCGGCATGTCGGCCGGGAAGGAACGCACGGGCGCGTAGTAGTCGCTCGACTCGGGCTTCGCCACGGCCTGCGCCTCGATCTGCGGCAGCACCTTCTCCATCACGGGCCGGGGCTGCACGACGCCAAGCGCCATGCCCTCGCGCATGTTGACGATCGCCTGGTCCATCCAGACGACGAGCCCGTCGAGCCGCCGGAGCCACTTTTCGTAGTCCTCGGCGGTCGCGAACGGCTGGGCGTTGGTGCCGGACCCGAGCGTCGGCATCGTCGTGAGCAGGCCGCCGATCTGGTTGAGGGGCAGCAGATGGTCCGGGTAACGCTCCGACTCGAGCGCGCGGCGGCGCTCGCGCACGAAGATGTCGTGCGAGATGCGGTCGGCCGGCGAGAGCGTCGCGGGATCGACGGCGAGCGCGGCCGCGAGGTAGCGCTCGTTGAGCACCCGCACCTCGGTGCGGTACTCGGGCCCGAGGCTGTTCGGCAGCCGGTCGTCGTAGCGGTGGTCGCCGATGTAGGTGGCGAGCAGCGGGTTGAGCCTGAGCACGTCCTCGAAGTACTGGTCGAACATGGCATCGAGGCTCGCGCCTGCGTCGGCCGGGACCGCCGCGGCAATCGCGGCGTCGGATGCAGGCGACGGCGAGGTCGGCTGGCCAGCACAGGCCGCGAGCAGCGCGCAGGCGAACGACAGGCCGAGGTGCTGGAACTTCATGGCACGGACCGGGCTTGAGGAAAGGTCGCGGATTATAGGCGGCGCCGCGCCGTCGCGGGCGGCCGGGGGTCCGGACTGTTATCCTAGTCACCTCCCCTCAGAACCGACGCAAGCCCATGAGCCACCTGCAGCTGCGCGCCGCCGACGGCAACGAATTCTCGGCTTACCTCGCCCGTCCCGAGGGCGCACCACGAGGGGGCATCGTGGTCGTTCAGGAGATCTTCGGCGTGAATGCCCACATCCGCCGGGTGGCGGAGCAGTACGCCGCCCAGGGCTGGCTCGCGATCGCGCCGGCGCTGTTCGACCGCTACCAGCGAGGCGTCGAACTCGCCTACGACGCCGCCGGCATGCAGGCCGGCATCGCGCTCATGGCGAAGGCGGCCGACGCGGGCGCGCTAGCGGACCTGAACGCCGCCGTCGACGCCGTCTCCCACGCCGGCCCGGTCGGCATGGTGGGCTACTGCTGGGGCGGCCGCATGACCTGGCTCGCCGGCTGCCACGCCAACATCGCGGCGGGCGTCGCCTACTACGGCGGCGGCATCGCGCAGCTGCTCCGCGACGTGCCACGCTGCCCGATGATGTTCCACCACGGCGAGCACGACGGGCACATCCCGCTCGCGGACGTGGAGCAGATCCGCCGCGCCTTCCCCGCCGGGACGTATCACCTCTACCCGGCCGGCCACGGCTTCAACTGCTCCGAGCGAGCCGATTTCGAGCCCGCGAGCGCGCGGCTCGCTTTCGAGCGCAGCGTCGAGTTCTTCCGGAAGCACGTGGGCTGAGCCCCGCTCGCCCGACCGACCGAAGGTATCGCGACCATGACCTTGAAACTCCAGGACCCGACCCTGCTCCGCGAGCAGTGCTACGTCGACGGCGCGTGGATCGACGCCGACGGCCGCGGCACGGTCGACGTCACGAATCCCGCCACCGGCGCCGTGATCGGCACGGTCCCGAACCTCGGTGCCGCCGAAACGCGCCGGGCCATCGAAGCGGCCTCGGCCGCGTTCCCGGCCTGGGCAGCGAAGACGGCGAAGGAACGCGCGGGCATCCTGCGCCGCTGGCACGACCTCATGCTGCTGAACGCGGACGATCTCGCCGTGCTCATGACGGCCGAGCAGGGCAAGCCGCTCGCCGAGGCGAAGGGCGAGATCGCCTACGCGGCTTCGTTCATCGAGTGGTTCGCCGAGGAAGGCAAGCGCCTCTACGGCGACGTGATCCCCGGCCACCAGCCCGACAAGCGCATCCTCGTGCTGCGCCAGCCGGTCGGCGTCGTCGCCGCGATCACGCCGTGGAACTTCCCCGCCGCGATGATCACGCGCAAGGCGGGGCCGGCGCTCGCCGCGGGCTGCACGTTCGTCTGCAAGCCCGCGATGCAGACGCCCTACTCCGCGCTCGCGATGGCGGAGCTCGCGCAACGCGCCGGCATCCCGCGCGGCGTGTTCAACGTCGTCACCGGCCCGGCGGCGGTGCTCGGCGGCGAGATGACCTCGAACCCGGTCGTGCGCAAGCTCACCTTCACCGGCTCGACCGAGATCGGCAAGAAGCTGATGCAGCAGTGCGCGGGCCAGCTGAAGAAGGTGTCGCTCGAGCTC
>RPQJ01000122.1 GCA_003819815.1 Lysobacterales bacterium
CGACGCCGCGACGCTCTCCGATGCGACGGCGCTCAAGGAGCGCATCGGCTCCGCCGTGTCGGGCCTGCTGGCGCTCCTCGGCATCGAGGCCGACCCGATCCGCAGCCGCGAGCACATCCTGCTCTCCGCACTGCTCGACGCCGCGTGGCGCGCGGGCGCGAGCCCCGACCTCGCCGCGCTGATCCAGGGCGTGCAGAGGCCGCCGTTCGACAAGATCGGCGTGTTCGACCTCGAGACCTTCTTCCCGGCGAAGGACCGCACGGAACTCGCGCTGCGCATCAACGGGCTGCTGGCCGCGCCGGGATTCGAGGCGTGGCTGCACGGCGAGCCGCTCGACGTGCAGAGGCTGCTCTACACGCAGGACGGCAGACCGCGGGTGGCGATCATCTCGATCGCGCACCTGAACGACGCCGAGCGGATGTTCGTCGTCACGCTGGTCGCGAACGAGCTCGTCGCATGGATGCGCCGCCAGTCCGGCACGTCGAGCCTGCGCGCGCTCTTCTACATGGACGAGATCTTCGGCTACTTCCCGCCGTCGGCGATGCCGCCGTCGAAGCTGCCGATGCTCACGCTGCTCAAGCAGGCGCGCGCGTTCGGCATCGGCGTCGTGCTCGCGACGCAGAACCCGGTCGACCTCGACTACAAGGGCCTCGGCAACGCGGGCACCTGGTTCATCGGCCGGCTGCAGACCGAACGCGACCGGGCCCGGGTCGTCGACGGGCTGCTCGGCAGCGAGGGCGGCGGCGGGCTCGACAAGGGCGGGCTCGAGCAGCTGCTCGCGAACCTCGGGCAGCGGACGTTCCTCGTCCGGAACGTCCACGATGACGCGCCGGTGCTGCTGCGGACGCGGTGGGCGATGTCCTACCTGCGCGGCCCGTTGACGCTCGCCGAGATCGGACGACTGACGCCCCGCGCGGCGACACCGGTCTCGTCGACGGCACCCGCTGCCGCGGTCGGCTCGACTGCTCCGGGTGGCTCGCGCAAGTCGGTCGCGAGCGGCTCGGGCGGTTCGCGCCCGATCGTCGAGCACGGGGTGACGGAGCGGTTCCTCGAGACAAGCGCACCGGGCGCGCCGCATTACCGTCCATTCATCGGCGCGCGGGTGCGCGCCCACTATGTGGACGCGAAGGCCGGGCTCGATGCGTGGCAGACGACGTACTGGCTCGCCGCGGTCGGGGCGGACGGCCCGGACTGGGATACGGCCGAGGCGCACGCCGACCCGGGCCCGCGGTTCGCGGTCGGTCCCGCCGCGGGCGCGAGCTACGACGACGTCCCGGGCGCGGCGCTGAGCCCGCGAGAGTACAAGCGCTGGGCCGCCGCGCTCGAAGACAGCGTCGCACGCTCCGGGTCGATGTCGCTCTGGACCTGCCCGCCGCTCAAGCTCACGGCGACACCCGGCGCGTCGGAGGGCGAGTTCCGTGCGCAGGTCGCGCTCGCGCTGCGGGAGAAGCGCGACGCTGCCGTCGAGGCGCTGAGGAGCAAGTACGCGTCGAAGATCGCGACGCTCGAGGACCGCACGCGTCGCGCCGAGCAGCGCGTCGAGCGGGAGAAGACGCAGGCGTCGAACCAGACGCTGTCGACGGCCCTCGCCGTGGGCGGCGGCCTGCTCGGGGCGATCTTCGGCGGCGGACGACGCCGCAGCACGCTGCGCCAGGCGGAGACCGCGGCGCGCAACATGGGCCGCGCCGGCAAGGAGCGGGCCGACGTCGAGCACGCCGAGGCGGACGTCCACGCGCTGCGGCGGCAGATCGAGGCGCTGGAGTCGCAGCTCGCGGACGAGGTGGCGGCGCTCGAGGTCCAGTACGATCCGGGAGCGGTGCGGATCGAGGAGAAGCCGGTCAAGCCGCGCCGCAGCGATCTCGCGGTCGACGACGTCGCACTCATCTGGGCGCCGTGAGTAGAATCGACCGCCCGGAGGAAACGCGATGGACGACCTGATCAAGCGCCTCACGAAGGAGCTCGGAGTCACGAAGACGCAGGCCCGTGGCGGGGTCGTTGCGCTGCTGCGGGCCGGCCAGCAGAACATGGCCCGGAAGGACTTCGAGCAGTTCGTGGAGGACATCCCGGGCGCGGACAAGCTGCTGAAGAGTGCGCCTCCGCCGAGCACGCTGAGCTCGCTCGCGGGTGGCCTGGGCTCGCTGTTCGGCGGCCGAAGCGCGGCCGGGCGCTGGGCCGGACTCGCGGCGTCGTTCACGGAGCTCGGTATCGACATCGACACCGCCAAGAAATTCGGACCGGTCGTGATCGACTACGTGAGGAAGCACGGCGGCGAGAATCTTGTCGAGCAGATGAAGGTCGCGCTCAAGCTCTGACCCGGAGCCACGTCGGCAATGATCGCCCAGTACCCGCCGGGTCCCGGAGCCAGGGGGCGGCCCCGCACGGCCGCCTGGCTCGGTGTCGTCGTCGCGTGCTGTGCCACGGCCGCGTGCGGTCTCGGCGACCGCGAGCTGCGGCCCGGTGATTACCGGGGCGTGATCACAACGCCCGAGGGTGAGTTGCCGTTCGGGCTCCACGTCGCGCGCGACGAGACGGGGCTGGCGCTGCACCTCGTGAACGGCGGGGAACGGGTCCGCGTCTCGCAGGTCGAGGTCGCCGAGGGGCAGCTGACGGCGCGGTTCGAGCCGGACGCCGCCACCGTGACAGCGAAGATCCGGGGCGACCGGCTGTCGGGCCGAGTCACGCTCCCCGGGGCAGGCGGCGGGCAGGTCGAGTATCCGTTCGCGGCCCATGCCGGACAGAAGTGGCGGTTCTTCGAGGAACCAGTCAACGACAACGCCGACGTCTCGGGCCGCTGGGACGTCACGCTGACCGCCGATGGCGCGCCGGTCCGGCGCGCCGACGCCCGGCTCCAGCAGTCTTTCGAGCAGGTCACGGCCACGATCGGCACGACGGACTCGCCCGGCGGACTCCTCGCGGGCGAGGTCCGGCACGACGACGTCTACCTGTCGCGCTACGACGGCATCACGGCCGAACTGTGCCACGCCCGGCTGCAGGACGACGGCGGGCTCGCCGGGTGGTGCTGGTCGGCGGCCCGCGGCCGCGAGTCGTTCGAGGCACGCCGGAACGCCGGTGCCACACCCGACGAAATCGCGGCCGACCCTGCGCCGGCCTCGGTACCGCAGGCGACCGTCCCGTCTCCCGCTCCGACGCCGTAAACTGTCGCCATGCCATCCTTCGACATCGTGTCCGAAGTCGACCTGCACGAGGTCTCGAATGCCGTCGACCAGGCGAGCCGCGAGGTCGGGCAGCGGTTCGACTTCAAAGGCACGAATGCCAAGTACGAGTTGAAAGAAACGGTCGTTACGCTTTCCGCACCGGCCGATTTTCAACTTAAACAGATGCTCGAGATCCTGCGACTCAAGCTGTCGAAGCGCGGCGTCGACGTCGCGTGCATGAAGGTCGACGAACCGGTCGTCACTGGCCAGACGGCGCGCCAGGTCGTCACGCTGCGGCAGGGAATCGACGCCGAGCTCGGCAAGAAGATCCAGCGTCTCGTGAAGGACTCCAAGCTCAAGGTGCAGGCGGCGATCCAGGACAAGCAGGTGCGGGTGACCGGAAAGAACAAGGACGACCTGCAGTCGACGATCGCGCTCGTGCGCAAGGCCGAGCTGGACCTGCCCTTCCAGTTCACGAATTTCCGCGACTGACGGACTACGGCACCGTCCTACAGCCGCTTCGGGAAATACGGATACGAATGATAATGATTTGCATTGACTAGCCCCCGCTCCGTCTCTAGCCTTGCGTCCGGTCATCGTCCGCGACAGAAAGGCAGATCTCGATGCTTCGCAACACCGTCCCGGGCCGCGCCGCGGCCATCGCCGCCGCCGTCTCCTCGGTCCTTGCCGCAGCCGCCGCCTCGGCCCAGCAACCTCCCCCGCCCCCGCTCGAGACGACGCTCGAACCGGTCGTCGTCGTGATCGGCGACCGCATCCGCCTCGATACGATTCCCGGGTCGGCCTTCATGCTCGACCAGAGCGTGCTCGAGCAGTCGCGCGTCTTCACGGTGAACGAGGCACTGCGCCAGGTGCCGGGCGTGTTCGCGCGCGACGAGGAAGGCTTCGGCCTGAGGCCCAACATCGGCATCCGCGGCTTGAACCCGACCCGCTCGACCAAGGTGCTGCTGCTCGAGGACGGCATCCCGCTTTCCTACGCCCCCTACGGCGACAACGCGAGCTACTACCACCCGCCGGTGACGCGCTTCGAGCGGATCGAGGTGCTGAAGGGCTCGTCGCAGATCCTCTTCGGGCCGCACACCGTCGGCGGCGTGATCAACTACATCACGCCGAGCATACCGGCGGACTCTGCCGGGCAGCTGACCGCGTCGCTTGGCAACGAGGGCTTCGGCGAGGTGCTCGGCCAGTACGGCGACACGATCGGCAACACGGGCTTCATCGCCCACGGCACCTATCGCGAGTCGGACGGCGCGCGCGACAACATGAACTTCCGCGTCGCCGACCTGAACCTCAAGGTCGTGCAGCAGCTAACCGAGCGGCAGGCGGTCACCGTGCGCGGCAGCTACTACGACGAAGACTCGCAGGTCACCTATACCGGCCTCACGCTCGACGAATGGCGCGCCGACCCGCGGCAGAACCCGTTCAAGAACGACCACATGTACGCGTACCGCTGGGGCACGTCGGCGACCCACCAGTTCGACCTGAACCCCTCGACCACGTTCATCACCAACGCCTACTACACCTACTTCAACCGGGACTGGTGGCGGCAGTCGAGCAATTCGGGCCAGCGCCCGAACGACAGCAGCGACCCGGCCTGCGGCGGCATGGGCAACCTGAACACCACCTGCGGCAACGAAGGCCGGCTGCGCCAGTACTGGACCACCGGTCTCGAGCCCCGCGTCACCGTCGAGCACGGCCTGTTCGGCGCCGACAACGTCACCGAGGCCGGGATGCGCTACCACCACGAGGACCAGTACCGCGTGCAGGCGAACGGCGACGACCCGCGTTCGCGCCAGCCCGGCACGGGCCGCAACGCCGGCGTGCGCGAGGACAGCGACCGCGAGGTCACGGCCGCCTCGGCATTCGTGCAGAACCGGTTCGGCTTCGACCGCTGGAGCGTGACGCCGGGCGTGCGCTTCGAGGACATCGACTACACCCGCATCGACAACCTGCTCGGAACACGGGGCGAGACCTCGATCAGCGAGTGGATCCCCGGGATCGGCGCAACGTTCGAAGCCGCCCCGGGCACGGTGGTGTTCGCCGGCGTGCACCGTGGATTCGCGCCTCCGGGCGTCGCGGACATCGTCACGGCCACGGGCGGCAGCGTGGACCTCGACCCGGAACTGTCCTGGAACTACGAGCTCGGGGTGCGCAGCGTGCCGCTCGACGGCCTGTCGCTCGAGGCGACGCTGTTCCGCATGGATTTCGAGAACCAGATCGTCCCGGCCAGTGTGGCGGGCGGCGTGGGCGCCACGCTCACGAGCGCGGGTGAGACCCTGCAGCAGGGCCTCGAGTTCGCCGGGCAGCTCGAAGGCGAGGCGTTCGTCGACTGGCCGGTCGAGCCGTACGCCCGACTGTCCTACACGTGGCTCGGGGATGCCGAGTACGTCGGCACGCGCTTCAGCAACGTACCCGGGTTCACCACCGTGCGGGTCACCGGCAACCGCCTGCCCTACGCCCCCGAACACCTGCTCGCCGGCACGGTCGGGATCCGCGTCGGCCGTGGCCTCGACGTGCAGCTCGAGGGCGTGTACACGAGCGAGGCCTACACCGACGATCTCAACACCGTCGAGATCGTGGCCTCGGGCCAGCGCGGACGGATCGGCGGCTACACGGTGTGGAACGCGACCGCGAACTACGTGCTGCCGGTGTGCGACTGCACCGTGTTCCTCACGGGCAAGAACCTCGGCGACAAGCTGTACGTGGCCGACATGAGCCGCGGGCTCACGCCGGGCATGCCGCGGCTGGTGCAGGCCGGGCTGTCGTTCCGGTTCTAGGCGGGGACGGCCCTAGGCGTACGCGCGTGACATCGCGCGCAGCCGCCGGCGCTGCATGCGCAGGCCCTGCTCGATCTGGCGGAGGCGCAGCCGAAAGCTCGCCTCCTCCCACTTCTGCAGCAGGCGCTGCTTGCGGTCGACGACCCACTGGTCGCGGATCTTCGACCACTCCTCGAGCGAGGCGCGGAACGCCGCGTACTCCTCGGCGACCCGGGCCTTGACGCGCTCGAGGTCGCGATCGCCGGCCGTGGCCCGCCGCCGCTCGAGCGCGAGTTCCATGCGCTTGAACTGCATCCCGAGCTGCGCACGCTGGATCCAGAGGTCGGGCACGCGCTTCAGGTTGTTCGCGAGGCCGAGCCAGGCGAGCAGCGCGATCAGCCACTTCGTCGGGTCGAAGTGCCACCACTTCACGCCATTGCGGTAGTCGTTCTGGAAGATGTGGTGGAAGTTGTGATAGCCCTCGCCGTACGTGAGGAACGCGAGCGCCGGATTGTCGCGGGCCGTGTTCTCGTCGGTGTAGGGCTGCGAGCCCCACATGTGGGCAAGCGAGTTGATGAACCAGGTGAAGTGGTGGTTCAGCACGAGGCGCAGCAGGCCGCCGAGCAGGAACACGCCCCAGACGTCGCCCACGGCCCAGCCGAGCGCGAGCGGCAGGCCAACGTTCGTACCGATCGCGAGCGGGAAGTACCAGCGGTGCTGGAACATCACGATCGGGTCGCGCTCGAGGTCCTTCGCGTTCGTGAAGTCGTTGCGTCCGCTCGGGTAGTTCCGGAGGATCCAGCCCATGTGCGAGAACCAGAAGCCGCGCTTCGCGCTGTAGGGATCCTTGTCGACGTCGTCGACGAACCGATGGTGCGTGCGGTGCTGCGAACCCCAGACCAGGATGCTGTTCTGCAGCGCCATCGCGCCGAAGACCATGAAGAAGAGCCGCACCGACCAGTGCGCCTGATAGGCGCGGTGCGACCAGAGACGGTGGTAGCCCGCCGTGATCGAGATGCCGCAAGCCCAGAGGAAAAACACGAGGCTCAGCCACGCAGCGAGGCTGTAGCCGTGCGCGATGCCGTACCACGGCACGGCGACGAGCGCCGTGAGCGGCAGGAGGGTGAACACGGTCGTCGTCACCCAGTTGATGGGCGCGTGCTCGACCGTCGCGGGAGCGGCGTTGGACATGGCCTTGGACCGTCGTATGGCTGAGGCAATAGTGCCCGTTAGTCTACCGGTCCGGAACCGTCGGCGCTCGGACACTTCCCATGGACTGCCCGGAGTGACTATTGGTTCACTTTCCGGGCGGAGCGCGCTCAAACCCAGGTGGCGATCTCCTCCAGCGTGCGGCGACCGATCGCGGGCACCCGGGCGCCCTCCGCCGCGTGTCCGGCCACGAGCAGCAGGAACGGTCGCTCGTCCTCGGCCGGCCGCCCGAGGATGTCGTTCAGGAAGCCCATCGGGCTCGGCGTGTGGGTCAGCGAGGCGAGACCCGCCGTGTGCAGCGCCGTGATGAGGATGCCGGTGGCGATCCCCACGGACTCCGTCGGGTAGTAGTGCTTCACCTTGCCGCCGCCGGGCGCACGTCCCCAGCGGCGCACGAAGATGGCGATCAGCCACGGGGCGGTCTCGAGGAAGGGCTTGCGCCAGTCGGTGCCGATGGGTGCGAGCGCCTCGAGCCACTCGGCCGGCGCGCGGCGCTCATAGAACTCGCGCTCCTCGGCTTCGGCAGCCTCGCGGATGCGACGCTTCACGGCCGGGTCCGCCACCGCGACGAAGTGCCACGGCTGCTGGTTGGCGCCGCTCGGGGCCGTGCCGGCTGCCGCGATGCAGGCCTCGATCACCTCCCGCGGCACGGGCCTCGGGTCGAAATCGCGCACGCTGCGGCGGCGGTCCGCGAACGCACGGAAGTCCATGGCGCGACGCAGCAGTTCGGCGTCCGCGAGCGCGGCTGGCGGAGCCAACGGCACGGTGGGTGGCAGGGACATGACGCAAGCCTCGCTGGCCGGAGCGCAAGACCCGCACTCTTGCACAGCCTGCGCAACGGTGGCCACGGGAGGCGGTCCGGCTGCAGGGATCCGGGCGAACCGGGTCAAGCTACCGCAGCCGCAGGTATCTTCGGCCGCAGCACAAATACAAGGTCCAGCGCGCATGGCCGACGCCGAGGCCCGCCTCGGCGCGTCGACCGGGACCTAGACGGGCGCCGTCACCCGGCGTGACCGTCCGCAGAGTTCGAGCAGGTGCGGCCAGGCCGCGGCGACGTTGTCGGCGGCGGCACGGCCGAGCGGCGCGCCGAGCTCGAACGTCTCGCCTCTCACGCACAGCACCCAGCACTCCGGCGGCTCCGCGCCCTGCACGCGACGGAAGGTCGCGAGCACCGCTTCCGGGGAGATCGCGTGGGAGGTGTGCAGGAAGTCGTCGCGGGCCGTGACCTGCCTGAGTTCGAACGGCGCCGGCGTATCGAGGCCGGCATCGAGGAACACGACGCGCTCGCGGCCGACGAGATCGAGCGCGTTCTCGACCTGCAGCTGGAACTCGACGATCACCTCGACGCCTGGAAGCCTCGCGGCATCGAGCCGCGCGGCGAGTTCGGGGCCGATCGCGTCGTCGCCCCGGCTCGGGTTGCCGACCGCGAGCACGAGCACCGGCACGTTTCCCCCGGGCGACGGGCTCACCGCGAGTCGCGCACCAGCGTATCGACCACGCCGCCCTCGGCATCCACGAGCTGCACCTCGAGCGGCATCTTGCCGATCGCGTGCGTCGCGCAGGAGAGGCACGGGTCGAAGGCGCGAACCGCAACCTCGATGTGGTTCAGCAGGCCCTCGGTGAGCTTGCGCCCGTCGAGGTACTTGCGGGCCACTTCGCGGATGGCGATGTTCATGGCGTGGTTGTTGTGGGTCGTCGAGACGATGAGGTTCGCGCGCGCGACCTGATCGTTCTCGTCGACGCGGTAGTGGTGGATCAGCGTGCCGCGCGGCGCCTCGATGACGCCCACTCCGCGCGCCTGCCGCGGCCCGCTCGCCATGAGGTCCGTGCCGAGCAGGTCGTCGTCGTGCAGCAGGTCCTTGATCGCCTCGGCCGAGTGCAGCATCTCGATCATGCGCGCCCAGTGGAAGCCGAGCGTCGATCTCGCGGCGCGGCCCTCGTCGAAGGCGACGAACTCGCGGCGCTCGCGGTCGGCGAGCGGCGTCGGGATGAAGTCGGAGCGGGTCACCCGGGTGAGCGGGCCGACGCGGTACCAGCCGTCCTCGTGGCCGAGCGCGGTGAGGTACGGGAATTTCATGTACGACCAGGCCTTGACCTCCTCGGAGATCTGCTCCCAGTAGTGGCCGTAGTCGACGTGGTCGAAGATCGTGCGTCCGTCCGCGTGCAGCGCGCGCAGCCCGCCGTGGTAGAGGTCCATCGCTCCGTCGGCCCGCACCAGGCTCAGCGTGCGCGCCTCGAAGGTGCCGAACGAGCGGTAGGTGTCGAGGTCCTGCTCGAAGAGCCGCTTCACGAGGTGCACCGCCTCGCGGCTCCACGCGATCATCTGGTAGACGTCCTTGCGCAGCTCGTCGCGCTCCGCGGCGGTAAGGCTCTTGTTGACGCCGCCCGGCACGGAGCCCGTGCCGTGGATGCGCTTGCCCGCCGTGTGGCGGATCACTTCCTGGCCGTACTTGCGCAGCAGCACGCCCTGCCGTGCGATCTCGGGGTGCTCGGCCGCGACGCCCACGATGTTGCGCTTCGCGACGTCGGAGTCGAACCCGAACAGCAGGTCGGGCGACGAGAGATGGAAGAAGTGCAGCGCGTGCGACTGCAGTATCTGGCCGTAGTGCATGAGCCGGCGGATCTTCTCCGCGGTCGGCGTGAGCTGCGTGGCGCCCACGACCTGGTCGAGCGCCTTGCAGGCGGCGAGGTGGTGGCTCACCGGGCAGATGCCGCAGAGCCGCTGCACCATCACGGGGACCTCCCAGTACGGGCGGCCCTGGATGAATTTCTCGAACGCGCGGAATTCGACGATGTGGAGCCGCGCCTGCTGGACGTGGTCGTCCTCGTCCATCAGCAGCGTCACCTTGCCGTGCCCCTCGACCCGCGACACGGGCTCGATGACGACCCGGCGCAGCCGTTCGGGGTGGGCGGCGGTCTCGAGGGGGAACGTGCTCATCTCGCTCCTGCTTCAGTCGTAGTGGATCAGGCCGTGGCCGAGCTTCGGCGTGCGGCCCTCGATCAGGTCGGTGAGGAACTTCCAGATCGCGTCGCCCGAGGGCGGGCAACCGGGGATGAAGTAGTCCACCTTCACGACTTCGTGCAACGGGTGGACCTTGTCGAGCGGCAGCGGCAGCTCGGGGTCGTTCGGGATCATGCCCTGCCCCACGCTCGGCTCCGTCAGGTAGACCTCCTGCAGGCACTGGCCGAGGTCGAGGTGGTTGCGCTGCGCGGGCAGCCCGCCCGTGACGGCGCACGCGCCGATCGCGACCAGGATCTTGCAGTTGGACCGGAACTCGCGCAGCACGTGCACGTTCTCGGCGTTGCAGATCCCG